>NZ_JBNPWQ010000022.1:0-112060 GCF_050433745.1 Sphingobacterium sp. HSC-15S19
TTGATGATCTGTGACTCGCTGAATTTGCTTTTTTTCATTGTCCCTAATTTATAAAACTACATTAATAATCGTAGCTATTTTTAGGGGAGATTACAGGTAGTTTTCTGATATTGGTAAACAAAGAATTTATGCCAAATTCTGTCACTTGGGGGAATTACTTTATTCAATTGGTCTTTTTAGCCTCTATTATCGGAGCTATTTTGGGTATCTTCTCTCTACTCTATTTTATTCGAAAAAAAGAACAGATGAAAGGAAGTGATGATGAGTTGTTGGCTCCTTGGCATACCACAAAAGGAGAAGTGCAAATTAGTTAACTATACTTTTTTATGATATTCTATTTATAAAGATGAAAACAAATACATATGATTTAATTATTGTTGGGGGTGGGATTTTAGGGACCTTTCATGCCTATCATGCGTTACAAATGGGATTACGCGTGCTCCAACTCGAAAAAGATAATTTCCCCGTGGGATCTACTGTTCGTAATTTCGGACAGGTAGTGCCATCGGGGATGGCAGGCGAATGGTTTGATTATGGTGTGCGAGGACTTGAAATATATCAGTCTATTCAGAAAGAGATGGATATATCCGTTAGAAATAACGGCAGCATCTATATTGCTTCGGATAGTGATGAAGTTCAGGTGCTTCACGAGCTATCTAAGCACTATCAGGGAAAAGGATATGATCATGAACTTTGGTCAAAGGAGCAAGTTCTATTGCAATATCCCGTAATGAATGCTGATTATGTTAAAGAGGCTATCTTTTTTCCGCAGGAACTCAGTGTAGAGCCCGAGTCAATGATTAGACAGCTGCATATTTATATGCAAAATAAGTTTGTGGACTATACGTTGAAATACGATACGACAATTGTGGCCTGCGAGGATAAAAATAATGCTGTTGTTGTCACGAGCAGTACGCTAGAAAACTTTGAAGGGAAGAAATTGCTTATCTGTAATGGATACGAGTTTAAAATTTTATATCGTTCCTTGTTTGATAATAGCGGGCTTGAAATTAGCAAGCTGCAAATGATGCGTACAAAGCCTTTGGCTCATATTTATCTTCCTGGGAATATCTTAACTGGGTTGACCATTCGTCGATACGAGAGTTTTGAAGAATATTGCCCTTCGTTTCAAACAATTCCAATGCCTGATTACTACCAGGAGCTGCGCAATTATGGAATTCATATCCTATTTAAACAGGCCACGGATGGTAGTATTATTATCGGTGATTCGCATGAATATGCAACGGGAAACAGACTGGATGAACTGGGCTTCTCAGTAAGCTCCTATATCAATGAATTGATGATTGCGGAAGCCAACCGTATCATGCCAATGGACCGTACCTGGATTTCATCTTCTTGGGCAGGTTATTATTCGCAGCACAAAGATCATATTCTTGAAATCGACGTTAGCCCAAGAATACATGTTAGAACCGGTATTGGAGGGAAAGGAATGACAGCAAGTGCTGGCTATGCCGAACAGAGTATTGAAAAACTTTTTTAATTTAGACATATTGAAGAGCCCCGCTATCACATCTAGCGGGGCTCTTTCGTTTTTAAGCTATTTATTTGATCAGTTTGTACAGACTTCCTAAAACGTACAGTTTGTCTTTCTTAATAAGGTCAAGCTTTATAAAATTCAATTAGTAAATAACTAAATTATGAAGAGGATGTCTGGTAAATCTTTTTATTGCATCAACTAATTGACCAGTTGTTTGTTCTTTATAAAACATTATCTGATCAATATTTCCTTATTGTTTAGGCGTTAAATAATGTTTTTATTAACTTCACGGTCACAATAAACCAGATCTAAATATTAGAAGTGAATGGCAAATAATGTTTTTCCTGAAAATGAGTTAAGAAGGATAGAAAAATTAAAGTCCTATGAGTTAATGGGACTCGGGAAAGACCCTGAGCTGGATGTTTTTGCGCAGGCAGCCTGTCTGATTACAGATTGTCCTGCAGCTTTAATTGCCATGATGGAAGAAGAAACACAACGTATTCAAAGTTGCGTTGGGATGGAGCTGGATACCGTTGAAAGGAAGAATACGGTCTGTCAATACACCATAATGAGTAAGGAGGTCCTTGTTATTGAAGATACTTTTGAAGATTCACGCTCGTCTTCCAATCCATTGATTCGCGAAGGAAATATCCGTTTTTATGCCGGAGTTCCTCTTTTGGATGATGATGGTGATGCTCTTGGGACAATCTGTGTCATTGATTTCCATCCGAAAAAGCTTTCGGATAAACAAAAAGACTCGTTGGAGGAGCTTGGCAAGGCGGTGACCAAAATATTATTGGGGAAAAAACGAAAAGTACAGGCTGGTTATTTCTCCGAAATTTTTCACCTGACGAACAATATTATTTGTGTATTGGATGAGGCGCGCAAGGTAAAAGAAGTTAACCCTGCATTTAGTAAAGTCTTGGGATTGTCCAGATCGAATAGTTTAGGCAAATCTATTTTTACATTATTGGGGGACACTGAAAGGGAGTTAGTGTCGGACTTAGGTCGAGTTGAGGAAACAAAGTACGGCGTTCAATCTACGAGTAGGACTAAAATAGAAAATGGTCAAGTTGTCGAAATTGAATGGCATTTCAAATATGATCCGATAAATCATGATATTCTGGCCTTTGGCAGAAACGTAACAAAAGAGCGCGAAGAAAAACTCAAGTTGGAGAATTCCGAACGTAGATTTCGTAGCTTTTTTGAAAATGCGATTGGCCTCATGAGTATGCATGATTTGGACGGTAATATTCTATCCGTCAATGAAAAAGGAAGAGAGGTGTTGCGGTATGCCAAAGAAGAGGTAAAAGGACTTAACCTCAAGAAATTGGTTCCGTCTCATCATGTGGGTCTGGTTGAAGAATATCTCAAGCGCATTGCCAGCAATAAAGAGGATTCTGGAATGATGGTTCTCCAAACAAAAGATGGTGAAGATATTTCTTGGCTATACCACAATATGTTGGAGACGGATGAGAATGGACGATCTTATGTTGTCAGTACAGCCTTGAATATGACGGATCGATTGCGACTTGAAAATGATCTTTTGCATACCAAACAGATCCTGGAGCAGACCAATGCTGTCGCTCAGGTTGGCGGATGGGAGGTCAACTTAGTTGAAAACAAGGTCTATTGGTCCGAGTCCACGAAGCTAATTCATGGTGTGGCTTCTGATTTTACACCTGATTTTGAACATGCAATCGGATTTTATGAGCCGGAAAGCCAGGTTATTTTGCGTGAAATTTTTGAAGACGCCATTACATCAAGAACACCTTACGATACCGAATTGCGCCTATTAAAGCAAAATGGCGAATCAATTTGGGTACGGGTAAAAGGTATTCCCGAATTTGAAAACGATGTGTGTAAGCGTGTTTTTGGAATTATTCAGGATATCGATCAAAGTAAATCGCTATTCTTGGAGCTGAAACGCAAAGAATCGATGTTACGTGCGTTTGTGGATTATGTTCCTGCTTCGGTTGCTATGTTTGACCGAGACTTTAACTATATTTCGGTCAGTAATCAATGGTTAGAAGATTTTCACGAAGGGGTAAGCTTGCCGCCAAGTAGTAACTTTTTCAATCTGTTTCCAAATATCCCAGAAAATAGAAAAAAAATCTACCTTGATGCGCTGGAGGGAATACCTTATAAGAATACGGATGAGGTCATACAGGCTGGCGGACTTGCCGAAGCGCAACATTTCAATTGGGAGGTAAGACCTTGGCATCTTGCTGATGGAAGTATAGGTGGGATCATTATTTTTACACAAAATATCACGGATTCGGTAAAAATAAATGATGAATTAAAGTTAGCGAAGGAACTGGCCGATCTGGCGAGTAGAGCAAAGTCCGAATTCCTCGCCAATATGAGTCACGAAATTCGAACGCCTTTAAACGGTGTGATCGGATTCTCCGATTTGTTGTTAAAAACACCATTAAATGATACACAGGTCCAATACCTCGGCTATATCAATGAATCAGGAAATAGCTTACTCAATATTATTAATGACATTTTAGACTTTTCAAAAATTGAATCGGGTAAACTCGAACTATTTGTTGATAAGTATAACGTATATGATGTAGCCAATCAGGTTATTAATGTTGTTCTCTATCAAGCACAACGAAAAGAAGTCGAACTGCTTTTGAACATTGAGCAGGGACTGCCGGCTTTTGTTTGGATTGATGAGGCACGTATTAAGCAAGTGCTGGTGAATTTATTAGGTAATGCAGTTAAGTTTACGGAAAAAGGCGAAATCGAATTTAAGATCAGTAAACTTCGCAATGATGAGAATAAATTAACCTTACGTTTTGCGGTTAGAGATACGGGGATAGGAATTCCGCCAGAGAAGCAACAACGCATCTTTGATGCCTTTACGCAAGAAGATAGCTCGGTAAGTAAACGATATGGGGGCACGGGACTCGGTTTGACCATCTCCAACAACCTCTTGAAATACATGGGAAGTAAATTGAATCTGGAAAGCGAACAGGGTGTCGGGTCGACGTTCTATTTTGATATCGAGGTCCGATGTGAAGAAATGGAGGATGAAGATACAGCTTTACCTTTAAATCGTGTCCTCGTTGTCGATGACAACGCTAATAATCGGATCATCCTGCAACATATGTTGGCCTATAAAAACGTCGAATCTGTCCTCGCAGAAAACGGCATGGAAGCCTTACAGTTGTTGATGAAAGGGGAACGTTTCGATGTTATTTTAATGGACTACCATATGCCGATCTTATCGGGCCTCGAAACAATAGAAAAAATCAAAGAACTCTTTAGAAAACAGGAAGAAGGTATCCCCTTGATTGTGTTGCACACTTCGTCAGAAGAGCATGAGGTGATTTCAGCATTTAGACAAGAAGAGCGGTCATTCTGTCTACTTAAGCCGATTAAATCCGAGGAACTGTATTCGACTTTAAGAAGGGCGATACAACAGAATAGGGAGGATGCAGTACAATTAAAGGCGAATGCAAACTTATCGTTATCATCGGATCCGTACGGTCAAGACGTTCAGGTGCTGTTGGCAGACGACAATGCCGTTAATATGGCCCTTAATTTACGCATGATGGCAAGTATAATGCCAGGGGCACTCTTAACCGAAGTTTCTGACGGAGCACAAGCCATTCATGCTTGCAAAGAAAAACAATTTGATTTTATTTTGATGGATGTTCAGATGCCCGAGGTCGATGGGATCGAAGCAACCAAACAGATCCGGCAAATGGCAGGTTATGCTGAAACACCTATTATCGGTGTTACCGCCGGTAATATTTCAGGCGAAAAAGAACGCTGTCTCGAAGCGGGGATGTCTGACTTTCTAGCTAAACCTATTCGGCAACAGGATTTATTCAAAGCCTTGGAAAAAGCGATGTTATCGGTGAAACCTAGTGCTGCCGAAGCTTCAGATCTGGAGGATTTGGATGAGCATTTGGATATGCAGCGCCTCGAAGAACAGGCGGGTGATGATCCTGCATTTTTAACCTTTTTTCTGGATTTGGTCGTTCGGGAAATCACGGGGTCCAGAAATCAGTTAAAGGAGGCAATTGATACAAACGATATTGTACGCATCAAAGAACTCCTTCATAAGTTACGGGGAACTTCATCGACAGCCGGACTGATCAAGTTGGCCCAAATGACCAAAGACTTGGAGACCAGCCCAACGATTGAAACTGAGCTCGCGACCGCTTTTGTGGCAATCGAACAAGAAATGGATATAGGATTGGAATTAATTACAAAAATCTTAAATAAATAATGATATGTTGATTTTAATAGCGGAAGACGACGAATTGATACTGCGTACTGTTGAACACAAATTAGTGAAAGAAGGACACGAAGTGGTGCTGACCAGAAATGGCCGTGAAGCCATCGAGAAGATTAATGAGCTAGATTTGGATTTAGTTGTAACGGATATTATGATGCCTTTTGCTTCTGGTATTGAAATTCTTTCGGCAATAAAGCGTATTGGAAAGAAAATCCCTGTCATCGTATTATCAAGTATGGGGCAAGAGGAGGTCGTGGTTGATGCATTTGATTTAGGCGCATCTGATTTTATGGTTAAGCCATTTAGTCCAAACGAACTGATTCTTAGAATAAAACGCCTAATAAATAAATAAAATTATGCATCACCATATCGAGCTACATGAGCTTATTCTGGCGATTGTTATCGTATTGATTTTAGTACTATTGTTGATTATCACGGTACTGGGATACAGCTTTTATAGCTATAGAATCCTTCATAATAGGCAATCGTGGCGACAGATCATCGAGTACAAAATTATGGAGACTATTGTCGGTGGCGATGAGAATAGCGATCGAGATTTGGAGTTTGCGGAGTATTTGAAAGAACCGTCTTTTCGAGCTCTTTTTTTAGATGTATTAGTTGACTCTGATAGAAAATTTTCTGGTGGAGCTAAACAATCGATCAATAGGTTGTTTCATGATTTTAAATTGGAGGATGAGGCTTGGCGGAAGCTTCGGCATAGAAAAGCTTATTTGGTTGCCGGTGGGGTTCAGGAGCTTGCTGCAATGAATGTCGAATCAGCAATCCCAGAGATAACAGCCAAGCTTAATGATTCCCGTACCGCAGTATATCAAGAAGCACAATATGCAATTGTAACTTTCAAAGGGTATGAGGGGCTTGGTTTTTTGGATCATTTCGATCGTCCCTTATCAGACTGGCAACAATTACGTTTATTGTTTTCTATTCATGAAATACCGGAACTTTCAGAGTTACACGTTGATACCTGGCTTAAGAGTTCAAATGATTCTGTTGTCATATTTACGTTGCGCTTGATCCGAAAATTTAGATTGATGACTTTTTATACGGAAGTTTTTAACCTATTGGATCATCTATCTACGAAGGTTCGTATACAAGCCATACGGACATTGCAGGCCATTGAGAATAGTGGGACGATTCAGCAATTTATACAAAATTTTGATCTGCAACCAATCGAAGTTCAGATAGAAATCCTTAAAGCGATGAAAATTGCCAAAAGTAGAGAAAGTGAGCATTTTCTGAAGGATCAACTTTGGAATCATAGTCAAGTGTCAATTAAAATTTCTGCCGCAGAAGTACTCGTTGTGCTAGGAGAAGAACAGTATCTGCGTGAAATTTCACAACGTGAAGATACATACGACGAACTTACACAAATTATTAAACACGCATTGCAAGAGAAAAAATGTTAGAGTTTTCCCATATCGTATACGAAATTATAGTTTGGTTATTTTTGCTTTATTCGGCAGCAGTATTCATTATCTATACTTGGATAGGGCTATACGCTTATGGAGCGGTGTTTCGTTACAAACATAATAATACGTTTACGGACTATAGTATTATTGCTACCAACCCCAACGCGCCTACATTCAGTCTGATTGCTCCAGCTTACAATGAGGGGATGACCATCGTTGAAAATGTACGTTCTTTATTGTCGCTATATTATCATAATCTGGAAATTATCATCGTCAATGATGGTAGTAAAGACGACTCAATTTTGAAATTGATCGCCTCTTATGAACTTGAACCCACGTCTTTTTTTGTTCAGGGAAATATTGAGACCAAGGATATAAGAGGGATCTATAAGAGCAAAAATCCGGCGTTTAAGAAGCTGATTGTTGTTGACAAGGAAAATGGCGGTAAGGCTGATGCGCTCAACGTCGGTGTTAATATTTCTTCTGGAGATTATATCGTCTGTATTGATGTAGACTGTATTTTGGAACAGGATGCTATTTTAAAATTAGCAAAGCCATTTTTGGAACAGACCGACAAACGCGTTATAGCCTGTGGCGGAGTTATACGTTTGGCCAATAACTGTAATGTCGTGAATGGTTCTGTCGTGGACGTTAATCTTCCAAAATCATGGTTGGGGCGTACGCAGGCTTTAGAGTACATCCGTGCTTTTATTTTAGGTCGAATGGCTTGGTCAAGGGCTTCGGGTTTAATTCTTATTTCCGGGGCATTTGGCGCTTTTGACCGGGAGATCGTATTGGCTTGTGGGGGGTATGACCGAAATACGGTGGGAGAAGACATGGAGCTTGTTGTTCGTATGCGCCGCTATATGGAGGAGCAAAAGCAAGCCTACGAGGTGGTTAACATTCCTGATCCATTGTGCTGGACCGAAGTACCCGAGTCAAAAGAAGTATTACGTAAACAGCGTAATCGTTGGATGCGGGGTACTATGGAAACCTTATGGAAACATCGAAAACTCATGTTCAATCCGAAATATGGCCGTTTTGGTATGGTCAGTATGCCTTATTGGTTTTTCTTTGAGTTCCTGGGGCCTATTGTCGAATTTACGGGCTATATTGTTTTTATAATCTTTTTTATTCTGGGAATCATCAACTGGCCATTTTTCTTTGCGCTATTTGCATTGGTGATTGCTTCCGGAATTTTGTATTCGATCTATGCGATCTTGGTTGATCTTGTTAGTCATCAGGTTTATTCTAAGAAACGAGATCTTTCCACCCTAATAACTACGGCGATACTAGAACCTTTATACTTTCACCCCATTGTTGTTAAAGCCGGGGTACAGGGGGTTGTTGATTACTTTCGAAAGCAGCATGGCTGGGGAGAAATGACACGACAAGGCTTTCAACAAAAAGATGCGAATGAGTCGGTTTGGAAATACCTCGGTCAGCGATTAAATCTTTCGTTACAGAGCTTAGGACCTGTTATGTTGGTTGTTTTTGCCTTGTATATGTTGTCCGTTGGTGTAGAATGGTGGTGGTACGGTCGTCGATTTGTTCAGCTTTCGGAGTCACATGCCGGGAAATACCTGTTTTTGGATAACGTCTTGTTCATCTTTCAAGCCTTGGCCTGTTTGGGAATCGGCTATTTATTGCTTCAGTTCATAAGCAGTTTTTGGGCGAGACTTCTTATGGTTATATCGTTCTCGTTTATTGTCGTTATGCAATTCATCTTGTTTCTGTATTTTGGCGAATCCAGAAATTTGCTTGGAGCTGATATGTTCTATTACAGTTCGGAAGAGATGAAGCAAATTTTGGAGGCTAGCGGTATGTTGAGTTTTACCAATATTGCTTTACTTTTATTATTGATCGTAATTTCTTGGGTTCCCCTTTGGATTGCCAATAAACAGACATTCAAAAAGCCCTATGCTAGTATTGCACTGTTATTTTTGGGGATTATATCGTTTTTCATCTCCTCGGCTTCGTTTTTGGGGGGTAGCGCTGAAAAAGATGAATTCGTAGCCAATGCAAGTCGGAGTAAATGGCGTTATTTTTTTGATTCTAATTTATCCAATTACGTGGATGATCACCCCGGGATGTTCGCTATGTTCAATAAAGACGATGATGATGCAAAAGTGTTGGATACTAAATTTCCTTTTTTGAAAAAAGAGGATACGAAAGATTTCCTGGGGACATACATGCAAAAAACGGCGAAAGTACCTAATTTGGTCATTCTTGTTATCGAAGGTTTAGGACATGCCTATAGTGCTGAAAATGGCTATATTGGCAACTTTACACCTTTTATAGGTACATTGAAGCAACAGTCTTTGTATTGGGATAATAATATGAGTTCCTCGGGTCGGACATTTTCCGTTTTACCGACCATAACAGGTTCGTTGCCTTTTGCGACACATGGATTCCTGGAACAAGACACCTTGCCAGACAACTTCAATTTATTTAATATTCTGAAGAGTAATGGATTCAATACTGGATTTTTCTATGGTGGTCATTCTAATTTCGATTTCATGAAAAAGTTCATGGATTATAATAAAATAGATATGCTCATGGACCAAGCGGCATTCGGACCTCCTTATAAAAAATTGCCCGAAAAGGGAGGGGAGAGCTGGGGATATGAAGATCAGGCTGTCTTTAGCAAACTTCTTGAAGTACAGAAAGTACAGGAACACCCTTATTTCCATGTGCTTTTGACGCTATCAACCCACAATCCGTTTTTGATTAATAATGCGGCTCATTATGAGCAATTGTTTGATCAACGTATAGCAACATTGAACCTTACACCGGAACAAAAAAAGTGGGCTTTGGAGAACCGTACCCAACTTGTTTCGGTACTGAATTTGGATGATGCGATGGAGCAGTTCTTTAAAGAATATAAAAAGAGACTAGATTTTGCGAATACTATTTTTGTCATAACTGGAGACCACGCGATGCCTGAGATACCATTGCAAAGCAAAATCGATCGTTTTCATGTTCCCTTGTTGATTTATTCACCACTTTTAAAAGGGCCAAAGACTTTTCATAATTTTGTTAGCCATTTTGATGTCGCGCCTACTATATTGGCCTACTATCGTGAAAATTTTGGGCTTAAAACTCCTAGCCAAGTTACATGGATCGGTGAAGGGCTCGATAAGGGGGCTTCGACACAGGGAGATGGTATAGCCATGATGCAGAGTAAAAATCAATTGATTGATTTTGTGAAAGGCAGTTACCATCTTTCCGATGGACAACTGTATAAACTGGATGGTGTGCTCAATGAAGATGCCGCTGCTGATAATGCGAAAGAAGAATTGTCCAAGCGCTTTGAATTATTTAAGCGCAAGAACAAACTTTTTTATACGCAAAAGCGACTTCTTCCGGATAGTGTTTATACAAATTACTTTAATCGAACAGAGAAGAACTAGAATTTTCGAATATAACCAAGGATGATGTCCAATTGATTTCCTCGCTCTTTCGGCCTGAATTCTTGGTTATAATAGGTGCCCGAAATTGAAAATAAGTTACTTTGCTTAACGGAGAAATTATACTCGGCACCTACTTTGAATGTTTTTAATTTATAGGAAGCGTTGTCCAATAGATTATTTCGGTTTTCCTCGGGGCTCAGACCCGTTCCGGCACTAAATCCGAAGTAATCATTTGCTCCTTTTGTATAATAGCGGACTGTTCCGGTATAGGATTGGGAAATATTCTTTTCGCCCGGTGTAAGGTAAGTCCTCAGATTGAACCAAAAGTTTTGGTAATATTTTCCGACTGAAGCCGTGTACATCCAGATGTTGTCACTAAAATAAAGCTGACGATATCCGATTTCCCCCTCAAAGCTGTTCGGAAGATTGGCATAGAGAGACACACCAGTTCTATATTTCGCAAAAATCCCCACATTATTGGAATATCCAGCACCGACATATAAGTAAAATATCTTTGAAATACGTGGGTAAGCCTCCATCTCAAATTGGACGCCATTTTCTGCAAATTTATTCGCATAGTTCGTTCTGAAAATAACTGATCCTATTGGTGTTGCCCGTTTATAACTTAATCCAACAATGTGCCAATTATGATCAAACTGTTTGTCAAAATAGACGAAATTATACGTCAGACCGATTGCATTTTTAGCCGTATATTCTTCAATATTTTTTGCCAGCGCTCTTGCTTCCGTATTTTTGGGATTAATTGCCAATAAATTATTAATTGCCTTTTCGGCTGCCTCATAATGATCATTGCCATAACTTATTTTACCTTTTAAAAGAAGTAAATCCTGAGACCGCGGATGTATGCTAAGCCCTTTGTCTATAATTGCAATCGCTCTGTCGGTCTGATCATTCCAATATTCCAATGAGGCGTAGGCTAAAAAGAAATCTTCATCACTTGTATTCTTTTTATCCAGTTCTGTAAAAATGGTTCGTGCCGAATCAATTTTATCCGACCAGGTATAAAGACGTCCGAGAAAAATGCTAATATCCGTGTAATCTGGTGCTTGAAGTAGGGCCTGTTTAGATAATTGAATGGCTTGCGGATAATCTTTTGAATCAAAAGCTACTTTTCGCGCTTTTACAAATAGATCATCAGCGGTGAGTTTCGTCTCTTGCGCGACAGAAAATAAGGGTAATAAAGAGAGGGAGAGTAATGGATAAATTACTTTTTTCATTCCAGATCGTAAATTTGACATTTAAGCTTGCTAATATATAAACTAAAATTAGGAAATTTTGTTTGTCGCTAGTTGTTTTAAAATAAATTTTTGAACTCTTTTAAAGCATTCTAACGATCATTTCGGAATGCATTCCGAAATGATCGTTAGAATGAAAGTTTTGAAAAACGCCAATGGAATGTGTCAACAACCGTTAACTGGTTGCTATCTACGGGTAATCCGGTTACTATTTTAAGTACCTGCATCGCCATCATGCTGCCGATAATACCGGGCAAGGGGCCCAGCACCCCATTTTTATCGCAATTTGGAACCTGCTCCGGATCGGGGGGCGTTGGAAAGATATCTAATAGGTTTTTACTACCCTGATAGTTAAAGACAGCCAGCTGCCCTTCAAAACCATAGATGCTACCGTATACCAAAGGTTTATCGAGTTGTAGGCACGTATGATTAAGCAGGTAGCGTGTCGTAAAGTTATCACAGCAATCGACAATGATATGATAGGGAGCGAGCATTGCTAGCGCGTTGTCAGCATCTATTTTTACCTGAAAGGGTTCAAAATCAATTGTGCTATTGTGCTGTCGTATATAGGCTGCGGCACTTTCTGTTTTTGCTTGGTTTATATTATCTTCGGAATGAATGATCTGTCTATTTAGATTGTGGATTTCAACCTGGTCAAAATCAATCAGGCCAAGTTTGCCTATACCGGCCGCGGCTAAATATTGAACGACAGGACTCCCGAGTCCGCCTGCACCAACGACCAATACCTTGGCATCCATAATCTTCCGTTGTCCGGCAACGCCAATCTCTTCGATAAAAATCTGTCTGCTATAGCGATCAAAAATGTTATCTTTTTTCATGTATTTAACGTACAATACCCGCGTAATTGCTTTCCCAGTCTTTCATCACTGGAGAATAGCCCATTTTTCGGATTTGATTTTTTATTGTTTCCATATCTCTTTCATCACTTACTTCAAATTGTTCCAAAGCTTGGGGATCGACAACATAGCCTCCCGGATTGGTTTTTGAAGCGGCACTCATTGTGGTTACGCCAATAGGTATGATATGATCTCTGAAGGTTTCGTTCTCTCGGGTAGAAATAGAGATTTCCAAATTTTCATTCCACAGACGATATGCGCAGATCAACTGCAGCAGATCACGATCTGCCAAATGAAAATTTGGCTCAACAGAACCCGCGGCTGGTCGTAAGCGCGGAAAGGAAATGGAATAGCGTGTCTGCCAATATTGTTTTTGCAAGTAGGAAATGTGTGCCGCGGTGAAAAAGCTGTCCACCCGCCAGTCCTCTAGCCCAAGTAATACCCCCAGTCCGATTTTATGGATTCCGGCCCGGCCTATACGGTCAGGCGTATCCAAACGATAGTCAAAATTGGACTTCTTTCCTTTCGGATGATATTGTTTGTAAACTTCCCGATGGTAGGTTTCCTGATAGACCAAAATTGCATAAACCCCTGCGGCCTGTAGTAGTCGGTACTCGGATTCTTCCAGCGGCTGTACCTCAATGGATATCTGTGAAAAATGAGGTTTTAAAAGCCGAATAGCGTTTAGGAAATAATTGATCTCGACCGTTTTGTTGGCTTCTCCGCTAACGAGTAAAATGTGGTTGATTCCCATGGTTTTGAGTGCCATTGCCTCCAGTAATAGTTCTGTGTTGTTAAGTGTTTTGCGTTTAATTTTATTGTCCATGCTAAAACCGCAATATGTACAGATATTTTGGCACTCATTACTCAGGTAAAGAGGGGCATAGAGCTGTATGGTTTTACCGAAGCGACGTTGCGTGATTTGTTGTGTTTTTTGTGCCATTTGTTCTAGATACGGTGCTGCAGCCGGTGAGATGAGTGCCCTAAAGTCAGCGAGTGTTAAATGGTCTTTTTCTAACGCATGTTGTACATCCTGATTGGTAGCGTCATAAATCTGCGTGTGGACGTCATTCCAGGAGTATTCATCGAGAATCGTTTTGAAATCTGTCATAAGAGAATCATCAATCAAATAAAAATGAAGTTAAGGGACTCGAACCGATTGCTTTTGATCCGATCTTTCCTAAACCGGCCTCATAAGCCTTTCGTCCCGCAATAACAGCCTCTTTGAATGCTTCGGCCATACGTATCGGATTATTGGAGACCGCAATTGCCGTATTGACCAAGACTGCATCGGCTCCGATTTCCATGGCTTTGGCGGCATCGGATGGAGCTCCGATCCCAGCATCTACAACCACAGGGACATTACTCTCCTCAATAATAATTTCGAGAAAGTCTAGTGTGCGAAGCCCTTTATTACTACCAATAGGAGCACCTAAAGGCATAACAACTGCAGTACCTGCATTTTCCAATCTTTTACAAAGTACTGGATCTGCGTGAATATAGGGCATGACAACGAAACCCAGTTTGGCCAGCGATTCAGTTGCACGCAGGGTTTCAATAGGATCGGGCAGTAAATAACGAGGGTCGGGATGAATTTCCAGCTTTACCCAGTTGGTTTCCAGTGCCTCCCGTGCAAGTTGGGCTGCGAGCACAGCTTCTTCAGCAGTTCGTGCTCCCGAAGTATTGGGAAGCAAATCGATTGCCGCCAGGTCGAGTGCACTGATGAGACTGTCGTCTGAGCTGGTCTGGTCGATTCGTTTGAGGGCAACGGTGACCAATTGGGAGGCCGAAGCCACAATGGCATCGCTCATTTCTGTGAGATTACCGAATTTGCCCGTACCCAGAAATAATCTGGATTCAAATACGCGATCGGCTATATGTAGGTTGTTCATAATAAAATTTTATTGATGGATGAAACAATGTTTGGAGTCTTGGTTACGATTCCGGAGAGTGCTACACCGTAAACTCCAATTTCTAATAGCTGTTGGATATCTTCAAGTTGGCTTATACCGCCAATTGCGAATATTGGAATAGGGGGCAAGTCTTCTAGGTGGACTTGTCGGATGATGTTTTCATATCCTGCAATCCCCAATAGGGGACTTAGTTTTTGTTTTGTTGTGGTATAGTTGAATGGTCCGAGTCCAATATAGTCACAATGTTCACTTATTCTTTGTTTTACATCCGCAAAGCTATTGGCAGTACCGCCGATTATTTTTCCTGCCCCCAATATGTTCCGGGCAGCTGTGACGCTGCAGTCATCCAGTCCCAAGTGCACTCCATCAGCATCTACAGCCGCTGCAAGCAAAGGATGGTCATTGATAATACAGCTGGCACCAAATTCGGAACAGGTTTGCTTGATCTGTTCTGCAAGCAGGTAGCGGCTCTTTTCATCGGCGTCCTTCCATCTGATCTGTATCCATTTGGCCCCCGCATCCAGCGCTTTCAGTATGTTATTTTTTTGTTCAGTTAATGTTTGTCCCTGCGATATATATTGGAGTTTTTCCATAGTTTTTGTTTGCATGCTATAAAATTTTGAACGGGATCAGGGTGCTTCCATAAAGTACCATATAAGGCAATTCCATCTGCACCTTGCTGCATCGGGATAAGACAGTTGCCTTGGTTTATCCCTCCAAGACCGATGAGACCAACAGTAAAGTTGGAGCGTGACGGGAGCTGATCCAACCTTGCATTATACACTCCATACCCCACTTTTGAGATGCTTGGAAATAATGGACTTAGAAAAGCATAGGCCCAACATTCATCAAGGTTATTGAATTGATCGATATCATGCACAGATGTCGAACAGATTGCTGTAGACAGCATTTGATTTGTAGATCTATCCTTTCTATTCTTTTCGTTCATATGAATACGTGCGATTCCGAGCTCAGCCGATAGGTGAGGGTGGGAATGTAGGACCAATCTGTCCAGGTACGTTGAATCTATAGATTCAACGTACCTGGACATTTGTAGGTCCGTAAAATGATACTTGCGCAAATGCAGGATATCAAGTCCTTCTTTGAACAAAGCATTTATAATCCCTTTTTCAGAAGGGATCGTTTCTGCTGCTGTCAAAGCGATGATCATAAATAGATCTCTTTTCCTTGTGCGATGAATTCCTGCGATTTTTCCAGCATTCCTTGTGCGGCACTATCTCTGATTTCCTGCGTAATTTTCATCGAACAAAATTTGGGGCCGCACATGGAGCAGAAGTGTGCCACTTTGGCCGCATCTGCAGGCAACGTTTCGTCATGATACTCCCGTGCGGTATCTGGATCCAGGGAAAGGTTGAATTGATCTTCCCACCTAAATTCAAATCTCGCTTTACTCAAGGCATTATCACGGTATTGTGCACCCGGATGTCCTTTGGCCAAATCGGCCGCATGGGCAGCTAGTTTATAGGTGATTACACCGTCTTTAACGTCTTTTTTATTTGGTAGGCCCAGATGTTCTTTGGGCGTCACATAGCAAAGCATCGCACATCCATACCAACCGATCATCGCAGCTCCAATGGCCGACGTGATATGGTCATAACCTGGAGCGATATCAGTTGTTAAGGGACCCAAGGTATAAAATGGAGCTTCGTCACAACAAGCCAATTGCTTGTCCATATTCTCTTTGATCAATTGCATAGGAACATGCCCTGGACCTTCGATCATCACCTGAACATCATGTTTCCAGGCGACCTTGGTGAGTTCGCCCAGTGTTTCGAGCTCAGCAAATTGAGCCGCATCGTTGGCGTCCGCAATGGCTCCTGGACGGAGACCATCGCCAAGTGAAAAAGCAACATCATATCGCTTCATAATCTCACAGATCTCCTCAAAATGGGTATAGAGAAAGTTCTCTTTGTGGTGGAAAAGACACCATTTGGCCATGATAGACCCACCTCTGGAGACAATGCCCGTTACTCGAGAAGCGGTGAGATGGATATAACGAAGCAGTACGCCGGCGTGTATGGTAAAGTACGAAACACCCTGTTCGGCCTGTTCAATCAAGGTATCTTTGAATATTTCCCAGGTAAGGTCCTCGGCCACCCCCTTCACTTTTTCGAGCGCCTGATAGATCGGTACCGTACCGATTGGAACGGGCGAGTTACGGATAATCCATTCGCGGGTTTCGTGAATATTTTTGCCAGTGGATAGGTCCATGATGGTATCGGCTCCCCAACGACAGGCCCATACCGCTTTTTCAACTTCTTCCTCTATACTTGAACTTACGGCGCTATTGCCAATATTGGCATTAATTTTAACAAGAAAGTTGCGCCCGATAATCATGGGTTCACTTTCAGGATGATTTATATTATTGGGGATGATCGCTCTTCCGGCAGCGATTTCCTCACGGACAAATTCTGGTGTAATAGCTTTATTATGTGTTCTAGCGCCAAAGTTTTGCCCTTTATGCTGATGATCCATTCCGGGGGTACTGGCCGTGAGCTGCTCGATACGTTGGTTTTCACGGATAGCAACGTACTCCATTTCTGGGGTAATGATGCCTTGCTTTGCATAATGTAATTGGGTGACATTCCTGCCGGCAGAGGCTACTTTCGGTTTATGGCTATACGCAAATCGGAGTTCATCTAACGTTGAATCAGAAAGGCGTTTTTGTCCATATTCAGAGCTTATGCCAGCTAGCTGTATGACATCCTGACGATCCAAGATCCACTGATCGCGAAGGCGAGGGAGGCCTTTTCGGATATCGATATGGACGGTATCATCCGTATAAGGTCCAGAAGTATCATAAATTGTTACCGGCGGATTAATTTCTACTTCTCCATTCGTTAATTTGGTTGGACTCAAGGTGATTTGACGCATGGCGACTTGAATAGGAAATAGTTTTCCGGATACAAAAATTTTCTTTGCATTTGGAAAGGGTGATTGCGTAATTGTTTCAGCTGTCATTTTTTTCTGTATTGGGTGAATTACTCGGTTGATTTTTTGGAAATGGCTATCCGCCCTGAGATGCGGTAATTAAGATAATCTGATCGTAAGGTTTAAGTGTTGTCGTAGCCCAGTCCTTTTTGGGGATGACTTTGTTGTTGATGGCTACAGCCACACCCTGAGTTTTGCCAGATAATTCCAAAAGCAACAAGCCTTCAAGTGAAGTAAGTGTGGGATCGAAAAATCGAATCTGATGGTTTATTGTAAGTTCCATTCCTTAATTTTTTTGGTAAAACTTTAGGAATGGCTACACAAAGGCACAGCAATGCACCTTGTAGACAGCTCACTTTTCCCTACGCCAGTATGATCCGGATCAGGTTCTAAGGGTAAAATCTCAGCCTGCACGAGCAGACACCCCTAAAGTTGCGACTAAGATAAGGTTATTTTTATGAAAGTTGCAAGAAATTTATTTTACAGACTTAGGCATATTGTGCAGGAAAGTACAGGTCAGTATGTGGGAAATATTTGATATATTAGTTTTTTGAATCAGCTAAAACAATTTAACAACCACCAAGAATAGTATCTTTTAATGCGTAGGATTTTATTGACAACACTGTTGTGTATCGCTAGCAACACTTATGCCCAACCTAAACACAACTGCAGCGCCGTGCAGTTGACATGCGAACATTTGGTCAATCCGTTGGGTATTGATGCAATTCACCCGAGACTTAGCTGGCGACTTGAGGACCAACGTAAAGGTGCGGTACAACAAGCTTATCAGATCCTTTTAGGGCAAGATTCGCTGGCATTACTGAAAGAGACAAAAGATAGCTGGGATAGTGGCAAACAGTTCAGCTCGGCTATGTTAGTGTCCTATAACGGCGCACAGTTAAAGCCACAGACTAAGTACTACTGGAAGGTTAAAATATGGGATAAGGATGGTGTATCAACACGTTCTGAAATAGCATCTTTCGAAACAGGAATGATGGGAATGGACCTTTGGAAAGGAAAATGGATCAGCGACAATAAGGATATTCATGCACGGGAAACGCCTTATTTTAGAAGAGAATTTAAGGCAAATAAGCAGATAAAATCTGCCCGCGCGTATATTGCCACAGCGGGATTATATGAACTTTCCATTAATGGCCAGCGCGTTGGCGACCACCGTCTGGATCCAATGTATACACGATTTGACCGACGCACGTTGTATGTCGTGACGGACGTAACCCAGCAGCTTCAAAAAGGAGAGAACGCTATTGGCGTTGTTTTGGGGAATGGCTGGTATAATCATCAACCAATGGCCGTTTGGAACTTTGATAAAGCACCATGGCGGGCCCGGCCAACATTCTGTTTAGAACTGAAAATTGTTTATACAGATGGAACGACGGAAACCATTGTTTCGGATAAGCAGTGGAAGACTGCTTCGGGGCCAATCACCTATAATAATATTTACACTGGTGAGCATTACGATGCAAGACTGGAAATACCTAACTGGGATAAACCAAAATACGATGATTCGGCCTGGCCGGCTGTTCAGTATAGAAATGCGCCATCAGCGCATATCGTTTCCCAACAGATGGTACCGATTCGGCTCGTAAAGTCCTATAAGCCAAAATCAGTGACAAAGATAGACCAACGTACCTATGTGTTCGATATGGGCCAGAATATGGCCGGGATTACAAAAATTAGAGTGAAAGGAGCTGCGGGTACTATGCTGCGTATCAAGCATGGTGAGCGATTGCAGGCCGATGGGCATCTTGATCAGTCCAATATTGATGTTTATTATCGCGGCGATAAGGAAAAGGAGCCTTTTCAGACCGATATATTGACCTTAAGTGGCCGCGAGGATGAGTTTATGGCCAAGTTCGGTTACAAAGGGTTTCGTTATGTCGAGGTTAGCAGCAGTGCCGCAATTGCATTGGATAGTTCGGCTGTGACCGCCTATTTTATGCATAGTGATGTGTCTGCTATTGGACAGCTCAAGACATCATCAGCGTTGGTCAATAAACTATGGACAGCGACCAACAATGCCTACTTGTCCAATTTGATGGGCTATCCTACAGACTGTCCGCAACGGGAAAAGAACGGCTGGACAGGGGATGGGCACCTTGCGATTGAAACAGCTCTATACAATTTTGACGGGATAACAGTTTATGAAAAATGGATGGCGGATCATCGTGATGAACAACAGGAGAATGGTGTCTTACCCGATATTATTCCAACTGGCGGATGGGGCTACGGTACCGCAAATGGTTTGGATTGGACAAGCACCATTGCCATCATTCCATGGCAGATCTATCAGTTTTATGGAGATCCACGTGCATTAGAAGAATGCTACCTAAATATCAAACGCTATGTCGATTATGTAGACGGAATCAGCCCGTCTGGATTGACAACGTTTGGGCGTGGAGACTGGGTGCCGGTGAAGTCACAGTCCAATCTGGAGTTGACCTCATCTGTTTATTTTTATGTGGATGCGACCATCTTGGCTGCTGCGGCCAAATTGTTTGGATACACAGCAGATCAACAAAAATATGAACTGCTAAGCGAAAAAATTAAGACGGCCATCAACGCTAAATTTTTAGATGCTTCCAAGGGTGTTTATAGCAATGGAACACAGACCGAACTGAGTGTACCACTCTATTGGGGGGTTGTACCCAATGAAATGAAAGCCCGTGTTGCAGCCAATCTGAATAAGAAAGTGGAAGAGACCAACTTTCATTTGGATGTAGGCGTATTGGGTGCTAAAGCATTATTGAATGCGTTAAAAGATAACGGTTATGCAACGACAGCCTATAAGGTCGCGGTACAAGATACCTACCCGTCTTGGGGATGGTGGATTGTAAATGGAGCGACAACATTGTTGGAGAACTGGGATTTAAAAGCAACACGGGATATTTCAGACAACCACATGATGTTTGGCGAAATCGGTGGTTGGTTTTTTAAATCTATCGGCGGGATTCTGCCAGATCCTGAACAACCTGGATTTAAACATGTACTCTTAAAACCTATCTTCCCCCAGGAACTGAAAGAATCTTCTATTTCTTACGATTCACCCTACGGTAAAATTGTTTCTGAATGGAAGTTAAAGGATAAAATGATCGTATATAATATCCAAATACCTGCTAATGCGACGGCAACATTTTATCCACCGGATAATGTTAGAGGCAGCGATATCGTCCAATTGGAGGCTGGTAAACACAGGCTGGTGCTGGAACTCAAGTAAGCATAGGCCCCGACTTGTTGTTTCGTTGTCTTGACTGTTGGTTTTATTCTTTTATGTTATAATCTATTGGAGGGCTTTTGCGAGTTTACCAAGCTGTTTTAACTTTAAGGCGAGTTCATTGCTCCAGGGTAAGCCAATACAGAGACGCATGCAATGGTGAAATTGATCCTGCAAGGTGAAGATCCTTCCCGGTGAAATGCTAATCTGTAGTTTAAGCGCATAGTTGTATAGTTTGCCTGTATCGATGTGTTTTGGAAATTCAACCCATAGGGCGAGTCCGCCCTGTGGGCGGCTTATTTTAGTACCTTCCGGAAAATGGTCCGCGATGATAGCGGCATACTGCCGGTAGTTTTCTGTTAATGATCTACGGAGTTTACGTAGGTGATTTTCATACTTTCCTGTTAATAGAAAATTTCCCACTGCCTCGTTGATGATCGCTGTAGATGATAGGGAATGGATCAGTTTTAGTTTGATAATCTGTTCCTTGTATTTTCCAGGAGCGACCCATCCGACACGGAAGCCCGGAGCCAATGTCTTTGAAACTGACCCGCACCAGAGTACATTGCCATCTAGGTCAAAAGATTTGCAACATTTGGGGCGTTGGGTGCCAAAATGGAGGTCGCCGTAAGTGTCATCTTCGATCAGCGGGATATGATGTTTTGCTAGCAGTGATACAATTTCCCGCTTGTTCTCATCCGGCATACAATAGCCCAAAGGGGTGTTAAAATTGGGAACCAGTAAGCAGAGTTTGATTTCGGGCAATAGCTTTTTGAGGGCTTCAATGTTTATTCCCGTAATGGGGTCCGTGGCTATTTCCAGCACCTTAAGTCCCAGGCTAACGGCAAGTTGGAGGATACCCGGATAGCAGGGGCTTTCAAGAGCCAGTGTATCTCCAGGTTTGGTTAAGGCCATCAGACATAAAACCAACGCATTCATACAGCCGTTGGTGGTAACGACCTCATCTTCGTTTAGATTTCCACCCCAGGCCAATGAACGTACAGCTACCATACGACGTAATTTTATATTGCCCTGCAAGGGCTCATATGCTGTGCCACCATCGCTGAGCTCCTGTGTAGCGAGAACGATTTCTTTTTTCAATTTTGCGGTAGGCAGGAGACTTCCCGAAGGAACACCGATGGAAAATAAGGTTAAATCCCGGCGCCCCATGGTTGAATACACCTTATTCATTAATTGATCTGGTTCTCGGTTATTGGCGATTGGAATAGGTTGACTGGCTGCGGCCAAAGGAAGCTGCAAATAGTTTGGAGGACTAACGAAGTAGCCGGACTGAGGTTTGGACCGTATAAGTGAACGTCCTTCAAGCTCTAAAAATATCCTTTTTGCGGTATTTATACTGATACCGTGTTCAGCACTTAGATTTCTCACTGAAGGTAGTTTCTCGCCAGCTTTTAAGACACCTGAATTAATCTTATTCGCAATATTGTCTGCTATTTCATTATACAAATAATCTTTTTTCATAAAATAAGGATTAATATCTGTCTTCAAAGGTAACTGTGTCCATTGAATTATCAAAAACTGTGACTGTGCTTAGTTCTTGTAATGGACGAACTTTGTGTAAAAGGTTGAAACATGGCAGAATTAAGTATAAGTAAATTACAAGAAAATACCGCAAGCGGTTGGTTAAACGGTTTTATTGGGGTGGTATTATTTAGTGGTTCGTTGCCGGCAACACGAATGGCGGTTTTAGCATTTGACCCCGTATTTGTGACGCTAGCCAGAGCTTCGATTGCAGGTATATTGGCACTGGTAACATTGATCGTTTTTAAGGAAAAACGCCCAGAAAGAAAACAATTGGGTTCGCTATGCATCGTTGCAATAGGATGTGTCGTTGGATTTCCCTTACTGAGTGCTTTAGCCCTGCAGCACATCACGTCTGCGCACTCTATCGTTTTTATCGGTATTTTGCCCGTATCGACAGCCGTATTTGGTATTATACGCGGTGGCGAGCGTCCGAAGCCAATCTTTTGGCTGTTCTCTGCTTTAGGGAGCCTACTGGTGATCGGCTATGCGCTGGCACAAGGACTAACAGCCTCACCTTTAGGTGACGTTTTAATGATTTTATCGGTCATTCTCTGTGGTTTGGGCTATGCTGAAGGCGCTAAATTGACCAAGACACTGGGTGGTTGGCAGGTCATTTCCTGGGCCCTGGTTTTGTCGCTGCCGCTGATGTTGCCACTTACTTTTATCTATCTTCCATCCACTTTTGATGCTGTACCTATGGGCGCCTGGGCTAGTTTAGCCTATGTTTCTTTGTTCAGTATGTTTATTGGCTTTGTTTTTTGGTATAAAGGACTTGCCCAAGGTGGCACGGCGACTATCGGACAGTTACAGTTATTACAGCCATTCTTTGGTTTGGCTTTAGCCGCCTGGCTTCTTCATGAACAAGTCAGTGTTGGCATGCTTGCTGTAACAGTTGGTGTTATCCTCTGTGTCGTAGCGACGAAGAAATTTGCCCAATAAATGCATTAGAAAAATAGAACTGGTTTATAGGTTCTCTCGGAAAACCATAAATTTATTAACTTTAACTTTTAGGGCATCGTTCGAGGTGTATTTGATCGAATGATGTCTATTATCTTGTATTGACAAAGACAATAGCGTATGATTTTACCGTTTGAACCTTATAATCCGATATGGAAAGCGAATTTCGACAGCATTCAAAATGAACTTCTTGCATTGTTGAAACCTATAAGGTCGAGGGTAGATCACATAGGCAGTACGGCCGTTGAGGGATTGTCTGCCAAACCAATCATTGATATATTGATCGGTCTTGAGGAAGAAAATGACCTTGATCGCATTCCGTTCCTGTTGCAGGGTAAATGCTATGTATATTATGAAAAATATAATGAGGATATGCCTTACAGACGTTTTTTTGTCGCCCTGATTGATCGGCCTGAAGTATTGGGGTTGCCAGAGCACATTGCACCCGACGATGAAATTCCAGTACGATTGCATGATCATTCGCTACGGATAGCGCATATTCACAGCATACCGTTGCAATCAGAACACTGGTTGCGCCATATCGCGTTTCGCGATTATCTGCGTGTACATGAAGAAGTAAGAGATCAGTATCAGGCGATCAAAGAAAAGTTGGTACTCCAGCAATGGAAAGATGGGAACGACTATAATGACGCCAAAGATGAATTTTTGAAAGAGCACGAAGCAAAAGCTGTGGAATGGTACAAAAAAGTTTACGGAACAATAAAATAGTAGAACAATGGAACGTTGCACAATAGCGTGGAGGCAAGGGATTACATTGTTAAGAAATTAGTGCAATAAGAGATAGATTTAGGTATGAGTACATTTTTGTCAGAATTTGAGGATATTATCCATGATTTTACCCAGCAAATTATGGAATTAAACGAGGACGATTTTAATATGAAATTGGGACAAAATAAGTGGAGTAAAAAAGAAATTCTAGGTCATTTAGTCGATAGCGCTTTTGTAAATTACGGACGGTTTATAAGAGCTCAATTTGAAGAAAATCCAAAAATATACTATGATCAGGTAGCCTACTGTTCATCTGCTGACTATCAACATGCTGAGACCGTTAAATTATGCAATCTATGGCGATCGGTAAACGAGCAATTGTTGTTTTTGTTTCAGCATATAATTGCGAATAAACTGACACAAAGGACTTGTAATGACCATAGCCTCGAATTTTTAATGCATGACTATGTGATGCATTTGAAGCATCACAGAAATCAGATTTTGCCTGAATGATGAAATTTAATCCCTGATGAGTGGTGTCCTTACTTCTCAAGGACCTTTTTGATAATATCAATTAAGAATTAAAGTATTTCTTTTATAATTAATAACTGCAAAACAATTGTCAGTGTAAACTTGTTGTCTAATAGGTGGTTCTATAGTTTTTACGCTAAGACTACCCAAAATAGATCGATGTACTGGCATATCCCACGAAAATACGAAGAGACTCTCTGCTACACTTCAAAAGGACACTAATTTTTAAAATATATGAAATCGAAGTCATTTTTAACCGCAATTGTCTCAAGCTTCTTATTGTTGGCTTGTAGTACCTCCACAAGGATAACAGATGTCTATAAAAATAGAGATCTGACTCCAAAACAATACCAAACAATATTCATTATTGCGATGACAAACCATGCTAAAGCACAGGAAGTCATTGAATCCAATTTGGCTGAAGCGGCTTCCATGCATGGCTACAAGGCTATTAAAAGTACTGATGTTTTTAAACGCACGTTCACCAAAGATGAAAGTCAAAATAGAGATTTAGTGATGAAAGCAGTACACAGTCTGAATGCGGATGCTATTTTTACTGTTACCCTGATCGACAAAACCAGCGAAACCCGATATGTACCGGGAAGTGGACCTTATATGCCTTATCCGAGGTTTGGATGGTATGGTAATTTTTGGAGCTATTACTCCCATTGGTACCCGATTGCATACGATCCTGGATATTATACCACGGATAAAATGTACTATCTGGAAAGCAATCTATATGACGTTAGTTCCGAACAACTGGTTTGGAGTGTGCAGTCTGAAACAATCAACCCTTCCAGCTTAGCTGATTTTTCTAAAAGTTATACGAAAGCCCTTATTAAGGCTCTAGAAAAGGATATGTCCACTAAATAACCATCGATAAAAGTATATTTAAAAGCTAGCTTTAAATTAAATCGTTATATTGGTATATAATTATTCTTTATGATAATAATATAGCCTCGTTAAATGTTTTTTATAGTATATTTGTAAACTAATTTGTGGTAGTGTTGTTATATTGACAAGCAATAAAGTTAGTTCAAATAAGATGAGGTAATGAGGTACAAAATATATAGAGAACAACAATTGGCCTGCGATTTGGATACCGCTTGGTCTTTTTTTTCTTCACCCATGAATCTTTCAGAAATTACACCAAAAGATATGGGGTTTGTTGTCGTCTCAGACTTTCGTCGGCAAGAAATTTCTGAGGGAATGATCATTGATTATTTGGTATCTCCGATCCTTCGGTTTCCGCTGAAGTGGAAGACCAAAATAACGCAAGTGGAAAAGAATAAAAGTTTTACTGATTTTCAACTAGAGGGACCTTATGCCTATTGGAATCATTTTCATGAGTTTATTCCGAATGAAAAAGGAGTGCTCATGAAAGACAGGGTAGATTATGAATTGCCTTTGGGAATTCTAGGCACAATTGTGCATGGAGTTTTTGTTAAAAAAAAGTTGGAGCAAATCTTCGATTACCGTTATCAGGTTTTAGAAAAATTATTTAATCAAACTAAGAATTAGTGATAACGAGTCTATTGCAGTTCACGTGACCGGCGGAAGGAGGTCAAATGAGCTTTTAAACATATTTTATGCTGTATACAATGAAGAAAATCTATCAAATAACCAATGGAGTTGCTTTGGTCATTACGGTGATTATTAATTACCTATCCAATACGGGAATTTTTAATGGGGAGACCATGGCAACGGTTTCTGCTAAATATCAAAATCTATTTACACCCGCGGGATATGCCTTTACCATATGGGGCCTCATTTATTTGGGGTTGTTTGGATTTGTAATTTATTTTGGTCCTTTTGTCAGACAGACAAACGAAAAGGAAAAAGTAGTTTTAAAAGTCGGATGGTGGTTCTTGATTTCTTGTCTAGCAAATAGTCTATGGGTCATTACCTGGTTGTATGACTATACCTTTTTGACTATTTTATTAATGATCTTACTTTTTGTGTCGCTATTAAAGATAATTCACCATACACAATCTATTGTGTTTCATGCTGCACGCAGCAAGCGTATATTTCTTAAGTTCCCTTTTCAACTTTATGCAGGATGGATTTCAGTGGCTTTGATTGCCGACATTGCAGCCTATCTCACGAAGATAGGCTGGGACGGTTTTGGATTATCAGCTACAACATGGGTTATTATCATGTTTGCAATTGCATTAATCATTCACTTATTGATGATATGGCAACGTCATATGCCCTTATTTGGACTTGTAGCTGTATGGGCTTTAATAGCAATTTCAGTTGCTAATAAATTAGTTAATAGCACTGTATATATAGCGGCTATAATAGCGGCTCTTATTGTTTTGCTAAATGTAATTGTATACTATATCCAATATCGTAAGCGACTGCCTGTCTAGTGCTTACTGGTAAATTATAGTGGTTTAGCAATCAAAGTTTAAGCTTTCCATAGTATTGTAGCCAGCTGCTATTTTATTGCTGATTCAGCAATCAATAGCTTTTGAAATTCTTTTCCGATAAATGGATTGATGACATGCTGAAATCCTTTTTGCAGCGTAAAGACAGTGATAGTCGCATCAGACTCCGGTGAATAGATGACATCTGTTCACCACCAACCGCCATGATAGTAAGCGTTGAACCCCATGTCAAAATGATAAATTCCTAAACAGTATTTAGATTTATCTGGTGGTAAGACGTAGGTATGCATCGCTTCAAGAAGTTGTTTATCCTGAATGATTTTTCCGTCAAATACATATTGGAAAAATAGGGCTGCCTCTTTGGCTGTCGCTGCTATCCCACCGCCTCCGTACAGATCCCATGAAGGATCAATGGCATACGAGTCCCAGTTGTACTTGCTTGCGTACTGATGGGCGAGAGGCAGGGGTTTTCAGGATATTGTTCTACGTTTATAAACCATGTCTTTGTTAGGTTTAATTCTTTGTATCTAAGTAAGTTTCGGATGGCTGCATAGAATGGCTGCTGTGTTTTTTGCTCAATAATTTCGGTAAGAAGTAAATAATTAATATCAGCGTAACTAAATTTTTCACCGACAGGCTGAGGGTTTCCGATATCGATGGATCTTTTGATCTGCTCGTCTTTTTTCCACTTATATTTAGGATGTTGATTGACGAATTCAAAATAAGCTTCATCTACATAATCTTGAATTCCCGAAGTGTGTGAGAGCAAATTCTTTATCGTAATTACCGCTAGATTATAACCATCGCTTTCAAATAAATGACGTGTTTTTTTTGATAATAAATTTGCAATTGGTTGATCAATAGAAAGTTCACCTTTTTCTACCAATCTTAGGATTGCTGCAGCGACATAGGGTTTCGTGTTGCTTGCAATCAAAACAGGCTGTTGGTCTTCTAGCGCTTGGTTCGTGCTGGTGTCTGCTACATCTTTTGCATAGCTCCAGGAAATATTATGTTTCGGTGCTTCTACATGAACAATAATCCCCACAGCATCCTTATTTTTATCATAAATAGAATCTACTTTTTGTTTAAAAACGGTCTGTAATTGAGCAAATCCGATCAACGGAGTAAATAAGGTATTTAATAACACTATTTTTTTCATATGTTCTTTTCTAAACATTGTGCCTCAGACTCAAAAACTCTCTTAGCATTTGCTAAGTATATTTCTTTGCTACTTCACTAGCAATCGCCTCTGCACCTGCAAATGCATCGACTTCGCAGTAGGGGTAACGGATTTCGTTGCCTGTTGCGCTTGTGAAAATAAGAATTAAAATAATAATCTTGATGGTTAAATATGTGAAATAGCACATCGAGCTTATTTAATAAACTGAGTCTGTATTTATTGATGTTCTATTTTTGAAGCGAAATGCCTTCGATTTGACAATAGGAGTTTGATTTTTACACATTATTTATTTTAATATCTTTGCGGTGTCAAATTATTAATTATTAATGAAAAGAAATTATTTTACACTCTTTATGATGGTGGCTTTTGCCTCGATGTCTTTTGCACAAACGAATACAGCAGTTGAAGCCAAAGTTGAGGATCACCAGTTTGCCTACAATATCCTGACCAATATGTCTTACGAAATGGGGATCGGAAATAAAACAACATTGCGCTTTTCAGGACCTTTATCAGGAAGTTTATTATACAGTAAAACATCGATAACGATTAACGATTATCATCATGAAGATTCTGAGTGGGGATATGCATTTCGTCCAGCGGTCGATATGCAAGTGCGGCATTATTATAATTTAAATAAAAGGCTTCAGAAAGGAAAAAAAATAGCACACAATTCCGGCAATTATATTGCTGGGGTGCTTGGAGCCGCTGGTCCGTCCATATTGAAAAGTGATAATATGTATGTTGCTGATTTCACCCTAACTTTAGGCGCAATGTGGGGTATACAGCGCACTTATGGCGAGCGTTTTATGATGAATGTAGGTATCGGGCCAGGTGTGAGTTTTTATGACAGCCAAAGCGAATTTACACCTATGGGCGGTATAACGGTTGGATTTAGATTGGGAAAATAGATAAATAATTCCCATTTCTTTCCCAAATTGATGGATAGGTTTAGATTATTATAACATTTTAAATCTTAAATCATATGGTCAATTGGAATTTAGTAACCGGCAAGGGTGAAAAACTTTCTTCCCAGGATGTCAGAAGGAGTATTTTAACTTTTATCATAAAAAATCATCCTGGGAATCAGGTTGAGTTTATCGAAAAAAAACGCAGTTCATATCGAATAGATATTAGGGGTGGAGATGCTCTTATTTTCGATTTCAATGGACAATTTGTGAGAACAGATCGTGACTAGCCTGCTTCGATGATCTGAAATAGACTTCATATTTTAAAAAAGGGGCGGGAGCTCAGCTTTATGCTCCCCCCTTCAACGGTAATTATCTTTAGTGGTTTGACTTTTTTGTTTTAATTCCTTCCACCTGCAATTTTATTCGGTGGCTATTATTTATTCTTTGAAACGTTAGCTTTCTTTTCTATCATTACCCCGGTTTATTTCTTGTCTTATGCAAAGCCTATTCAATGTGTAAAATGTTAGATTTACGGTGTAAAAGAAGCTTATTGGAAGGACATGAGAAAAGTAATTGCAGCATTCAATATGACCCTTGACGGGTTTTGTGATCATACAGCAGGCATTCCCGACGAGGAAATACATCTTCATTATACGCATCTGTTAAATAGCGCTGATGTCATTTTATATGGTAGGATTACCTATCAGCTTATGGAATATTGGCGGCCTTTTGTGAAAAATCCCTCAGGTGAACAATCAATGGATGACTTTGCATTGGCTATCGATAAAATTCCAAAAGTTGTTTTTTCAAACAGCCTGAAAAATATAGACTGGGCGAGTGCAAAATTGGCCGAAGGGATGCTTAAAGATGAAATATTGAAATTGAAACAGCAACCCGGTAGAGATATTTTGGTTGGGAGTCGAAGCTTAATTGTCCAGCTGATGAATCTCAATTTGATCGACGAACTTCAATTGTGCATTTATCCCGTTGTGGTAGGACAGGGGCTTTCACTATTCGAACATATAAGCGATAGAATAGTTTTTAAACTATTAAAAACAAGGTGTTTCTCTAGTGGTTCAGTCCTCCTGTACTATCAGTACAGTCCAACATCTACTTCCTCATAAATTATTCCCTCGGGAAATATCGGCAACACAGCGGGAAATTCAGATACCTACAGCTCCTCCCATGAAATTTACATTTGTAATGTAATTTAAAAAGAATTCATTATGAAACATAAACATTCAATTTTGTGGGCTATGGCAGCAATCCCTTTGCTAATTATCGCTTGCAATAAAAATGATGCTATGCCATCAACGTCGGCGACAACTATTACGATAGAAAATGTATTGGATTCAAAACTATTGGTCGAGTCCGGTAGCTTTAAAAACACTGGTGCTTCGCCAGTGGTTATGCCTGGCGAAGCAATTTCCATTAAGTTTTCTGCAGCCAAAGGACAAGCGCTGAGCTTTGCAACGATGTATGGTTGGTCGAATGACTTGTTTTTTGCTCCCGAAAATCCTGGCATAAAGCTGTATCAGGACAATGGAACTCCGGTTGAGGGCGATGTTTCGGCACAGATTAAATTATGGGATAATGGTACTCGTATCAATCAGATGCCAGGTGCAGCTGTAATTCACCCGGGAACAACAGAAACTGCTCCAAGAGCTATTACGGAAGTAAACGGAACCGATGCACAGGGCAATACTTATGCTCCAGCTTCTACTTTAATGAAAGCAACACTTCATTATGAAGGTAATTCCAATTTTACACTTATAATCACTAATGTCTCGGGCGGTACGACCAATCCGACCCCCTTCAGTCCCGGAGTTTGGGCAATTTCATATAGCGTGGGAGGGAACCTGTTAAATCCTAATCCATTATTTGAAGTAGGAAAACCAAGTGTAAATGGCTTGACAAATATTGCGGAGATGGGAGACAATAGCGTGTTGGGTAATTACATTAATACACAAACAGGTATTTTTACACCATTATCTCCAGTTTTGGTGGTGCTATATAAAGGCATCGAAAACCCAATATATAAAATCGGTGAAAATGACCGTGGTAAAGGACTGAAAGATTTAGCGCAAAAAGGTGATGCATCGGGCCTGGCGGCTTATCTTAAAACACTCTCCGGTGTAAAAGCGGTGTATATCCTTCCGGCGGCTAGCTCAACAGTATTACTTCCTAAAATCGGAGCGCAGGCAGGAAGTAGCGTTTCACAGCAGTTAAGTATAGCGAGTGGAGATCGAATTGCCATTGCAAGCATGTACGGCCTTTCCAACGATTGGTTCTTTGCAACAAAAGATAATGGAATTGATGCAACAGTAAAAGGAGATGTATCCTATTCAATCGGATTGTTTGACAATGGGACAGCGATTAATCAGTTTCCCGGAGCTGGCAATGAGCAGGCAGGATTAGGTGGCACTCCTGTGACCGAACGTAAACCAATTGGAGAAGTGCCTAATCCAAATGGGTTCACCACACTGCCATCAATTTCTAGCATTATTAAAGTAACAATCAACTAATTTTTGAGGCCGGTTATACGAACGAAAATCTCGTGGCTATTATTGTCCTTATTAGAGACAGGACGATCAGCAACCTATTACATGCAGTGGCTAAAGTATCGATTGAGTTTCCACGGGCAAAAAGTATCGATTCAATATTTATTAAGTAATAAACGTGTTATAAAATGAAAAATCCTATAAAAACAAAATTAGCTGCGTTTGTTGCGCTGCTGTTGTTCACGACCTGCATCGCAAGCATAGCCAATGCGCAGGCGCGGTCCAGCATGCGGAGAGCTGACAGCAGGATAGATAAAATGGATATGAAGCAAATCCCTTATCGAATTCCGCAAAATCCGGAAGACATCAGTCCGTTATTGTGTGGAGAAAAAATACCGATGGCAGGATTGGTAGACGTTTCAGGTAAAAGGTTTGATCTCAATAGAGCGATTTCCCAAAAGCCGACCATTTTGGTTTTCTACCGCGGTGGCTGGTGTCCTTATTGTACCAGACAACTTTCGGGCTTACAAGAGGCCTTTCCCGGCTTGGAAGAAATGGGGTATCAGTTGATTGCCATAAGTACAGACGAATCCGAGGGATTAATGAAAGCTGTAGCGAAAGAAAAATTAAGTTATACACTTTTATCGGACGCAGATCTTTCACTGTCGAAACAAATGGGGATTGCGTATAAAGCTCCGAAAGACTACTGGGAGATGCTACCGAAAACAACTGGAGGCAAAGACACCGACTTGCTGCTTCCGGTTCCATCAGTATTTATACTTGATCAAAAGGGAACAATTCATTTTGAATTTATCAATCCCGATTTTAAACAAAGATTATCCTCCAATCTGCTGCTTGCTGCTGCAAGCAGCATTAAAGAAGATCTGTAAATTTCTAGCTTGTGGGCGTTAGGCTCTTACAAGAAAATGATTAAATTTAAGCGTATTGAAATGTCGTAAGTAAATGACAACATGATTAGGGAGTATAGCGATAACGCAACAGCAGCACTGTTTGTGATGCACAGTGACAACAACCAGTTTTCAGGCAGGGGACTTCGTAATGCGAATTCCCTGCCAATCAATACATTTATTTATAATAAGGGCGGCGAACAAAAAGTGACGATCGATGAGATCAGCTATACGATGCCATCAAGGTGTATACTTCCTTTGGTTTCCAATCAACATTTTGTATTTGAACAGCCCGATGTGCTGACTGCCTGGCAGTTTAATAGGGAGTTCTATTGTATCGTTGACCACGATGCTGAGGTCGGTTGTGTTGGTTTTCTGTTCTATGGTATTCGACATCCAATGTTCATTGTATTAAATGAAACTGCTGTGGAAGAAATGTCTCATCTGGAGAATGTGTTTTCAAATGAGATGATGGTAAAAGATAATTTCCAGGGTGAAATGCTGCGCACCCTTCTTAAGAGAGTGATTATCAATACCACAAGGATAGCAAAGCTCCAAAGTGAAAGTTATCAGCTATTCCCCGACGAAAGAATGGATATTGTGAGAAAATTTGCGTTGCTACTGGAATGTAACTTTAAAGAGGAACATGAAGTCAGGTTCTATGCCGCTGCACTCAACAAATCACCAAAAACGCTAAGCAATGTATTTGCGCTGTTGAAACAGTCGGCGCCATCTATTCTAATCCGCAACAGAATAATTCTTGAGGCTAAAAGGTATCTCCATTATACCGAGAAGTCAGCGAAAGAGATAGCTTACGAACTTGGTTTTGAAAGTCCTGCTCATTTTAGCCGGTTTTTCAAAATGTACTCCGGAACAAATATTTCTGCGTTTAAGAACCTTTGATCATTATTGCGTTTAAATACAGACGGTCATGTTGACCATGAATAAGAGGTGCTATAAATAATATAAAAAAACGGCAAATACTGCCCTATAATTTTCTTTGTTTTCAACAATTTGTGTGCTAACTTATGACCTATAAAATCTTCAAAAATAGGAATCGATTCATTGGTCAAAAGCTTCATATGTTTAAACTTTCTATAGCCCGTATCAGGATTGAATCAAAGTAATACGACGGTTTTGTTTTAGTTAATTAGAATATAAAAAATAACTAGCATTGTCCGGGCTAAATGAGTATCTTTCAAAAAATAGATAATGAAAACCAAAATCCTAATTTTAACCCTATTTATTGCCAATTTCGGTCGTGCACAAACCTCATTAATGGATAGTTTAATTCAAAATAACTATTCGACCTTTAAAAAAAACAATAAGAACGCTTTTGACGGCAAAGGATGGACTACTTTGCTAGATGAAATCAGAAAAAACAACTCCGTATTATTGGGCGAGCAGCATTTCACCAGCGAAATTCCTTATTTCACAAACGCGGTTGTCAATAATATTAAGTTCGACAACTATATTCTGGAAATTGATCCCTATACAGTCAATACAATATCAAAGAAAATTAAATCCTTAACTCCTCCTGAACTGGACAAATTTCGCAATGAGTCGGGTTCTGCCTTATCTTTTTTACAAGGTGAGGCTGAGTTTGACTTATTTAAAAACATAGTAGATCAGAATGTCAAAACCTATGGCGCTGAACAAATTAGTTTATTTTCAGATCGTTTGCTTTTTTCGGAATTAAGTATGCAATCCAGAAGTGCTAAAGCAAAAGAAATTTATACACAGATGATTGCTAATTCTGCTGCTTTTGACACAAAAAATAACACCAGATTCTATTTGTTCTCTGATGATTGCTTAGAAAAAATAAATGCATTGACCGCTCTCAATTTATCCGCCATTGAGAAAGAACAGCTTGAAGCGCTAAAATTAAGCAGAGATCTATATTTAAATCGAATTCATCGTTTAAGGATTCAATATATCAAACATCTGGTTTTTGAGAAGCTTCCCGAATGGAAAGACAAGAAGAATCTTTTCAAATATGGCGCTAATCACATGCCTAAAGGAGAGAGTTTAATGGAAGTATTCGATGTTGGTAACCTGGTTGCCAATATTGAAGAGGCAAATTACCGGAAGTCATTACATATTATGCTCATCGGAAAGGGGGAGGGTGAAACATTGGCTGATTTGGATCAATATAAATCGTTTTTAACCGTTGTAAAAGATGACAATTGGTATGCTTATAATTTGAGACCTTTGCAACAAGCAATCTCTAAACAGAAGCTTAAGGTAGAGGATTTGGAGCTGGAAAGAATTATAAAAGGTTACGAATATTTGGTTTTCATCCCCAATATTACCAAAACACCCAAAAGCGGTAAACAGGATCATTAAATCCTTTTCAAAAGCCGGCTTTTTATAATACAGCCGGCTTATTTGTTTGATTCATATAGATCCTTCCAATTTTTGTCTATAAAATTGACATGCTTATTAAGTATACATTTTCTAACCGATATTGAATGCCCACTTTCGTTTATTCAGGCCGAAAAGGATGAATATATTACTATCGAGAAAAGAGATCTTATTTAGGTTAATTGTTATACTCTTGATCTGTCACAGGTTTAAGCCATACTGTTTCTCCCTTTTCCCTGCCTGTAATGGCAATCTGTACAAAAGCAGAATCAGCGCTCGCGCCATGCCAATGAGGAACATCTATTGGGCATTTTACAACTTCTCCTTTACGGAGGATTATTTTTTCCTTACCTTCTTCCTGATAGAAGCCGACACCATCCAATGCCAGAATAATCTGTCCCGCCGGATGAGAATGCCACTTGGTCCTGACACCAGGCTCAAAGGTCACACTTCCAACAGCATTCTGATTGATCCGATCTGCGGTTACTAGATTATTTAACCACACTGTTCCTGTGAAATTGTCATTTGTAATCCTTTCACCTTTTGAAAAAATAGGATCATGCGTTCTGTGCTGTTCAGTTTTTTGTGGTTTGATCTGTTGAGTACATGAAATTGCCAAGATTCCCGTCAGAAATAGTATCGTTGTATTGTTTAAATTCATGATTTTAAATTTTTAAATAAAGTTTATCCCCAAGTAACCCATTTTAGGCTCGTTTATTTTTTTGTTATAGTCGCTTTAATGACCGCAAATTTTATAGTAGCAGTTAGATTACTTTCTATTCGCTAATACTTCATCGAATATTTTTTGTGCAACTATAGCCTCTTTTTTGCCCACAGTAGATTTAATAATAATTATAAACTGCTGTAATTGTTCTTTCGATAAACCTACATTTAAACAAATTGCCAAATGCGATTTCAGCATCGGTTCCACGCCGCCTATGCTGGCTAGTACAGAGATTGTTACCAGTTCTCTTTCAGCGTAGGTAAGAATATCCCGTTCAAAAATATCAGCAAATAGATGTTCCTTTAAAAATAGTTCAATAGTTGGAGCAAAAGCAGCATAACCAGTTTTTGGATCTTTTTCGGTTACTCCTGTAAGCTGTTCCAAAATCGCTTTGCCACGATCATATTTTGGCTGGTCATTTTGAATAGGTGATGCTTCAGGGCCTGTTGGATCATTGATGCCCTTTGTCTTGCGCTCCTCAAGTACGGCCATCAGGGTTTGCAATCCACGTATACTACGAGGAAAGCCGGCATAAGCATAGAGCTGTATGATGCTTTCCTTAATCTGATTACTTGTCAGTCCGGCATCGAGTCCTTTGTTGAGTGCATCTTTTAATGTTGACAGGTCACCTTTGGCCGCGGTGGCCGCAATGGTAATAAGACAACGTTTTTTGTTATTTAATGGCGGATTTTCGCGATTCTGACTTGCGTATAACACGGAATAAAAGCAAAATAAAGTGAATAATAACGCAATAATATACTTTTGTTTCTTCATGATCATTCTCTATTAGTGATTCTTTCTATTTCATCTCTTTTTGGAGTAGAAAGACTAGCGATGGCATTCTTTACGAAGATATCACTGGTTGAATCGTTATTAGTTCCCAGGAGTAAGTAGTTTGGTGAACGACAGTGATCCTAGTTTCCAAGTGCCATTTTGTTTTACGTAGACTTCCGTAACCATAAAGGGATTGGTTACCTCGTTACCACCAACGATAGCAAGTAGGTCGATTCTATTGAGTAGGATAGCTGTATTGTCAATGATATTGACTGATACTTCATGGATATCAGCCTTTTTATACCAGATTCCGCCACTTTTTATGACATTAAGTTCCCTTTGTTTTCCCCAGGATCCCCCCATGTGGACAAACATTGAATTTTCATGAAAAAGGCTGTCCAATGTACCGACATTTTTGTTGGCCATCCATTGCCATTTATCTTTTGAAAGTTTGATGATTTCCTGATCAGCAGGCGATTGTGCAAATGAGATCTGAATTCCGAAGAGGGCCAAACAGAGGCCGAGTAATAATTTTTTCATAATCATAATAAAATATAGTGTATTTTTTATTGAAGGTTCTGGTGATAAAACTCAACCAATTTATTTACAGCTTTTGTGACGTATTCCTTTTTCCAGTAAGTTTCAATGTGTGTAGCTCCTTCTAGTAAAAAGAGCGCTTTGTTTTTTGCGTTTTTAGCCTTTGAAAAAGCCTCATCGGTCATATACTTGGTATCTGCCTTGCTTCCAGCGATCATCAACAAGGGCTGATCGATTAGTTCGATACCATCGGTCGCATCTCATGTCATCAGATCCATCAAGCTGCTGGTTGTATATAAAAACGTTGAATTCCGATGGGCGTGCGTCCGATAATAATATTCAAATCCTTGCCGATAGAGATCTGTTGGAGTTTTGGCGATCTCTTCGTCGGTTATACTAGCTACGCCAGAATACTTGATTTCTCCGCCTGCTGCCTCCTGTGCCCGGGCATCTGATGCCTGTTTCAATCGTTGCTCGATTGTATTTTGCTGGGAATTTTGAAAACCGTTGCGTCTCACTTCACCAGAGTTGAACATGCTCAGTGTAGCAACAGCTTTTAGCCGTTTATCAGACTGTGCTGCTTTGAGGGTATAACCACCGCCGCCGCAGATCCCGAGTGCACCGACACGATCCGGGTCGACACCAGCGTAACCAGCGATATAGTCTGCCATGCCATGGATATCCTCTGTTCTGAACTGGGGTTTGTCGGTATGGCGGGGTTCGCCACCGCTGGCTCCCTGATAGGCGGCGTCTGCGGCTATTGTAATGTAACCCGCTTCTGCAAGTCGCTGTGCATAAAGACCGGCAGTTTGTTCTTTGACCCCGCCATTGGGATGTGCGACTATAATGGCAGGATATCTTTTTGAAGGGTCATAATTCGTCGGAGTATATACATTAGCAGCGATAGCTATTCCGTTTAATTTATAGCTCACAGGATGTATATTTACTTTTCCCTTTACATTTTCCTTTATAGCATCACCATACACAAGGCCAAATGGATTTTTTGATTTGTCCTGTGCTTCTGTAATGAGCCCCGTTGCCATAAACATGGCTACGATGATATACTTGATTTGTTTCATTGATTGTAATTTTATGCTTTCCACTTCTTATTATTTTGTGAATCCAAGTTTTTCAAGCCATTGGGCAAGTTGAATGGTAAGCTGTTTTTCTTTTTCACCTGATATCACAAAGAGGATTCCGTCCCGTTCTTTCCCTGCTTTTGTTGTAAACCCTTCCAATATTTTGCTTTTGGAACAAAGTTGTTTGATCGTGTCAAAGCTGCTCCCAACGCCATATCCGGCATTTGTATTAAAAGGGACAATCGTCTTTCCTGCTAGATCATACTGTTTTAGAAAACTCTTTATGGGGGGAGGGAGCTGCATCCCCCAAGTTGGAAACCCCACAAAGATGAAGTCGTATTTTCCTATGTTGTCTATTTTCGTTTTTAGTGGCGGCAGATAACCCGTTTTATTTTCTTCGGCAACCTGGTCGACGGTGGTTTGATAGTGAGCGGGATAAGGATTTTCGAGTTCAAGACCAACTAGATCACCGCCTACCTGCCGATGGATAATCTCTGCGACAGCTTTGGTATTTTTCGTCCGCGATAGGTAAACGACCAAAACTTCCTGATTATTTAGCGAATCACAGGGAGCTATCGGGAAACCTTTGTTTTCAAATGTGGCTTCATTTGCTCCCGAACAGGAAGTTACCGCAAACAACAGGCAAAGTAGTAGGCAATATAAATATCTAGTTTTCATTTGCATCGTTTTTGATTTATACAAAGTTCCCTAAATCAACTTTCTTTTTAGGTAGACGGATTACGGATAGTACTACCATTATTACTTATCCAGTCCTTTTTGTTTTAACCATTTGTATAGTTCATCCGCAACTTGCAAATTGTTGAGATCCGAAAAAGGAAAATGAGTATTTCCCGTGATTCCAACTTCAGGAAGATGGATTACCGTCGCATTTCCGCCATGTTTATTAATTGCCGCGGCCCATAGTCTGGCCATTTCCAGCCCCGAACGCCAGTGGTCTTTGTTCCATACATTGGTCGGCTCTTTGGCAATATTATCCCCATAGTAAATGACAATTGGGATTTGGGTCAGCTTTTTAAAATCAGAGAGGGGGATTGTAACCCCTTTGAGTTCACCAAACAACCCCGCGGATTTTATGGGAGGCGGAAGTTCGCCCTCTGGAAATACAAATCCACTGTATGGTTCGTATGCGACGACCGCTTTGACTTTATCATTTTTGATCGCGGTCAGCCAACCTGGGCCTCCGCCCTGGGAGTGGGTGACCAAGATTCCGGCGTTAATCTTATCAAATAGACTGGATACCGCTGCGGTAATAACGGTTGCATCGAAAGCACCCGTATTGGGTGTCATCTGTCTATAGAACTGTTCTAATGCTATACTATCCTTTGGAAACTGAACATTCGGGAAATAGTTGGGGTAATTGCCTATACGAAATTGTGTAAACCAGAACTGCTCATCTGCCATAGGCTTGATCGTTGCTTCTACCATGCTTTTTCCGGCTTCCCCACGTCTGGGTTGGTCGATGAGGTACACTGAGAATTTCCGGCGGAGGAAAATGTTCTGAAAACCTTCTCTACCATCTGCTGTTGTTTCCCATGTTTTTTTTGATTGGCCTGCACCATGCAGAAATACCAAAGGATACTTGTGGGCTTTTACCGGTTTTTGATAGAAAACGTAGGCATGATCACCATGGAAAGTTTGTCCTTGAGGATTCAGGGCATCATTTACGTTCAAGTGCCCAGCTTCGGTCTTGATAGTACCACCAACTGCAAAGCTACCTTGATCATCAATGAGTAAAGGCTTTTGCTTTTTCTGGGCATGTACGGTCATCGATAAAATGAATAGGGCAGCAGAGGCTGTAATATTTCGTATTATTCTGTTCAATCGCATAGCTTATTTTTTATTTACCGACTCTGTTCTGTAAAGCAGCAGGATATCGTTCGCCTTGGATGGTAATTGCTGAAGCAGCCTGGTTGATCTCCCGTATTTCCTTTGTATCTAGCTGAACAGCAATGGCGTCAATATTTTCCTTCAGGCGATGTAGTTTTGTCGTTCCCGGGATTGGGGCAATCCATGGTTTCTGAGCAAGCAGCCATGCTAATGCAATTTGCGCTGGAGTGGCATCTTTTGCACTTGCTATCGTTTTTAGGAGATCTACAAGAACCTGATTCGCTTTGCGATTTTCTTCCGAGAAACGTGGTACGATGTTACGGAAATCCGTCGGGTCAAATTTTGTCGTTTCGTTGATTGCGCCGGTTAAGAAGCCTTTTCCCAAGGGGCTAAAGGGCACAAAACCGATCCCAAGCTCCTCCAGTGTAGGGATGATCTCATTTTCAGGTTCACGGTAAAAGAGCGAGTATTCGCTCTGCAATGCCGCTAGGGGCTGCTCTGTATGTGCTCGACGGATCGTTTCAGTTCCCGCTTCAGAGAGTCCCCAATGTTTTACTTTACCTTCAGCAATCAGATCGCGGATGGTTCCGGCCACCTCTTCAATAGGGATATTGGGGTCGGTGCGGTGTTGATAGAACAGGTCGATTCGGTCCGTACGCAGACGTTGGAGGGAAGCTTCAGCAACTTTTCTGATTCTGGCAGGACTGCTGTCCAAACCTTTTTTTGAATCGCCATCTTCGAAACCAAACTTAGTCGCGATCACCACATGGTCTCTGAATGGCTCCAATGCTTGTCCAAGTAGGGTTTCATTGGTAAAAGGGCCATAACATTCAGCGGTATCGAAAAAGGTGATTCCAGATTCAAAAGCAGCGCGGATTAATTGAATTGCCTCTTTTTCGTCCGTAGCCGGACCATAGCCAAAACTCAAACCCATGCAGCCTAATCCAAGTGCGGACACTTCAAGTCCACTATTTCCCAGTTTTCTTTTTTCCATTTTAGTATCAATTTAATGTTTTAGATATCAAGTTTTCTTTCACTCAGCGATCTGACCACCTTAGGGTCCCGGTGATCAAAAAATAGACTTTCTCCAGTGTCCAGGGATCTTATGGCATCCATTTCCTTCTCTGTCAGTTCGAAATCGAATAGCTGGAAATTTTCGCCTATTCTTTCTTTACGAACAGATTTGGGGATAGCAATGATGTCCCGTTGCACAAGCCATCGGAGGATGACCTGTGCAACAGTTTTATTGTAATTTTCTCCTATTGACTTAAGGACTCTATTATGGAAAATATCGTTTTTCCCCTCTGCAAAAGGACCCCAGGATTGGGTCTGGATATTATTTTCGTTCAGGAAAGCTTGATTTTGAATTTGCTGTTGAAAAGGATGTGTTTCGATCTGGTTGACAGCCGGAGTGAAACCACTATTGACAATGAGATCCATCACCCTGTCCGGCTGGAAATTAGCAGTCCCGATAGCCCTTATTTTACCGGCTTCATAAAGTTCCTGCATCGCTTTCCACGATCCAAAGATATCGCCATAAGGTTGGTGGATCAGATACAGATCGAGATAGTCCAATTGCAGTCTTTCCAACGAGCGGTGAAAAGCGGTCTTGGTTTTCTCATATCCCGTATCCTGAACCCACAGTTTGGTCGTGATAAATAATTCTTCACGTTGGATAGCGCAATTTTTTATCGCTTTTCCTACTGCTTCTTCATTCAAATAAGAGGCCGCGGTATCAATTAGCCGGTATCCAGTTTCGACGGCATCAATAACAGCACGTTCGCATTCTAAGGCATCTTTTATCTGGAAAACACCGAAACCAAGGATAGGCATTTCAATTCCGTTATTTAGTTTTACTTTATACATCATGAAAATCGTTTATGTAGTATACAATCCAATGATAACAAAGTTCGGTTTTGCAGGCTAAGGTTTTGGTAGATGGATTACGGATAGTTCTACCAATATTACGGATTCAATACATTATTGGATTTCAGTTTTGTAAATTTGTTTCATAGCATTCAGGCAAATGGAAGAGATCATCAATTTTAAGAGTATTAGCGAATACAATAATTTCAATAACAATGAAACATTGCATCCTTTGGTCAGTGTTGTCGATTTGAGCAAAGCTGATCCTCGTAAACTGTCAAAGCTCAGGTATGAGTTCTATACCGTGTTTTTTAAAGAAATAAAATGCGGAGATCTCCGGTATGGACTTAAGAATTATGATTATGAAGAGGGAACATTGATATTTTTGGCTCCGGGGCAGGTCATTGGGGAGAATGGCACGGAATTCTACCAGCCTCAGGGGACAGCATTGGTATTTCATCCAGAGCTGCTTTATGGTACTTCGTTGGCAAAGGAGATTGCCAACTATACGTTCTTTTCCTATTCAGCTAGCGAGGCGCTTCATCTTTCCGAGCAGGAGAGGAGGGTCATTATGGATTGCCTCAACAAAATAAAGCATGAACTGGTTCATAGTATCGACAAGCATACCAAAAAGCTCATTGTCTCCAACATCGAGCTTTTCCTAGATTATTGTCAACGGTTTTATGACAGACAATTTATAACGCGCGAAAATGTTAATAAGGGTATTATAGAAAAATTCGAAGAGATTTTGAATGCTTATTTTCAGTCAGATGAACCACAACAATACGGTCTGCCAACTGTGGCCTACTTTGCTGAACAATTATTTCTTTCTGCCAACTATTTTGGTGACCTCGTTAAGAAAGAAACAGGGAAGACTGCGCAGGAATATATTCAGAATAAGTTAATCGAGATTGCCAAGGAAAAAATATTCGATTCGAATAAGACTATTAACGAAATTGCATTTGAACTTGGTTTTAAATATCCGCAGCATTTTAGTCGCTTATTTAAAAACCGTGTCGGTTATAGCCCAAATGAGTACCGGAATGTCAATCTGAATTAGTTTTAAAATGAGAAGCCTTGATATTCTGCTCATTTAAAAATTACAAGAATAGCAGAGGCTATGGTATATCCTTCGTCTTGACCATCAAAAGTGAGGAGGAGCCAGTGTCTGTTCAATTAGAAGCTATTTCTTGCGACAGGTTATCATATTTAGGGCGCCATCCCAATTCTTTTCTGGCTCGGTCAGAATTGACAAGGATATTTGAACCTAATCCAAAATGTGCCATTATTGGTCCCCAGAGAGCAATGGCATCCATTATTGAAATTTGTTCAATAGTGTCCTGTTTATAGCCTAAACCATAGACCCTGAAGCGTAAGGATAGCAATAAATGAGCTTTTCAGAAATGTTAATTGAGCTTCAGCGTAAAGAACTTACTTTGCTTATTTACTACTTTTGTGAAAAAAATAGCATATTATTCGATGGAACACGCTGATAAATTAAAAACGATAAGTTATTGGGGTATCTTCCTTTCTTGCTTTTCAGACTTTAGCGAAAAATGTATTCATGCTGCGCCTGAACATGTATTAGTGTATGTATATTCAGGTGAACAGATTATTGAAGATCGAAACAAGAAAATTAAGATAAAAGCTGGAGAATGTGCGTTTATTCGGCGTAACCATCGTTTGTTGATGTATAAAAATAGCAAGGGGAATGATCTGTATAAGGGGATTTCATTAACATTCAACCGAAGTGTTCTAAGGGAGTTTTACAGCCGGCTGAATAAATCTAAGCTTCCTAAACAAGAAGCATTTTCAGATAAAAATGTATTTAAGATAGAACCAAAGCCAGATATTGCGAGTTTGTTTAATTCGCTTACTCCATATTTTGAGGAAAATGTAAAACCGACGGAAGAAGTGACACATTTGAAACTGCTCGAAGGTATTTATGCTCTACTCAATAACGCTGATGTTTTCTTCCCGATATTATTTGATTTCGCTGATCCTTGGAAGATAGATATGTTGGAATTTTTGAATGATCACTATATGGATGATCTGACAATGGAGCAAATTGCGGCCTATACCGGTCGAAGCCTGGCAACATTTAAACGTGACTTTGCAAAAATTAGTACGCTAAGTCCTCAAAAATGGTTGATAAAAAAGCGGTTGGAATCGGCGTATGTCAAATTAAAAGAAGAAGGTAAAAAGGTGCAGAATGTATACGTTGAAGTAGGCTTTAAAAACCCGTCCCATTTTTCAACTGCATTTAAAAAACAATATGGTATAACACCTTCTGAAATCTAGTTTGATGAATTAATCTATTCCATTTAGGGATCGACAATAGGGATGAAGAAATATTTTATTATTTCCTAACAGGCCAAAAGATTGAAAAGCAATCGAACAATTGCCAAAAACAACATACTCCGAAGAGCAAGCAGTGTAAGACTTGAACAAATAAAATTCTTCAGAAAAAAGTAATAGTGCGAAGAATTACTGAAATAGATCATCTTTTTTCTTAGAACAACAACGTCCAATCTTTATCGGATTGGGCGTTATTGTTCTATTTGGGTACCTACTGTATCTTGATCTTAGTAGATATTCTGATACCGTTGACCATTCAGATTCGAACAGCCATAATTACTAAACACTAATATATTTTTTGAGTACTTCAAGAAGGTCTGCCCGCCGTATCGGTTTGGGAAGAAAGTCATTCATTCCGGATTCAAGGCATTTTTCTTTTTCCCCCAGCACATTTCCAGCGGTAACGCCTATGATAGGTATATGTTGATATGCAGACAGCATTCTAATATGTTGTGTTGCCTCAATACCACTCATGATCGGCATTTGTACATCCATAATAATAAGGGAAAACTGCTTTTTTTTGCATTCTTCCAAAGCCTGTAAACCATTAGCTGCTTCCGTTAGAAGTATATTGGGAGCAAGAGACTTCATTATCCTATTGTTCAGGACCATATTCACTGGGTTATCATCAACCAAAAGTACGTCTAACTCTCGCGCAAATGCATGCGAATCTTTCTCAGTCTGATCCTGAATAATTTCTATTACTGTACTTCGGTCTACCTTTTTAAGGGTTTTGTATAGATCATGTGATTTTATAGGCTTCAATAGCAAATGTGTATTTTCTATTTTCCTAACCGATGTAAGTATATCCAATTCTTCCGAAGAAGACGAAAGTACTATAAATGGAGCAACTTCTTTTCGCTGATTTAACAAGCCTTTTATTTTTTCTATTGTTTCCAATCCGGACATGATAGGCATATGATAATCCATCAGAATGACATCGAACCGCTCACCTTTCAACATGATATCCAAGGCTTCCATTCCATTAGAAGCTAACGTGGATTTGATATTTTTATAGGTAAGCATGTGTTCAAGAATAATCCTGTTGCTTTCATTATCATCCACCACTAAGGCAGTTTTAATTGTCGTTTCATCCTCTTCTTTCCATTCAGACATTTCGTAAGGAACCTCAAGATCGAAGAAAAATACAGAACCGCTGTCCATTTCGCTGGTCAGCGACAAATGACTTCCCATATATCCCAAGATATTGTTCGAGATGGTTAGTCCCAGTCCTGTGCCGCCAAATCGTTTACTGATTGAACTGTTTTCCTGGGTAAAGGCATCAAAAATATATTTCTGTTTCTCTATAGGAATGCCGATTCCAGTATCTCTTACCGAGAAGCGCAAGGCAATCGTATGATCATCCATGCGCAATTTCTCTACTTTTAGTTCGATCTCGCCCTTTTCTGTGAATTTTACAGCATTTCCTAACAGATTGATCAAGATTTGTTTTAATCTGACTTCATCAATGAAAAGTATTTTTGGGAGGCCAGGCTCAACGTTGAGAAGAAGTTCGATGTTTTTTTTCTGGGATTGATAAAGAATAACATTGATGACTTGGCTTAACATATCATACACATCACTTTTTTCAATCAAAAGGTCCATTTTTCCGGATTCTATTTTAGAAAAATCCAGTATATCATTGATGATGCTAAGGAGGTTTTCCCCTGATTCATTGATGTAATTTAGATATTGCGTCTGTGTTTCATTCAGTGGTGTCCGGAGGAGGAGGTCTGAAAAACCAATAACTCCGTTCAAGGGAGTACGGATCTCATGACTCATATTGGCCAGGAATTCGGATTTTGCCCTGCTGGCTATATCTGCAGTTTCCTTGGCATTTTTCAGTTCCTCGTTTATTTTTACGGCATTTGTAATATTCTGTATGGAAATAATTATACCTCCAACCTCATCTTTTGTAAGATACCAGGGTCCGACTTTAAGATCGTAATGTTGAATTTCTTCTTTTCCTTCCACCTTTAGTGCAAAATCCCCGTCGATGTACGTTTCTCCCAAAAGCGCATTCCTGTAAATCTTTTTTCTTTCTTCGGGAATATTGGGCGATATTGTAAACAGGTTATTGCCGATAAGGTCGACATTATTCATACTAAATTCATCTCGCCATCTGCTGCTGACGGCAACGTAGTTAAGGGCTTTGTCAAGCATCGCCAAAGGAATAGGAACATCTGTAGCACAGGACTGCATCATAGCTTCCTTCTGAGCAACTTCCAGAAACATTTTTTTGAAGGCATCAATGTTCTGAATAATTCCAAAAACCCTGTGGCAAACTTCATTTTCAAATTCGGGAATTCCTTTTACTCTTACCCAGATGGTGACACCGTCATTACGCAGAAGTTGTAGCTCCTCATCAAAAGAGATCCCTTGTTGTACTGCTCTGTTGAATAGAAATTCTATTCTCTCTCTGTTTTTTCCTTCGTAAAATCCAAGGGCATTTTCAAAGGTTGGTTGGAAATTAATGTTAGTTTTATGAATTTCTCGTACACTTTGAGACCAGGTGAGCTTTCCGCTCTTTATATTGACTTCCCAGCCTCCCACTTGGGCAACCGCGCTTGTTTCCTCGAGCATTTCCTTCGTATAAAACAGATCTTTTTCCAACTTATCGCGGCGCATAATGTCCGATTTTAGTTGAATATAAACGAAAATGGTGACGCCAATGGCCGCAACCGCTGAAAAGATAATGAATAAAACGGTCCGTTTGGTGGAGTTATTCAGATCTTCATTTTTTAGGGCAAGCTGAACTTCCTCGTGTTTTACAAATTCCTGAACGAGCATTCGGCATTTATCCATGGCCATCTTGTTTTGAACAAGTTCCTCTGGAGTCATTACTATTCCCTTAGTACGATTATCAATCAACAAGACATATTCTTTCATCAACCTGTCTGAGGTATGCAGCAGTTCATGAAGGATATTAATCTGGCGTTTATCGTTAAGATTAAATTTATCTTTGTTAGCAACAAGCAGCGGATATTCATTCCTGCTTTTATTGAAAGGTTCAAGAAAATTTTCACGGCCGGTAAGCTGATATCCCCGATTGCCTGTTTCGGCATTTAACAGCGTGTTTACAATATCTTTTATTAAACTGATAGACTCCTTCGTTTTTAAGAGGCTTTTCCTGCTCTCCATCTGGTTATGTATGCTAATATAAGATGCTATAGAACCCGCAATCAGTAGTATCAAAGAAAGCATTACACCTATCTGGAGATTTCTTATAATTTTTTTTGGCATTGGTCGGTAGTTTACTGTTAAGATACTAAAAAAGTAGAATTGTATCTCTAATCAGTCAGTAATATTTGATGGCTTTCATCATGTTTCTACGAGATAGCTGATATTGGAGATTTCACCTATTGAGATCATGCGATTCCACTTTAGCTAGCCTGAAACAACAGCTTTTCTGCCGATAGCGTTTATTATTTTTTGTATTTTGTTATTGCATAACCGTCAAATCTTATTAATTCTAATTCTTCCTTTCCTTTCGGTATGTTGTAATAAAAGTTATAAAATTGAACAACTTTACCGCTAGGGAAACCTTTGGTAAATTTTGAAGTTATTGCCGATTGTTTGATTATTTCTGAATTCTTTTTCACAAGAGTTGCCATTGTTCCGTTTCCATAAATTTTGACGTCGCAACTATCCTTTGGTAGCAATGTAAAAGTATTTGATAGAAGAGCTTCTCTTTCTTTTAATATCCATTCTTTTTTCATCCCTCGTAATTGTGCCACCTCAAATTCTGCGTTTTGGATAATTTCCAAAACGTTATTGCTATTTTTATCATTTAAATCTTTCGTCAGGTTGGTAAGAGCACTATACAGGTTGTCAAGTAGTTCTGTTGAATTCTTTAATTGAACTGATTTATTTAAGGAAGATAGTTCGACAGGAATTTTGGCATTAAACTTTATCGTTTTCAAGAAGTAACCACTTTTAATGTTTTCTTGAGTAATATCATCATCTGATAATTCATAATTTACTAAAATATTTTCTTTGGGAAAATCTGATTCATTGGAAATGATTGATATTCCTTGGGCTGACCTGACTAATAGAATTTTTAAAATCGGATTTCCTTGCTTTTTATAATTGGATAAGTCAATTAGTATTTTTAACTCTTGTTCGCCATTTTTGTTGATCGCAATGTCAATAAAGTTTGGAATTGTGTTTCCAAAGAATTCAAGCCCTTTGACTACAGGATAATCATTTATTGAGATTTCAGTAGGATAATAAAACGTCGGTTGGATACCATAGTTGCTCTTGTCCGCATTATATTTTAGTTTATCCAAAATTTCTGTCTTACTTTCTTGTCCTTTACAAGAGGCTAAAGTCAGTAAAACAATAATTGATAACATATATTTTTTCATAAGTCAATTTTGTTGGAGCGTGTTGGTTTAATATTTCGGCCAACGCTATTCAACAGCTTTCCGATATACTAGCCGTATTGCTTAAGAAGTATTGGTAATTGTCAAATGTAAAAATATCAATTTTTGCAGTGTAAACCGTTTACAATTCGCTGACTATCGTTTAAAATTCGTTAAAAAGGATGTTATTCAATTTCATATGTTGTTCTGTGATAACATACTTATCGATACAATACACATAAATAATAGCTTACGAACCCAGGAAATTCCCATTGTATTTCTATATAACTAAGTAGCTAATTTACATAACTAATTTGTATCTTAATGCAACAGTTCTCTGTGAAAAAATCAATAAATACTATTTTTTTGATGATACTAATTATTAGACTGTCTTGCTTCTCATGCATGATTTACGGACAGAAATATTTTGATTTAGACCTTTCAGGACGATATGAGTCTTATATAGGACGATATATTATGCGATAAAATGAGGTATACTTAAGTTTTATTATAAGTTCTTAGGCCATTGTCAATTTAAAGGGGCATAAAAGCCCCAGTGAATTGCAGCATAAAATACCAGATGCCTCTAGACGGTTTTAAATACCCAGCTGAAAGAACTGGAAGACCATGAACTTATCAGCAAGAAAATTTATCCTGTTGTACCACCAAAAGTAGAATATTCACTCACAGATTTTGGAATGACGCTGATCCCAGTAATTTCCGCACTTGGATATTGGGGAGACCAGAATGAAGATAGACTGAGAAGAGTAATTTTAAAAAGAATTTCAGAATGATAAAAAGGGTGAGGATAGTCGCCTTTTTCAGAATAGGTGGGTATGCAAAATTTACCACTGTTCAGCGAATCGTAATTTTCTGCTCACGGATTTTAAATAGAGGGCCATGGGTATTGTCGAATACCTTATTTTTATTTTGGAATAATAGAGAGCTGCAACGGAATAAACTAAAAAAGTTATTGCTATGCTTAGTGCTTACATCTGAACAAAGGGTTATGAAATCAATTGGCAAATTTCTTCAATGGTCTGTGGCTGCTGCCTTCATCTTTGTCATCGTTTTCTGGGGCAACAGTTACCGTTATTTTGTTTACGCGCTGGTATGCTCTTCTCTGCTTTATTTCCCTTTGCAAAAAATAATCCTTAGCAAATTAGGTAAAGGAGATGGTCGGGATGAAGTCCGCTATAATGTGAATGGAAAGCGCATAACAATGCGAAGTGGCAATCGCATAGCGTTTGTTGTTCTGTTGGCAGCAGTGTATGTTTTAATAATTTCCGTTTTTTCTGTAAGTCCATCTTTGGAGCGTAAAGAGTTTGCGCGGACGCATCCGAGCTGGATTGCAACAGCGCCCGCTATCATAAACTTCGAATCTAAAATACATAGAGGCAAGACAAAATACGCCTATTTAAATGTCGAATACCGATATACTGCCAATGGACAGCTATACTTGCGGAAATTAGATAAGGCGGAAAAGCAGTATGCATTTTTACCTATTGTGAGCCAGCGACGTTTTGAGCAGATGCGAACCGAACTGCTGGATAGAGCAAATGGAATAATAACTAATAAGGAATACATATTGTTTTACAATCCACAAAATACTGAACAGCAGAAGTTTTGCCTTGCAGACGATTCTTTTTATCTGCAGGGATCTTGGCTGTACGATATATTGTTTGTCTATTTATTACTATTCTTATTCATTGTAATCATCGCGTTTTTGTTTAGAAAAGACTACAATAATAGGATGAAAAAATCTAATTCGACCATTCATTATTACCGTCGTACAGATTATTATGAAAACAGGTAAAGTTTGCGTACTACAGGATTAATTTAGAATGTCTAAACTGGTTTCTGCTTGGAGATTTCTACTTAAAAAGCAGCTGTTTGTAAAAATTGTCTTATATTTCATTTCAATTTTTACCGTCGGCCACTTTGATTATGGAAATTAGATCCCTGGAAAAAATAGATCCTGAAATTTTGTTTTATGCATTTCAGAGAGCTTTTGCCGAATATGAAATGCAATTGGATAAAAGTCAGCTCTTGGCTATGCTCAAGAGGCGCGGTTTTAGGCCTGATCTTTCCTTTGGGGTTTTTGACGGTGATGCTATCGTATCTTTCACCTTTAACGGGATCGGTGATTTCGATGAGGTTTTAACGGCTTATGATACGGGGACAGGTACTCTTAAAAATTATCAGGGACAAGGACTTGCCACATCGGTATTTAATTATTCGATTCCCTATCTGAAGAAGGCTGGAGTCCATAATTATCTGCTGGAAGTACTGCAGCATAATAAAAGTGCCGTATCGGTTTATAAAAAGATCGGCTTTACTGTGGTCCGAAAGTTCTTTTATTTTAAGCAAAAGATTGAGGCAATTACTTTATTGGCCAAAAGTTCAACCTTTAATATAAAACCAATAGATATTTTTGAATATACTGAAATTGAAACTTTTTGGGATTTTAAACCATCCTGGCAAAATAGCATTGAATCAATTCGTAGGTCTTTCGACAATTTTATTTGCACAGGCGTTTTTTCAGAGGATAAGCTGATTGGATATTGCGTATTTGAGCCAGGATCAGGAGATATTACACAACTGGCGGTAAATAAAGAACACAGAAGAAAAGGTGCTGGTACCCTATTGCTTCAGCATATAATAGAGACTATGCAAACTGACGCTATAAAAATTATCAATACAGACATTAGCTGTGAATCTATGACAGCTTTTCTGAAATCCGTGAATATTGAACCAGTTGGAAAGCAATATGAAACGATCAAAAGGCTGTGACAAATTTCCGATTCCTTTTTTCTTTTCTCACGATCCCATTTTCTTTTTTGTTTAAAAAAAGGAAATTAATAGGGATGCAAAACTACTTGTTGATTTAAATATCAGGTAACGATGCAGATGATTTTTTTATTGTCTTTTCTAAAAAATTAACGTTGATGAGTGAGGATTTGAAATAGGAAACTATTTACCAAGTCTAATTATTTCATTTTCAATATCATGGTAAAGCAGGATTTTCCATTGTTCTTCTTGTGCTCTTTGCTTCCAAATGATCCGTTTTTCCATTGCTTTTTTGCCATCATAATCAGTTTTAAATGCTATTTGATAGTTTAGATATCCCATTTGAGGAAGATTGTCTGCACCATAAAAAGCGGTTTCTCCATCTTCCTTAATCCAGAAAACCTGATGATAAGGGGTATGTCCGCCAGTCACTTCGAAATCAATTTCTGAAGTAATACTTCCTTTATCAGAATCCATCCAGACAATATTGGCATTCTCAACAATGAACTTCAAAACATCCAAATCAAAAGAAGGACTCCCTTCTTTTGAGAGCGCAAAATCATATTCACGCTTTTGCAGATAGACTTCGGCATTTGGAAAATTAAGCGTCCAATCATTTTTCTCTCTATTCACAAGTCCGTCAATGTGATCTTTGTGCAAATGAGAAAGCATAACTAGCTTGACATCTTTTGGTTGGAAACCTGCTTTTATCATGTTGCTATGAATTTTTGGGATACCGTTTCCCATCCAGCCTAATCCTGCATCTAGTAGCACTAGATTGCCAGCTGTTTCAATAAGAAAAGGCTGCACCGCCATCTTTAAATTTTTATCGTTTTCCGTATCTTCTAGATAGGTGAAATTTTTGTTCTTATCTACACTGAAATCACCGTCTTTTAAAGGATATATTTTCATTTGTTGTTATTTAATCTCACTTATGCTATTGACCGATAAAGCGTATTAAACAAAACTAAACATCCCAAAAGCAAAATCCTCATTCTATTGAATTAATTACGGTTCCCGTAGAGATATCAACGAAATTTCAAGACGGAATACCCAATTCTTGATTTTTCAACATTTACCCTTAATACATGTTTAAGAATGGTCTAAAAAGCTATTGGATTTGAAAGTTTATTGAATTTTCCAAATCATCCTTTTCTAACTCAAGAAAGTAACTAGAGAGAATTGCAGCGATTGAATAGCAGATTATTGGTTACATAACTCCAACGGTATTAAATAAATAGATTGTGGCGCCAATGCCAAGAATTGTGGTAGAAACCAAAATTAGTTGTAACCATTTTGTGCCCATTTTACTATGTTTGTTAAGCCCGTAGATGACTAAAATAGATAAGTAGGGTGGGTAAAGAGAAGACAAGACTTACCGCAGGTAGCATGAGTGTAACCACCACTACTTGATCTGACTTTGGCTACGCCTAAAAATTGTCAGATATCATTATCGTCCAAATAATTTTGATAAAAATCCTTTTTTAATTGGCTTCTCAATTCCCCAAATTAATTCCGTTTCGTGTCGTTTTGCTTTGTCAATGTTCGGCCCGAATTTGCCCCACGCAAATCCGCTCTGAATTTGTTTGTTTCTCAAGTCTGCAATTACAAAATTGTCAGGAAGTGATAGTGCAAAGTTTTTCAAAGTTGTGTCTTTAGATTGTCTTGCATTTTCAAGTTCAATAAATCCATCTCCTTTGCTCCAAATATCCATAACCACTTTTTCGTGAATAATATCAAGGTTTGACTTATTCCCATTTTTTCCAAAATCGTCGATTTGTTCTATAAACTGAGTTAAGTTGTCCGAGTGTTTTACGATTACAGCTGGGGCGTGGCACACATAAAACACGCTTCCCCAACTTCCACTGTTGTCAACATCTAAAATCCAAAAATTTCCGAGTCCGTCTCCCGCAAGTTGAACTGAATTAGGAAAAAACTCTTCAAATCCAAATTGACCTACTCCGTCAAATGTGACTTCTTCAAATCCGAAAAATTCAAAACCGCTTGCAAATTTTAGTAATTCTCTTATCTCTGGCGGAATTTGTCCTGTCGGCAGTCGTCTGACTAATTCGTCAATCTGCTGGTTGGTCAAACCTTCTTTTAGTTCTACTTTATATTCGTCACCATCTTCTGAAATATATTGTTCTGTCAAAATGGACGTCAGTCTTTCTATTGGTGTCATAAATTCAATTTTGTTGTCTTGGTGTGTTTTGTTATGCTTGCAGCTAACTTTTTGCTAATACCTTGTTGGTGGTAGTTTTTTATTTAATCCACTTTTCTATTATTTCAATGAATGGGTTTTGCTGGTCAACAAATGGATAATGCGAGCAATTGTCAATTGTCTTGAAATTCTGTTTTCCAACTATTTTCTTCATATCACTTAATTGCTTTTCTGAAAAGATTTTGTCTTGCAAACCATAAATTGCAAATAATTTTACATTCTCTTTTTCTAGTTTTTTTAAAATAGGTTTGGTGTCAATATTATTTTTGTTTTCATTTTTATAGAACAAAATAGGGGCGTCGTCATTTCGGATATTGCTTTTTCCATATTCACTATTTTCATAATTTTCCCGCAATTGGTTTGCTTCATTTGTCGGAAATGGCATTTTGAAATAGTTGTTCATACTTGCAATTTCATAACATTGCTTTCTGTATTCAGCCGAATTTTTAGCTAATCTTTCAATTTCAGAAATTTTGGAAAGCATTAAAGTGTCATTCTTTTTTTTGTAGATTTTTCGTGTCGTTTCCAAAATATGGTTATACGTTTCTTGTTGGGAAAAAAGTGCACCTGCAAGAATTAATGAACTTACTTTTTCAGGATTTTGTTCTGTAAAAAGTGTTCCAACCAAACCACCAAAACTATGAGCAATGATATTTGCTCTTTTGATGTTATATTTTTCGTAAATGCTATTTAAATCACTAATTGCTTCTTGAAAAGTAAATGTTGCAGTTGTGTCGATTGAACGACCTTCACCACGTCTGTCATAAACGATAACATAAAAACCTTTTCCGGCTAAATTTTCTGCAGTTGTTCCCTCGAAGAGTGTCGAGTTTCCTCTTGGTCCGCCGTGAATGAAAATTATTGTCGGATTTTCACTCTTTCCGTATGTTTTTGAGTAAATCTTTTCCGTTTGAGCTTTTCCAATTATTGATGTTAGCGTACAAAAAAGTAGTAAAAAAATTTTTTTCATTTTAAGGTGCTATGTTCAGTTATGAATTCAGATAAAATTATCGGCAATGGGGCAACGACTTGGCGAAGTAGTGTAGCCGTATCGAAGATACGAAAGAGGAGCTGTTTTGCCAAGACGCTTATTGTAAGTTTATCTTCGTAAGTCAATCATCACCGCATAGATCCACATCGGCTCTGTTTGACCTGCTCGTTCAAAAGCGTTCTTTTTATAAAAGTCGATTGCCTTTCAGGCGGCAGTAAGTGTTATGAAGAAATGTTACTGTGTTAAAGAAAACTGCTGTAGAGTGTTATATTTAACGTTTTACCCTTAGCTACCTGGTAAGAACCAAACCCCCAGCCATAGTTACCATATGTCTTGTGGTGAACAATAAAATCAAAAATTTGGTTAGCTGGTACTTTTAGGCTTACGCATCCATTTTTATCCGTCAGCCCTTTCAGCGTCGAGCTTTTTACTATATCCGCGATATTATCAGAGGTGACATGGATCTTATTGACAGGAAATGCCACGACTCCCTGATCTTGGATAGGGGTGCGGGTTTCGTACGATAGTAACTGAATTATCAGGGTGCCCGAAAAATCAGTTACCTTTGTTGTCTTTTTACGTTCTATACCCGCTGTAATCTGTACATATTCATCGACGCTGTAATCGTTGTTATTTAATTTTATAGAATCTGTCCTTAGTTGATAATTATTAGGTAACAAATCCGTAAAATTGATTTCGCCAACACTGCTCGTAATAGCTGAATCTATCGGTGAATTAGGATCTTGCTTGCTCCCAGGGTTATAAATGTAAACTTTGAGACCAGACAATCCCTTACCAGTATCGTCTGTCAATTTGTAGTTTAGTTTTCCCGTAATTTCCCCTTCCGCCAGTTTGACAACGACCTCCTTCTGACAGGAGACTGTTGCAATCAACAGTGTGAGCACAATAAAAAAATAGCCTTTCATATCATTAAAGTTTTTTATCAGCTAATTATTGATAAAAACCTGCAAAATAGTTCATCGTCATACCTTTTTGAATGGATGTTGTGCCCCAGTTAAGGTTTGACAAGGTTGTTATATTATAGAGTAAGACGACATAATCTTTGCCAGATGCGATCTTTAATGTAGCAATTCCATTTTCGCCAGTCACACCTTTAAATTCTGCGTTAGCTAAGTTTTTTGAAATATATTGCTCATATTCGTAGTTATTAACAGGAATGATGAGAACACCTATATTTTTTGCGGGTTGATTCGTGTTATAGGAAGTTACTTTAACGACTAATGTTCCTGAAAAGTCTGTCACTTTGGTCTCTTTGTTCTTTGTCATACCAGTGGTGACCTGAACATAATCTCTAACAGTATAATTTACATTGTTTACTTTTGCCGAATCAGCGACTATTAGATAACTTTTCGGATTTAGATCACCAAAATCAACTTGGCCGTTTCCGTCGGTGCGACGCTCATCGATTAATATACTGTTGCTTGCATAATAGCTGTCCAAGTGATCAAACAAGGATATCTTTACATTAGATAGGCCTTTACCGTTTGCGTCAGTTAATTTGTAAGTAAGTTTTCCACTATTGGAGAGAGACATCTCTACCTCGGTTGTTTTCTTACAAGATACAAATGCTATCGCTATAAGCATTAAATAGGCTAATTTTAATTTCATAAATATTAGTTAATTGTTTAAGGTTGCAAATATATCACTTTGGTTACTATGTTGTGCTTTTTAAACGAAATAGTGTAAAATAGTTTTGCCGACAATAGTCGGTAAATTTCCAACTATCTTTAGCCAAAATTTTAATAGAATTTTAGTAGATGAAGTATAAGATATCAGAAAAAAGAGCAGCTTTTCTAAGCAAAGCATTTTTTGAATACAGTTTTAAAGAAAATGTGCTTGATAGGGAGCTGTTGGAGGAAATCAACGAACCTATCGAACTTGATTTTATTGCAAAAAATCACAATTACGACGATGGGAATGATCTGCTACTTGCTATTGTAACCCATCCTTACTGTGATATTTCGACTGTTAAGATGATCTTGCATAGAGCTGATGTTGAAGGTTATTTAACGGATGCTGAGAGGTCAGGTGATTTCGAACTGATCAAGGCTATTATTACCCATTTAGATAATGGATTCTACAAGCATGAAAAATTCTATTATGATCCCGTTAGTGACCCTGGTGCTTTATCTTTTGATGTAGAAGAGTTAAAAAAATACATTAAGGAGGATGCTGTTCTGTTTAATAAACCCAGGGGAAAAAAACTCGAAACATCATTTGCAGATAATTTTCACCGCAGGGATCTGAAGTTCTATAATGGCACAATAAAAACTGTAAAATCATCTCAAGCTCTAAAGCTGATAACTGACAGATGTAATTTTATTTTTAAGGTACCTGAAGGAGATTTTAGGATAGTAAAGGACAATACGATAAAGAGTTTTATAGATTGTTATACTTTTCCTTCGGTTATAAAAGACCGTTTTGGAGCAAATGAAAAGAAACTAAGAAAGGTCATTATGCAGCCGGATCTTGTCATTGAGAATGATGATATTCTAGTGGTTCTTTTTCTATTTAATAGCCAAGCATTACAGCTGGAAAATGCGGCCACCAATGTTTCTACAATGATGCGCAATGAGTTTTTCTATATTCCGGCTTTTATTGAAATAGTTGCTGTTGAAGAAAATTTTGATAAGATAGCCCGCATCAAACATAGTGATACTTGGTTTGCTGTCAGTAAAGGCATGCAGGTCAAAATAAATGATGTCGGAAATTTAAAATTCCTGAGGCTCATCTTAGTGGAAAAAGGCGGCGTTTTATTTTCATTCTCAGTTGTTTCAGATCAGCAGCAAAATCTGAATAACGAAGTGATTAAAAATTTGATCAGCAATTGTTCATTGGAGTAATCGCTATGAATTGAAATATTACAGTGACTTTAGTGACTTAGCTGGATATTTCGATGCCATTGACCCTCCAGATTCGAAAACTGATGACCAATCAATTCGCTTCGGAATCGCATGGTCTCAATGCTTGAAATCTCCAGCTAAACTACGGACTATAATAAATATCAATATTCTGCAACATTCCGCCACAGTACAATATTAAAGTCAGTCAACAGCTGACAAATTGTACCCTCGCTGTCCTTTCCGATGTAAGTCGCATAAAAACCATCTCCATACCCCGTGGAGAAAAAGATGGCATTGTGATTTTGAAAGCTGTAATTTAAATAATCCTCGAATTTTTCGGAGAATATAATGTCCCAATTTTTACCGAGCAGCGTATTCAGACTATTCTTAGCTGCCTGATCAACGAAAAGACCTAGTCCTGCGTCTACTCCATATCCATATATTTCTTTGGATTTGAGGGGGATAGAAGTCTCTCCAGGTAATAACGCAAACTCCCATTCTTGGATGGGCTTATCTGAGAATTTTACGCGTGCAAATGCGACCCTTCGATCCTTATTGGCATTAATATTGGCCATTGCCAATTCGACTGGAAACTCTCCAACAGGAAAATTTTCACTAAAAGCTGCCGCATCCCTTAAGGTAACGGGATCAGTTGCGATAATCTGGCCTGATGATACCTTTAGATTTCCTAAAGCTATCTTATCAAAAGTTATTTCCGTACCGAATTGCGCTACTTTTGTGGCCTTCGTGAAACTTCCCTCAAATATCTGTGGGAATGTGAGCGATGTATCCTTAATGGTTATTTTCGGTATGGTATCCGTCAGGTCAAATTTGGCTGTTTGTACAATGACATCGTTAGTATTACGTGGAACTTTGTTTCTTGAAATGTATAAAAATAGCACAACGGCCATCAGACATATTGTTATTGTTATTTTGTGCATGGGAAATAATTTTCTTTATTTAGTTCATATCTCTATAGGATGAGAAACATCCTGAAAAAACTTTCTGAGCATTTCATATGTGCTGCAATCAGCGACAACCTGATTGGAGCTATCTATTGCCATTGCTTCACAACTTAAACAGATATTCAGTGCTGATACAATTTCGCCCGAACTATTATAGAGTACGATAGCATCCCTGTAAATGGGGGCACACATCCAGTTGGGCACGTCAGTTGTTTTCGTAAGTAAAATATTCTTTAGTAGACCGACTACCTCATTATCATACTGAAAAGTATTGATTCTTTGACTCGAAAAATGAAACTGCCCTGTATCATCAATTAAATATTGTGTTACACCTAATAGCTTGTCCAATTCGCTCAGTCGAATTTCTTCGATTTCGGTCAGATTGTTTCGTTTCTCCTTTCTCACTTTTAACCCATTACGTTCTGGTTTTAGCATTTGGATCACCGCATTGTATTCCTCTCCGCGCTGGAGGGAATAGGTCTCAACCTGGTCAAATGCAAAACTCTGTATATAATGAGAAGATGTGATTGAATTCGTGATCCTTTTCATCTTTGAAAGTGAACGGTTATTTCTCTAAATCCTAACGATAAAAGTATAAAAAATAGATTGTAGTAGCTAATAAGAATCTTAATACGCTTCTTCAAATAGAACTTTTAAAAAATCGCTAAGAAATTTTCTGTCTTACTTTTGGTGCTATCCCAGATCATAACTCTTAGCGTTTTTTTAACTTATTTTCTCATTTAAAAAGAGATCGAGCTTATCAGTCATTTGCAATCAAATTTGCAGCGTCACTTTTTAGATTGGTGGATAAATTTAGCTCGAACCATCTAAGAGCTCAAAAGTAATCCCTCCAGCATGATGCTTTCTTAATTGGTCGATTAATGGAATACAAGACGCATCATAAGCAATATGAGTTAGGTTTTTGTAAGTTAATAGCTCAATTAGAAGGTTTGGAATATCAATAATATGAGCATTTTTAAGAACCAGTGTTTTTAGGTTTTTTATCCTTAGGTTGGTCAAACCAATTAAATCAAAATGATCCAAATACAACAAACTTATATTTTCAAGGTCATTTATCCATAACGGGATATCATATGGACTGTTTTCTTTTACCCTTCTACTGCTATAATCACCTGTTAGAAATAGTTTTTCAAGCTGGTCAAGGTGTTTAACATGTTCATTTGGCAAGGTATTTCTGTCAAACCGAGTTGTTGTGTATAAAGCAAAGGGAACATTACAAATTCCTAATAAGATCGTTTCCCCCTGAAAAAATAGTACTGATCCATTTTTTTCATCACCCCAATTGACATGGAGCATACCACTTCCTCTAATGATACTTCTTCCTTCATTGTTGTCTTTTTCCATGATGACTAAATGTGGGACCCTACAACTACCAGGTCACAGTTTAACTTTTCCTGCAATTCAACTATAAATTCAGGTTTCAATTCAGGCCAGTTCCAAAATGTAAATCCAAGATTGCTGAATCCCGACTGTGGTTCGAAAACATATTGATGGATGTCACTTTCAGTGCCGCATATCGGAGACACAACAAGTTATCGGTAAAACCCTGGTACCAGGGATCCAGATCCCATTCATTGTCTACAATATTTCCAGTACAATTGGGGCATACTATACGATCGATACCATTTTGTCCGGTATTAAATATAGTACGCTCAGTTGTTATTTCCAGACCATTTACATCAAGTTGGTGTGGAAGGAAATGAGGCTCAAATACAATGTATTGAGCACCGTCAGAAAATGCATATCCAAGGTTGCCCAGTGTGCATTCCGATAATTCAGCTTTGACGATATCTTTCGAAACTAACCACTTTAAAATATCATCTACAGCAATTTCAGCGAAAGCGTACCTGGACACTCTTGGCACAAGCGAAATAGTATAATCACTCATAGTCTAAAAATAAAGAATAATGGGAATATTGTTCCAACGGTTTTATACAAATTTTTACGAAATAACTGGATCTGTTCCAGTACTCGAAAAGCGTAGTAGGGATTAAGCAATGGATTTTGATTAATTCAAATTGAATTGGCGTCAGGAAATACTTTTCAGCAGACTTGGTGCAAATCCAAACTGCTTCTTAAAGGCGAATGAAAAATGGGAAAGGTTTTCAAAGCCTACCTCATAGCAAACTTCCAGAGGCTTTTTTTTCTTTGCTGTTAGTTGATAATAGGCAAGCTCCAAACGTTTATAAGTTAACCATCGTTGTGGGGTCATGGTAAATGCTTTTTTGAAATCCCGTTTAAATGTTGTGAGGCTTCTGCCAGTGAGGTAACCAAACTTTTCCAGCGGAAGATTGAACATAAAATTCTTCTCCATATAATCGACTAGGTTGATCTTTCCGGGTTCTTCAAAATTAGCAAGTAATTGATCGATCCTTTTATCCAGGGTTCTGAGAATGCTGATGGCTTCGGTAATTTTAATCGCAGCAATATCCTCAGGGATATCTTTCATGTCAAAATAAGGGATAAGCGAAGCTAGACAGCTTTCTAGGAGAGGATGATTATTGAAACAAAAAATCTTCGGTGAATTTTGTGCTTGGGGATCTATGGTCTTACCAGCATAAAAATTTTTTAATGTTTCTAATGATAAATGCATGACTACCGTCTTGTGAGGTTCGCCATCTTTAGGGTAATTAATTATTGTAGCCAATTGGTTTCTGGGAATTAAAAAGATATCCCCTTTTCCAAATAGATAGGTGGCATCAGCCTGTACAATCTTGGTTTCTCCGGAAAGAAACCAGACCAACATATGTTGGTCAAACATAATGTCCGATTTAAAAAATTGGTCTTCGTAGCTGGAAAGCTTTATATCTTCGGTGATGTATCGGGCTTGGTATTCCATGATTTTTGCTTTTTTATGAAAGAAATCAATGAGGTAAATATAAGAAATAACATAATTTACTTTGTTTAAAAGTTCATTGCTGAAAATAGAGAGGCAGAAGGGCCATCTTGCCTCTCTTTTATGCTTGAAAGTAATAAATGGATTTATGGATTGAAACGGATACCTGTCATCTCTTCGATGAGTTTCCAAAGTCTTTTGGCGTTAGTTTCATCCAGTGAATAGGGATGTACCCCTTTTTGGACAGTAATATCTGATGAGACTACTGCGATATCTCCGTCTTCACAATAAACGCCGCCAATATGATCAAGCATAGGGCTTGTTGCACACCATACCGTTGTGGCAGCTCCTTGTGGGATCGTTTTTAGCGATGCAGCTACTTCGGGTAACATATTACCGTCTGCATCCACAAACCCCATTTTGTGGAATAGCTCCAATGGGACTTCTCTGCCCAATTCTGTGTCGCCGATAGAACCGGGATGAACCGCATAACTTCTGATATGAACAGATTGTCCTCGAGCGTCCAATTCCATTGAAAAAAGATTGACTGCGGTCTTGGATTGTCCATAGCCCTGTAATGTTTCATATTCTCTGTGCAGGAAATTAGGATCATCAAAATTAAAAGGTGCGAAATAGTGGCCATGAGAGGAAACATTAACCACTCGCGCTCCGTTGGCTTTTTTAAGGGAAAGCCATAATCTGGAGCTGAGCTGAAACAAGGCTAAATAGTTGGTAGCGAGTTGTGATTCTATACCCCGTTCATCTCTACGCAAAGGGACCCACATAATACCTGCATTGTTAATGAGTAAATGTAAAGGTCTTCCTGAAGCGACAAAATTTTCTGCGAAAACATCAATAGAGGCGGGAGACATTAGATCCATTGCTGCAATTTCAATATTGGATATTCCTTCCAGATTTTTCTTTGCTTTGTCGATATCACGTGCAGCGACAATTACGGTAGCTCCGGCTGCGGCGAGTATTCTTGTGGTTTCCAGTCCAATCCCTGTGTTGCCGCCTGTTACGATAGCTGTTTTGCCGGTAAGATCGATGTTTTGAATCACATCATTAGCCGTTGATTTTACATTGAAGCCCGAACCTATAGGTTGTTGTTGAGCTCCCTGATAATTATTCTTTTCCATTTTGGATACATTTAATTGTTATTACTGAGACAAAATTAGGACGGATCAATGTGTTCTGTTTTGTTCAAAAGGCCTAATTAACTTTGTTCAAAAGGGCAGGGGATCTTGATCAGGATATAAGCAGAAAAAAGGCAGGATCTTCAAAATTCTGCCTTCTATTTCGATGTTTTGGGCAAGTGTTACATTACTCCCAAGCCATGAATCCTCATAAGCAAAATACATCAGTTTTAATGATTAGAAAGTTGAGGATCCATAATCGTATATACATTACTGATTGTAGCAAGCCACATTTCAACGACTTCAGGAGTGGCCCGGTCAGCTTTATCAAAAAAGAGATGCTCTTTGATCTGAAAACCGCAGTACGTATAGATACCTTTATCAGATGTCAGTAATAATGCTTTATCCATACCGATAGCGGTATATTCTTCGTGGGATTTTCCGTGGGTATTGAGAATTATAGCCTGTTTTCCGGCTAATAATCCTTTTTGTATTCCCTGATCATAACGATAGGCAAACCCGTAGCTGAATACCCTGTCGATATACCCTTTCATAATGGCCGGCATGCCGGTCCACCAAATCGGATAGATAAAGGTGACCACATCTGCCCAGGAAATATACTCCTGTTCTTGTCTGATAAGTTCATTAACGTAGCCTTTTCGTTGTCCGTCCATATCTTCCAATGATAATACAGGGTCAAATCCCAGTTGATACAGGTCTCTGGTAATTACTTTATGCTTCTGTTGTTGCAGAACGTTTTCAATAGATTGTTTAAACTGAGCATTCAGACTTTCCTGATTGGGATGGGCGTAAATAATAAGATGTTTCATACCGTTACTTTTAATTGATTGAACAGTACAAAAGTAAAATAGGGAACACCTCAAAAATTGTAAGAAAACGAAACGGGTTATTCATTAGCCCGGCAAATATCCTGCTGGAATTTTAGGTAATTCTTAGGCGAAAGATTAATGAAATGTTTAAAGTCGTGAATAAGCTGGCTTTGATCATAATAACCACATTGATCGATGATTTCAAACCAGTTGACTTTTTCTTTAGAAAAATCTGTCTGCTGAATCAATTCAATGGCTTTAACAAAACGATGGTATCGATTCACTTCCTTTGCACTGAAGCCAAAGTGCCTTTTATGGATCAATTGGATGTTTCTTTCACTTTGTCTAGCTTCTTCAGCAATGGATTTGATGGAGTTCATCGTATCCGATCTGAAATTAGCCAATAGCGTAGAGGTGGCATTCTGCTGATTAAGATAGGGTTTGCAGAAATTAAGAATATGGTCTACCTTTTCTTCTGTGGCGGAAATACTATCTAATTGAAACCATAAACGGGTAAAACAATTTTCTTCCATAGCTTCATCTGGGTGAACAGGCAAATGATCAGATAGAAATGCTTTGCCAAAAAAACGATAAAATGCATCAGCCTTGAAATTAGCAACTAGGATAATGGAATCGGGGGGAAGGCTGTATTCAAATGCTGATTTAATAGGTCCCAAAACGATACATTTGTCAACTTCAATTTTTGTTTTTTGCTTGGAAACCAAAAATGCCTGAACTCCGAAATTAAAAACCATAATGGTTTGAAAAGAAGGGAGAAGGGTTTTGGTTATGGTATGTTCAGACTTATTTTCAGCATAATAGAAATGAGAGAACACTGTTTCAAACTCTTTAGGAGCAGAAATTCTGAAACTACGATATGTTTCTTCCTTTGGTTTCATTTATAACTACCAATATAAGAAAAATCTATGTTTTTGATCCTCATAGTTTGGATTATTTAAAAGCTCTTTATTCCTTTATAACCCGCCCAGTATTTTTCCTACCACAGGGAGACAAAGCCGGAAACTCCACTTTTGACTATCTGAACAGTGCATTCTTATTTGTCCTTCACAGCGGCTTAATAATGATAAAAATCGACAAAAAATTGAGACAGAAAGGCTACTAAAATTTTTGCTTTTAATGTATTTTTCTATAATTGTAAAACTTTAAACGATATCTCAAAATATTTGAGAAAACATCAGATAACCAATGAAGATTTTAAAGCAAGCTGTTCCATTTTGTTACTTTCGCACATCAAAGTTTTTGTCTGCCACGTGGAAGGTCAATTAATCAAAAATACGTTAATTATGAAAAGGATGCACTTTATTTTAGTCATGCTAATATCCACAGCGGTTATTTTTCATGCGAAGGCTCAAACAAATAATAACAACAACAACAACAACAACAATTACGATTTTTTTGATACTGTTGTAAACAACCACAATCAAATCTTTCCGGCTTCAGGTATCCCTTCGGCGATCGAAATGGTGCTAAAGTATTGCAAAGTGGTGGATTTTAATTTTTATGACTTGCAAATTAAATGGCAAAATAAAACGGATGGTTCTTTTCGCGACTTTGATAAAAAGGAATTATACGGAATTACTTTTTCCCAGAAATTTAATTTGCCACGGGATGAAAGTTTTCCGGTGGACAGTCTTTTTCAAGCGATAGAGAATGAATTGAAATCTGGGAAAAAGGTAATTATCGCACTTCAGGTGGAAACAGGTTGGTCCATTTTTGTCGTCTATAAACAAACTCCGGATGGCGAATTTGTTTCTTACAGCAAGTACGGCAGCCATACAACGATATTTCGAAATACAAAAGAAATTGTGAAAAAGTCTAACGGTACAGAAATCATGACGTACAGCATTGCACCTCATTTGTAGTGAAGTATTATCTTATCTTACAATCAAAAGTAATTTAAATTATGAAAAAAGTTCTCTTAAGTTTAGTTGTGTTAATGTCCACATCTTTTGTTTTTCATTCGAACGCTCAAACACATAAAGACGATAATTTTGAGTTTTTTGATACTGTCATAAATAACCACAATCAACTCTTTCAAATGTCTTGCATTCCATCTGCTATCGAAATGATCTTAAAGTATTACAAAGTGGTGGATTTTGATTTTTACGGCTTACAAATTAAATGGCAAAACAAAGCAGATGGTTCTTTCCGGGATTTTGACAATAAAGAATTATACGGTATTACTTTTACTCAAAAATTTGTTTTACCCCGAGATTCTAGCTTTCCTGTGGACAGCCTTTTTCAAACGATAGAAAATGAATTGAAGTCTGGGAAAAAGGTTATTATCTCCCTTCCGGCAGATGGTGGCTGGCATATGTTTGTTATATGCAAACAAACTCCGGATGGAGACTTTGTATCATATAGCAAACTTGGAAGTCATACATTAATACTTAGAAATACAAAGGAGATTGTGAAAAAGTCTAATGGTACGGAAATCATGACCTATCGCACTCCTCCTGGTATGTAGCCTTTGCGAGAAAGCCCTTTTAAGAATAGTTCCCTATCATTTTGCCAAACTGTTATTTGGTCCCAATAAGTCTGGAAAAATCTACAGGATTCTGATCAGTCAAAATCAAATTTAAAGTTTATATCTAATAAACTATTTAGTTCATCCGCAAGTTGGATTTGCACTAGTTCCCTTAATTTTGGTCCCAACAAGCATTAAAATCAAGGTTAGTATTGACATCTCCTTATAGCGGATTGACAGAAATGAATCTGCACATTTTGAAGACTATCCTTAACAGATAACTTCCTTTCCAATTGTCCTCTTTTTTATCGTATTGAAGTAGCTAGGTTTCTGGAGAGATTTTCTCTCCTTTATCGGTTGAATGTTCACCAAGCGTAATCGTGATCTCTGAAGGAAGTGCGGGAATAATTTTGGCATAGGCTTTTTCGCCACCAAGGAATTCGATTATTGCTGACATCGCCTTGTAACCAATTCCCGGCTGAATAAGAACTCAGCTATGCCGCCATAATGAATCTCGGTGCCATGAAAAATAATACCATTCAGCAATAAAATTGTTTAAATCTGTAAAATACGCTACCCAGTGGATTTCGTTATTTTTTTTGCGTTTTTTGTAGGTTGAATACCGTCCCGGCTGGGTCAGTAATCCAATGCATATTTTCCGGTAATTCTTCAATTTCATCACAGGTTTCCACCCCGTTGGATAGTAAATATGCTGTCGCCATTTCTACGTCAGGAACCATAAGCTGTAACCAAGTTTCAGAATGTGTGTAATTGTCCACACAGTCAAGCCATATAATATTATTGCCGAATTTTACTTCACATGTCCTCGACACAGTTGGGTTGTTAATCGGCTTTTCCTCCACGTTAAACTTTAAAACATCCCTATAAAAAACGACTGTCTTTTCATATTTGCTTTTGGGAATTTTTAGGGCAATATTAATTCCTGCCTCAAATTTTGTGTTCATATTTTGTGACTTTAGGTACTATACAAAGTAATCAAAATGCTAAATCAATACTCTTATCTTATGGCAAGATTTGCACATTTTATACTGAACATTATCATTTTATTCTTTTTTAGTCGAAATGGCTTTTTATCTTTCCTTTTTTATAAATTTAAAAGATAATAAAAGGCTGTTGCTTAGGTTCTTGAAAGATTGAAGGATTTCTAATCCGCGGCTATCGCCAATACGCGACCCGTTGGCTGTAATTTTAAACCAAAGCTCAACCAAAATAAATAATATCTTCACAATTTAAATCTAAAAAACTATGGGACATTATTATAATTACGTCAATGTGCTTTCTTTAACAGAAAGAGAGTTTAGTGATAAATCAACCAAGAAGTTGATTTAAAGAATCTAGAAAATTTACTAAATCGAATTCTGATGAAATAGAATAGTATTGCCAAAAGCGGGGAGGACTTGGGGGCAGAAACTTTTCGGCTCTAAAAGAACTTATGTCGTAGCTTGACATGTTGGTGCTGCGAAAGGGCCGTCTTCACCAAGCTGCCGAACCGTTACAAGCAACCGTGAAAATGACGTCAAACAAATAACAGGACTGAAATGAAACTTTCACATAAATTAGAAAATATACTGACAAAGATCACTGAAAAGAACACGAAACTTGGAGACTTACGAATTGTTGCCAAGGATATTAAAAAAGACCACGAATTGGCAATGGAACTTTGGTCATCCAAGCTTTTTTTTGCTCGTCAATTGGCAATCTTGATTATGGACAAGAAACTTTTAACCGAAGAAGTGATTGATCAATTAATTGCGGACATTAAGCAACATAACGAAAACGAGAAACTTCAAATGATTGATTGGCTCATGGCGAACCAACTAACAAAAGACAAAAAGACAATTGCTTTAATAGAAAGTTGGGCAGATAACCAGTCCTCGCTAAAAAGACGAATTTATTGGTATTTTCAAGGCCGTTTGCGCTGGACTGGACAACCACAACCCAACAGCGAAGAATTACTTACTAAAATTGAAAGTAAAATTGAAAAAGAAGAGCCGGAAGTGCAATGGGCAATGAATTTCACAACAGGTTGGATTGGAGTTTATGAAAAAAAATATCGAAATCGTTGTATAGCACTTGGCGAAAAAACTGGACTTTATAAAGGGAAAATGGTTTCAAAAGGTTGTACACCTGAATATTTACCAGAATTTATTGTCATTGAAAGCGATAAACGAAAGCTATAAAAGCATTATTTTTCGAATATCCACAACTGACTGACCAAAAGCCTGTGATAATAGGCCTATTAGTAGAATACATATAAATGATAGCTTACAAATCGAGAAAATCCCCATTGTATTAATATATAGCTCAGTATCTAAATTACACATCTATTTTTTATAAAAAATGATTATCTAACTCTTTGTGAATTATGATCTAGTTTAAAAAAAGGGAATTCACTGTTTAACAATGTTAGACTGTAAAACTGAATTTCTTATAAGCATAAAAAGTTGATTAATGTCCAGGTTAGGGGATAAAACCGATTGGACATAATTTGTACATCGCTTTGCTTCCCCAAGAAAAGTTTGATGTACAATGAGTAAAACGACCGTGTCGGGATAAAAATAATTTACAAACGAAAAGAAAAGTGCTGTGTCTTTAAATACGAGGCGATAATCTATCAACAGCAATTCTGGCCTTTCATTGATGTAAGAATTGCTGCTGATAGAATCAATAGAAGTTGCTTCAAGTACAATATTTGCGGGACTTTGTATATGCTCAGAAAAAAGTATACGGTAGGCGAACAGTAGCTTTCTCAAATTCGTAATAATACCAATATTGATTTTTTCCATATCTAACGATATTATTGTTATTTACAAGCTTTCTACTTATCGCTACCGATATATTGACACCTTTAAAATTGAGGTATACGTTGATTTAGGGATAGCATGTCAGATTGTGCTGAAAAGCATTTTCTCCCTTTTTCGGCTTCTTTATCACTTACAGTTTTTCGAAGTGATTGGCTCGAGAACCTATTTTTGTTTTTGGTATAGCATATTTCGATTCCTTCCGAGATACAATAATCCTTTCCTGAAAAATCGACCAATTTATATTCTTCACCTATAAAATACTTGTGAATGGGCAGCGACTGAAGCATATCCGTGATGTCTTTATCCGATTCAAAAGGAATAATTTCATCAACAAATTGACAACCCTCCAATTTGATAAACCGTTCAACCATTGTTTGTGCTGCATCTTGGGATTCAGCATTCTGTATGTTTGAATCGGTTTTAAGTCCTACAACCAAATAATCACATTTGCTCTTAGCTTCCTGTAGTGCAACAATATGGCCCACATGTAACATGTCGAATACGCCGAAAATAATACCTACGTTCATATATTCATTATTAGTTTATGCATTTATACGTTTTAAGGCGTAGTTAACTCCCTCATTTATGTTCACGACAGAACCCGGACTGACTCTTTCTTTCGATGCAATTATTCGGCGTAAAGAAGAACTCGAAAACCTGTTTTCCCGTCTATTGAAATACAATTCTATTCCTTTTTCTTCGCAATATTGCCTTCCTGTAAATGCTTTATCCATATATTCATCGCCTAAAATCCGCACATGTATTTTGAACGAACGTAGTACATCTTCCAGATCCTGTTCTGTTGCATATGGAATAATCATATCTACATGTTTACATGCCTTTAATTGCATATAGCGTTCAAATACAGATTGTGTTGGTTTGTTTTTCTCTGGACGATCAAGTGTTGGATCGGTTTGTAGGCCGCAGATCAGAAAGTCGCAATGTTCTTTGGCATCTTCGAGCATTTTAATGTGACCTGCATGGAGCAGATCAAAAGCAGAAAACGTAATTCCTATTTTTTTCATTTTATATTATTTTATAAACTGCAATTATTGAAGAGGTATAGGTAGAACGTAGCTCAAAAAGATTCGTTTTAATTTTAAATTATTTTTTTTCTGCAGTATTTTCAGATTTCTTAGACCTTTTTCCATCTCTCTTTTTTGAAATTCGTATGAACTAAAATTGCTGGCCGACGTTCTGATCTAAAATGAAATTCAGCGAGCCATGCAGATGAATAGAAATGTATCTATAAATACACCAAAGACTACTTACAGAATTCAGTTTCACAAAGAATTTAACTTTTCCGACTTCAAAAGAATCATTCCTTACTTAAGAGACCTGGGCATCGATACAATTTATGCTGCACCTATTTTTCAGTCAACACCAGGGAGTATGCATGGTTATGACGGCACAAATTTGAATAAAATAAATAGTGAACTTGGTACGCTGGACGAGCTGAGATCCATTAAAAAAGAGTTAAGTGAATATCATATCAAATGGTTACAGGATATTGTTCCTAACCATATGGCGTTTCATCCCTCGAATGAATGGCTAATGAATCTGCTCGAATTTGGACAGACATCAAAATTTAGCCATTTTTTTGATACCTGCTATAGTTCCAATTTATTCGAGAAAGGAAAGTTAATGGTGCCTATCTTGTCTAAGACTTTAGACGAAGCGATTTCAAACCATGAAATTGCTGTCGTTTTCTCAGACGATAGTCTTCGGCTTTCTTATCAGGAAAACCTTTATCCACTTTCCCCTGAATCCTATTTTTTCGTCCTTAATGATTATTTAAAAGAGAGCCAATCGGATTTTAGTGGACTTCTGGTTCAAATAAATACGGTTCAAGCTAATGGAGATGTCGAGGAATGGAGACAGCTGCGTGTCCATATTTTTAAGAACCTTTCTAATGAGAAATTAAAGCATGTCCTTGATCAATTTAATAATAATCTGGAAAGTATTCACGAACTGGTAGCTAGTCAGATTTATGAGCTTTGTCCTTGGTGGTTTACAAATCAACGTATAAATTTTAGACGTTTTTTTACGGTCAATGAATTGATTTGTTTAAATGTACAAGACAAACATGTATTTGAGCAGTCTCATAAGCTGATAAAAAAACTTGTCGATGAAGAACTGTTTGATGGATTAAGGATTGATCATATTGATGGACTTTATAAACCTACTGACTATTTATTTAATTTGAGGAAATTAATCGGTCCACAAACTTATATCGTTGCTGAAAAAATACTTGAACAGAGGGAGAAACTTCCACTCGAATGGCCTATACAGGGAACAACAGGCTACGATTTTTTGTCGGTTTCCAATAATGTTTGCTCCTGTAAATCGGGAAAGAAAATATTGGATAAGTATTATAGAAAAGTCATTGGAGAAAATCTATCCATTAAAAAACAACAGTATATAAAAAAGAGCATAATTCTCGATGAATACATGCAGGGCGAGCTTAATAACCTGGCCCGGTCATTGGCATCACTTTTAGCCGTTAAAAGTCCGAATAAGCTAGGGCCTTTAAAAGATATTCTAACCTCTTTTCTAGGATTTTTCCCTGTTTATCGATTATATGACGAAAGCTTTCCACTGGTGGCAAACAATTTTGATCTGCTGTCTTCTCTTTTTAAAAAGTTGACCCGAAAGCCCGAGCTCGATCAAAAGCTGGTTAATCAATTTCGAGAACTGTTTGAGCAAGCACAGGCAGATTCAAAATCGCTGAGCCATACTGTTGTGGCTGATTTTTTTCTCCGATGTATGCAGTTGGCGGGCCCAGTAATGGCTAAGGGTGTGGAAGATACGTTAATGTATACATACAACCGTTTTATAGGACACAATGAAGTCGGCGATCATCCGGATAACTGGGGGCTAAGTAAAAAGAAATTCCACAGATTAATGCAGGAAAGGCAAAAATTTTGGCCACTGTCCATCAATGCAAGTTCTACACACGATACCAAACGTGGTGAGGATTCGCGAAGTCGCTTATTAGTCCTCACTGCTATGGCTCAGAAATGGGTTAAACAGGTTCAGATCTGGCAAGATGTGGTTTGGAATGAATATCGAAAAGACCTCCCACATCCGAATGATGAATATTTTATTTATCAGTCGCTGGTAGCCTCATATCCAATGGAAAAACAGCATGGAGAAGCATATGACGTATTTGAAAAACGTTTTTTGGACTACATGGTTAAATATCTACGCGAAGGGAAAGAGCGCTCGAGCTGGGAAAATCCAAATTTAACCTATGAAGACGCTGTTCGGGAATTTGCCTCTTTTTTGCTTGATAAAGATCGTCCATTTTTTACGAGCTTTTATCAATTTATTGAAGCGGTAGCTGATTTCGGGATTTTAAACTCGCTTACACAGCAAATCTTGAAATTTACTTGTCCCGGTGTACCTGATATTTACCAGGGGTCGGAACTCTGGAACCATAGTTTTGTTGATCCCGACAATCGACGACCGATAGATTATCAATTAAGTGAAAATCTGCTGAAGGCTATTGAAAATATGCCCAACGACAGTCGAATTAGACAATTATGGCAAAATAGATACGATGGGACAATTAAGCTATGGTTAGTTAGGGAATTGGTAAAACTCAGAAAGCATGATGCTGCACTTGCATCAGATAGCAGTTATATTCCATTAAAAGTAAGCGGTCGTTATCGTAAACATATTTTGGCATTCGCGCGTAGATCTGGCGATGATTGGATGATCGTAGTACTTCCGCTACACTTGGCTGCTATCGGTAAAATCTCCAAATTCGTACCTGGCTCATTTGACTGGGCAGATACGAGCGTTCATCTTTCCGTAAATCATTCCGTGACCTGGCATCACATGCTATTTGACATAGTGGGCGAAGGCACAGAAATTTCAGTGAATGCCATTTTTAGGGATCTTCCAATGGCTATTTTAAAATACAAAAGTGCCCCACCTAAGCGTAGTGCGGGTGTTTTGATGCATATCAGCTCATTGCCATCATCCTATGGAATTGGTGATTTGGGATCCGGAGCTCGTCGTTTTGTTAAACAGCTGCATTATAGCGGCCAAAGCTGGTGGCAGGTACTTCCTTTAGGGCCGACAGATGTTGAGCAAAACCATTCTCCTTACAGCACCCTAAGTAGTAGAGCAGGTAATCCGTTATTCATCGATTTAAACGAATTACTAGAATTTGGCTTATTGGAAAGAGGGGAACTAAAGACTTTAAAAAGAAATAGTTCTAAAACAATAGACTTTGCTGCTATAGTGTTCACAAAATACAAACTTTTGGAGAAGGCATTTAATAGTCTTTCTGTTCAACATGCGCTTGATTTCTCCGAATTTGTAGACCGTGAATCTTCGTGGCTTAAGGATTATGCGCTTTTCAAAGTTCTAAAAAACAGACATGGGAATCGTCCTTGGTACGATTGGCCAACACAATACAAACATCGCGACAGCGCCGCACTTAACGATTTTGCAATTGAATTCGCAGATGAATTGCGAAAGGAAAAATGGTTTCAATACCTATTTTTCAGACAATGGGATGCCATAAGAAAGTACGCATACGATTATGGCATAAGATTTATCGGTGATATCCCATTTTATGTTGCCTATGATTCTGCCGATGTTTGGGCCAATCCGCACTATTTTTCCATAGGAGCAAATGGTATTATTAAAAATGTTGCTGGGGTTCCGCCTGATTACTTTAATGCAGCGGGGCAATTATGGGGAATGCCGACTTATCATTGGGGATCGCTCAAAAAAGATGGCTACAAATGGTGGATTGAGCGACTGTCACACAATTGCGCGCTGTTTGATAGGTTACGGCTCGATCATTTTAGGGCATTTTCTTCCTATTGGGAAGTTCCCTTTGAAGAAACTTCCGCCAAGAATGGACGTTGGTCAACAGGTCCTGGTTCGGATTTTTTTGATCAAGTAAAAGTTCATTTAGATGACATGCCTTTTATCGCTGAAAATCTTGGAGATATCGATGCGAAGGTATATGATCTGCGCGATCAATACAACTTTCCGGGCATGGCGGTTTTACAGTTCGCTTTTGATAACGATATGGCACATTCACCACATATTCCACATCATTATTGCAGAAATTCTGTTGCCTATCCTGGAACACACGATAATAATACGACACTTTCTTGGTATGGTGAAGATCTTAAATCATCGAGTAAAATAAATATCAATACCTATTTTGGACAAATTGTTGACAGTGGAAATGTAAATGAGGTCCTCATACGATCACTTTACGCTTCTGTCGCAGATACAGTCATTGTTGCGATGCAAGATATCCTCAATCTTGATGGATCGTGTCGTATGAACCGACCTGCCAGTACGACCGGAAATTGGCTGTGGCGCATGCAGAAAAGGGCTTTTTCTCCAAAACTTCAGGCGAGATTAAATGATTATACAAAATTATACAACCGTTAAACATAAAGATGGAAACAAAAATCAATACTGGAAGCCCTTATCCTTTAGGCGCAACTTACGATGGAGAAGGGGTTAACTTTGCCCTTTTCTCCGAAAATGCCGAAGCTGTCGAACTTTATCTCTATGATAGTTCGAACCAACAAGAAATCGAGAAATTTAAAATAACGGAGAAGACGCATCAAGTTTGGCATATTTATGTTTCGGGAATTAAACCAGGACAACTATACGGTTATCGTGTGCATGGTCCTTACGATCCGGCCCAGGGGCATCGTTTTAACCCGCATAAATTACTGATTGATCCCTATGCAAAAGCAATTTCGGGTGTCGTACAATGGAATGATGCTTTATTTGCGTACAATATAGGAGAGGACGATTTGAGTTTGGATACAACTGATAGCGCTCCTTTCGTCCCGAAATCCGTAGTTATAGACGGTCATTTTGATTGGGGGGACGACCATCCTCCGCGTATACCGATGCACCAAAGTGTGATTTATGAAACACATGTAAAAGGTTTTACAGCAACTCATCCGGAGATTCCCGAAGAAATAAGAGGAACATACGCTGCCTTGGCGCATCCTGTCACCATAAATTACTTAAAGGAATTGGGGATCACTGCAATAGAATTATTGCCTATACACCATTTTATTACAGACCGTCACCTACAGGATAAAGGACTAACTAACTATTGGGGATATAACAGTGTTGGTTTTTTTGCCCCTGATGTACGCTACTCTGCTTCAGGTACCCATGGAGAACAGGTCGTGGAATTCAAGGAAATGGTAAAGGCACTTCATGGGGCAGGGATAGAAGTTATCCTTGATGTCGTTTACAATCATACTGGAGAAGGAAATGAAATGGGGCCAACACTCTCTTTTAGAGGAATTGACAATGCTTCATATTATCGTTTGGCTGAAGATCCACGTTATTATATGGATTTTACTGGAACAGGCAATACATTGAATACCCGCCAGCCTAACGTACTACGGTTGATCATGGATAGTTTACGCTATTGGGTGCAGGAAATGCACGTTGATGGATTCCGTTTTGATCTGGCATCAGCATTAGCGCGGGAGCTCCATGACGTAGATAAATTGAGCTCTTTCTTTGACGTTATCCATCAGGATCCCGTGATCTCACAGGTTAAACTAATTGCCGAACCATGGGATATTGGAGAAGGAGGGTATCAGGTCGGCGAGTTCCCCGCCGGTTGGGCCGAATGGAATGGAAAGTATCGTGACTGTATCCGCGATTATTGGATCGGAGCGGACAGTATGATCGCTGAATTTGCTAATCGCCTGACTGGATCGTCCGATTTATACCGGGGAGACAATCGTACACCTTCCGCCAGTATAAATTTCATTACTGCTCATGACGGATTTACGCTCCACGATCTGGTATCGTACAACGAAAAGCACAATGAAGCTAATGGTGAGGATAATAAAGATGGAGAAAGCCACAACCGCTCCTGGAACTGTGGGGCAGAAGGACCTACAGATGATTCTACGGTAAATAACCTAAGAGAAAAACAAAAAAGAAACATGCTCGTCACATTATTTCTTTCCCAGGGAGTACCTATGCTTGTCGCTGGCGATGAACATGGGCGAACACAGCAGGGCAATAATAACGCCTATTGTCAGGACAATGAGATTTCATGGCTCAACTGGGACAATGTGGACGTATCTTTATTGGACTTCACTAAAAAATTGATCCATTTTAGGCGAGAACATCCGGTATTCTGTCGTCGCAAATGGTTTCAAGGATTGCCTATCCGCGGTACAGGTGTTGAAGATATCGTATGGTTTCTTCCAGATGCATCTGAGATGGATGATCATCACTGGCAGGAAGACTATGCGCGCTCACTCGCTGTGTTTTTAAACGGTGCGGGAATTAGATCAGTAGATACCGATGGAAAGAAAATCGTGGATGCTAATTTTTACCTGTTATTTAATGCGTATTGGGAAGATGTAACCTACACGCTCCCCGGTGAAAATTATGGGGCTGGTTGGTTTAAGATCTTAGATACGAATAATGATACGATAGAAAGCTTTGGAAACTATTCAGCAGGAGATGCTATTTTAGTGCCCTCACGTTCTATACTTTTATTTCAGTCACAATAAAGTGGGGATATATATGAGCAAGACAGGAATTCAACAATTGGGTATTCGTCGCAATGGTGACCTTTGGCAGATTCGCGTATGGGCTCCAATGGCAAAGAATGTGCTTTGCCGATTTTATCAAAAAGATATGGAGATCGCGCTTAAGCCCCAACAATATGGTTATTGGTACGCGGAGACTGATTTGTTAACAGCTGGAGATTTATACTGGATCAGTGTCGATGGCAACGAATTGCCGGATCCGATTTCGCTCTCCCAGCCAGAAGGTGTACATGGTCCCTCAAAAGTCGTTGATCTTACTTTTTCTTGGACCGATAATGACTATCGGCCTCCAGCATTGTCTGATTTTATTATTTACGAGCTTCATGTAGGAACATTTACCTCATCCCATGATTTTGATGGTGTTATCAAAAAGATTCCCTATCTGAAAGATTTGGGGATCACTGCTATTGAAATTATGCCTGTTGCACAGTTTCCTGGTGAAAGAAATTGGGGCTACGATGGTGTTTTTCCTTTTGCAGTGCAGCATTCCTATGGTGGCGCTTCGGAATTTCAAAGGCTTGTGAATTCCTGTCATGAGGCCAATATTGCGGTAATTTTGGATGTTGTCTATAATCACCTCGGGCCAGAGGGAAACTATTTCTCGAATTATGGCCCATATTTTACCGACAAATACCATACGCCCTGGGGTAATGCGCTGAATTATGACGATAGCTATTGTCATGGACAGCGGGATTTGGTACTGAACAATGTACGCATGTGGTTTGAAGACTTTCATATCGATGCGCTGCGTTTGGATGCGGTACATGCAATCAAGGATTTTAACGCTGTTCATATCCTTCAGCAAATTCGTAAGGAAACGGATGAAATTATTGCTAAATCCGAAAAAAGCCATTTTCTTTTTATTGAATGCGATCTCAACGATAGACGATTTTTAGACCCATTAGCGAAAAATGGTTTCGGGATGGACGCACAATGGCTAGATGAATTTCACCACTCTTTAAGAGTAAGCGTGGGCGAACCCAAAAAAGGGTACTATGAGGAATTTAGTGGATTGGCCGATCTCGCAAAAGCTTATGAAAAAGCATATGTATTCGATGGTAACTATTCTCCCCATCGGGAAAAATTCTTTGGAACGGACACTCTCGGTATCAAAGGGGATCATTTTATAGTTTTCTGCCAGAATCATGATCAAGTCGGCAATAGGATGATGGGCGATCGCGCGGCTTCACTCTATCCTGTAGAAACAACGCGACTTATGGCCTTTGCCGTGTTCATATCCCCGTATCTTCCTTTACTATTCATGGGAGAAGAATGGGGTACAGAAAGAGCTTTTCCCTATTTTACCAGTCATAGTGACCCCAAACTTGTAGAGCAGGTGAGACAGGGAAGAAAAAAAGAGTTTGAAGATTTTTTTGAAGATTCAGAATTTCTCGATCCGCAGGACGAGACGATATTTAGGAATACCGTTTTGAATTGGGACGAACAGGATAGCGAGGTCCATCAGAAACATTTATCTTATTATAGATCCCTGATAGCATTCCGTAAAACCAATCCTGTGCTGAAAAATATACAGCGCGATGAAATGACGGCCAAATGCCTCCCGGAGCAAAAAGTACTTATCTTAGCGATGAAGAAAAGCGATAGTTCTTTATTTGCAATGATGAATTTTTCTGCCACTGTACAACAGGTAACGCTGCCTGAAGATCTGCAATGGAAAATTATATTTAATACGAATGAAATGGATGCCGCGGTTTTGTCAGATACTGATTATGCTCAAATCACTGTCGCATCGCTAAAGCCTTGGTCAGGTCAGGTCTATATTTCTATCTAGATGTATGGTATATAAAAATTTTTATATACCATACATCAGATTTTTATCTCTCGTTAAGCAGCCCCTCGGATGACACGTAACAGAACGACAATAATGGCGATAACTAATAAAACGTGAATTATATTACCTGTAGCATAACCTCCAAAGAAACTAAACGCCCAAATAATGACTAAAATAACAGCAATGATATATAATAAATTTCCCATAATATATTTGTTTTTGCAGTAGAACAGCCTTCGATGGATTATGGTTTGAATGGATAAAATTTAAACGTTAGTTGTTCGTTATCAATCGTCAGTTGTTAGTTATTAATAAGGTGTACAGTTGTCAGCGGCCGACTACCAAACTGGTTTGCAAATAACACTTTAGAATCAACGTATTTATAACATTTCCCATATATAAATACCCTATTGTCTTTTTTTATTATTTGCTTATTTTTTTATCTGTATTTAAAATTAAGGGCAAAAATCCATTAAAATTTGCTTAATAGGCTTTGTAAATAAGGACAACGTATTTTTACCGCTAACGATGCAATTTATTTTACGGGCAAATTGGCCCTCAAAATTAGCACTCTTCTTGTTATCCTTTTCTTGTAAAATCATTTTAAACAATCAGTTGAATAAAGAAAGAGGATAAGTTATGAACAACCACAATTTAAATGTACTCATCAACGAAAAAAGAAGTTTACTTCATCATTTTGCTGCTAAATTTACTGCTGATCCGGATGAAAAGGAAGACCTGATCCAAGAAACTTGGATACGCGCATTGAAGTCCATAGACAATTTTGTTCAGCATCCGAAGCTAATGAGCTGGTTATATGTAATTATGAAACATACTTACATCAATAAGTATAGAAAAGCAAAGCGTACCACCGAAATTCAAGATCAATATGTGGTCTTGGAAAGTACAAATACAATAGAACTCAACAAAGGGATCAATAAGTTTATGGCCGAAGATATCGAACGGGCGATGAACAGCTTAACGGCGGAAAACTATGAAATTTTTCGTTTGTTTTTAGATGGTTATAAATACCATGAAATTGCATCCTATTTTGATATGCCAGAAGGTACAATAAAAACTCGAATCCATATGGTAAGAAAAAAGCTGCAAAAACAGCTTAAGGTCTACCGGTTAAATTGACAATCCCTACAAATAAAACAAGAGCTAACGTTTCAGTTTAGTTTGATATTTGCGAAAGGCTGACCTTTTAAGGTCAGCCTTTCTTTCGTATACTTTCAAAACAATAGTCCTTTGCGGAAATCGTATGTTCATCAACTGAACATGATTGCACTCCGACGAAGGTTCATCCTGGCTGCAGCTTTTCAACTATTTTCCAATTGTCCTCTTTTTTATCATAGCGAAGTAGCCAGGTTTCCTGGGGGACTTTCTCTTCCTTCCCGGTTGAATGTTCACCCACCGTAATCGTGATCTCTAAAGGAAGAGCATGCATAATTTCGGCATAGGCTTTTTCGCCGCCAAGGAATTCGATAATTGCTGGCATCGCATTATAACCAATTTCCGGGCTGAATAAGAACTCAGCTATGCCGCCATAATGAATCTCAGTACCATGAAAAATAATACCATTCATAATCTTACAAATTGAAAGTTAAAGTTATAGTGATCTTATCTCAGGTCATAAATTTTGGAATTTTGATCTGCGATAATTCTAACAGTCGTATGCCATTTTTGTTTTTTTAGCAATCCAATAATTTATTTTACAAAAGCAATCTATTTGTTTTTGAGACGTGTTATATCAGTAATTAAAAGCAGGAGCTTGAGGGTGAAATAGAAAAATTTTCAGGCAAAAAGGATTCAAAAAAATAATATATTCATCATGAACGTAAAAAGAATATTTGGAACTATTCTCACAGTATTGGGTATTGTAGGACTAATCTATACCGGCTATGAACTGATCATGAAAAGTAATGCCTATACGAATTTGGCAGTAGTCGGCATTTTGGCGCTTATTTTCTTCTCATCAGGAATAAGTCTTGTGAAGAACACTAAAGACGAGTCTTAAAGGCGGTTCATTTTGGCAAGTCTAATTTTCGGCGTTTGCTAAACATTAATGAAGGTCGGATTATCAAGTCCGACCTTCATACATGAATTTTACTTAATATAGTTGAGAATATATATAACAACTATATACCTCGCATTGTTTTCGTAAAAAGCCTTTAGCTGTTGGCCAAGGTTTTTGCTGTATTTCAACTATTCTTGGACAGCCTTGTCGTTTACGAAACCGCCTGCTATCCCTGTTAATGCTTCGTCGGTATCCTTCTCATTGTCTAAGGTATTTTGGAGCAGTGAAGCTACATCGTCGTGTCCCATCGTTTCTGCAAATGTGCGAAGAGTACCGTAAGTAGCGATCTCGTAGTGTTCTACTTTCTGTGCAGCAAGGATGAGGCCTGCATCTCTGGTAAAAGTATCCTTTTCTGTGTCAGAAATGATCGAATCGGCTTCATCAAGCAGACCCTGCATAGCGTCACATTTTTTAGCAACAGCTTTTTCTCCCAATTGCTCAAATACCTGTTCAAGAGTTTCTATATGTTTCTGAGTTTCCTTGGTATGCTTTTCAAAAGCAGCGGCGAGTTTTTCGCTAGTTGCAGCTTTCTGCATTTTGGGTAAAGCTTTCACTAAGTGTTTCTCGGCCCAATAAATGTCTTTTAGTTCATCGACAAAAAACTCGTGGAATTCACTGTCTTTCATTTTTCCGGTATTACCAGAAGGTTTTTTTGTGGCATTTTTTGCCGGTACAGATTTCGTAGTTGCCATAATAAAAATTTTAAGTGTTATTGCATAGATAACCCAGCCCAAACCACTTTAGTTCAATAAAAGATATTTAACTGTTACCATATAAAAGCGAAAGCGATATTCTCTTCTTAGGTTTGGTATAATCCTGTTAGCGTAACCTTTCGCACACCAATATTGTTCAGATTAGTATTTATCAGGCCATAAAAAGCAATTTGCTAAATGAGAGAAAACCATTTCGTATTGAGTTTTGTGCTATATCAAAATCGAATTAACTGGTAGCGTAATATGCATTTTATTATTTACCAATATATTAATTTTTAAAATACCGATCATGGCCGATAATAAATCAAAAAAGGGAAAAACAGCTAGAAACAGATCATCTAAAGATACAGTTACGGGATTAACTAAATATCGGCAAAAGCGTACCGAAGAGAAAACCCCGGAACCCTTTGGCGGGAAACCAAGTGGAACAGAATTACGCTTTGTGGTTCAGAAACACGATGCTTCACATCTGCATTATGATTTTCGTCTTGAAATGGATGGTGTTTTAAAAAGCTGGGCGGTACCTAAGGGGCCTTCAGTTGATCCAGGTGTAAAACGTCTTGCTATGATGGTTGAAGACCACCCCTATGATTATCGGAATTTTGAAGGAATCATCCCAAAAGGGCAATACGGCGGCGGTACAGTTATTGTCTGGGACGAAGGAACCTATGAACCTGCTGAGGGCGATTTTAAGGACGTTCCGAAACAAGAAAAAGAACTTTTACATCAGCTGTATTCTGGTAAGCTAAAATTCAAACTCAATGGCAAAAAACTCAAAGGCGAATTTGCTCTTGTTAAAGCCCACGGCAGGGGAGATAACGGCTGGCTGCTGATGAAACTGGATGATAAATATGCTAGTGAAGAAGACATTACGATGAAAGATAAGTCGGTGCTATCTGGCAAATCCATTGCGCAGATGGAGCAATCTCCAGATCATGTATATGGAGAACGTATCATTAAAAAAGACAGTACCGTTAAAGATAAACGCTCCGTAAAAGCCAAAGCATCTGAGCTTATCAATGATCAGCTTGATGCAGTTCCTAAAAATAAATCTCCGAAGAAAACAGATCTTCAAGATTTATTAAAAAATACACCAAAGCAAAAATTCTATTCCCACATTGAGCCCATGTTTGCCACATTGGTCGATAAGCCTTTTGATGATGAAGACTGGATCTATGAAGTAAAATGGGATGGGTATCGGGCGGTAGCTTTTATGAACAAAGGGGAAGTGGAATTGAATTCCCGCAACGATAAAAGCTATAATGAAAAATTCTATCCCATTTATGAGAATTTAAAGGAGCTTGGATTAAATGCTATATTGGACGGGGAAGTAGTGGTGCTTGGTGAAAACGGAAAGGCCAATTTCGGGTCTTTACAAAATTGGCGCAGTGAAGCAGATGGCGATCTAGTTTATTACGTATTTGATATCCTTTGGTGCAATGGGCAAGATTTAAAAGATCTTACGCTGCTTGAACGTAAAACTATATTAAAGGAAATCTTACCAGAACAGAAAAGCATTCTAGTCAGTGAACATTTTGAAACTTCGGGAACCCAGTTCCTCGAAGAAGCCAGGAAACTGGGCCTTGAAGGAATTATGGCCAAACGAAAAGATAGTATATACCATGTTCATAACCGTTCAAAGGACTGGCTAAAGATCAAGGCGAATAAAAGGCAGGAGGTCGTGATAGGCGGATACACGCTGAATGATAACTCCAGTAAGTTATTCAGTAGTATTCTTGTAGGTGTCTATGAAGGAAAAAAATTAGTCTATACAGGTAAAGTCGGTACAGGTTTCAATGAAAAATTACAGAAGCAGATGATGCAGCGTTTTAAACCGCTGATCATTTCTAAAACGCCTTTCAGTGAAGAACCAGATTTAAACAAACCATCACGCTTTAGACCCAATCCACCACACGCCTCGGTGACCTGGCTTAAACCCGAGCTCGTCTGTGAGGTTAGTTTTACGGAATTGACAAGTGATGGCGTAATGCGGCATCCTTCTTTTGATGGAATACGCGAGGACAAAAGTCCTAAGAAAGTTATTTTGGAGGAGGAATCTCCTATAGCAGAATTCGTTAATGACATGGAAGATAAAATGATTACTCCACGAAGTAAAGGTGAGCGTAAGACCCTATTGAATCCGAAAGATAATACGCAGGTCAAAAAGATCAATGGGCATGAGTTAAAATTCACGAACCTAGATAAGATCTTTTGGCCAAAAGAGGGAATAACAAAAAGAGATCTTATCAATTATTATTATCAGGCAGCTCCATTTATATTGCCTTATCTAAAAGATCGTCCCCAAAGCATGAACAGATTTCCCGATGGTATTGAAGGTGAAGGTTTCTATTTCAAGAACGTAACGGATACTGCTCCGGACTGGGCGGAGACATATCTTTACCATAGCGAGACTGATAACAAGGATAAGCATTATTTGGTCGGAAAAGATGAAGCGACACTGCTTTACATGGTCAATCTTGGCTGCATTGAGATGAACCCCTGGAGTAGTACGGTCAAAAAGCCCGAAAATCCATCATTCTGTATTATCGATTTAGACCCGGATAAAAATTCCTTTAATCAGGTCGTTGAGGCAGCACAGGTAACGAAGAGCATCCTAGATGATATGGGCGTTCCAAGTTATTGTAAGACCAGCGGTTCTACTGGCCTTCACATCTATATTCCGCTCGGGGGGAAATACACCTATGATCAGTCCAAGGAATTTGCCAGGGTGATTGTCACATTAGTTCATAATGAGTTGCCCAAGTTCACCAGTTTAGAACGGTCCATTAAGGATCGGAAAGGAAAAATGTATCTGGATTTTTTACAGAATAGACCCCATGCAACCATTGCTGCAGCCTACGCTGTCCGTCCTAAACCCGGTGCAACGGTATCTATGCCGCTTCATTGGGATGAAGTTAAGAAGGGGCTGAAAATAAGTGATTTTCATCTCTTGAATGCCATAGAAAGGATGAATAGTGAAGGTGATATTTTTAAGCCTGTCCTTGGTAAAGGTATTGATCTCAAAAAAGTAATTGAAAAATATACGAAATAAACGCATCAAAACCTCCATGGATAATCCGGAATTAAAAACCAGTAATAAAAAATCAATATACAGTGCACTCGCGGCGAATGTATTAATTGCATTAACTAAATTCATTGCAGGAGCATTTACAAATAGTTCCTCCATGATTTCAGAGGGTATTCACTCAACGGTAGATACAGCAAATCAATTGCTCATACTTTATGGCTTGAAAAGAAGTAAGAGGTCACCCGACCAGTCTCATCCTTTTGGTTATGGCAAAGAACTATACTTTTGGTCTTTTGTTGTTTCCATTCTGATTTTTGGGCTTGGTGGTACATTATCTATTTACCAGGGTGTAGCTCATATCATGGAACCCGAATTAATGAGCGATCCTTTTTGGAATTATATTGTACTCATACTCTCCTTAATTTTTGAAGGAACTTCTTTTTTTATTGCTTTAAAAGAATTCAATAAAACCCGCAATGGTATGGGGTGGTGGGATGCAATTATTAAGAGTAAAGATCCTTCCAGTTTCCTTGTGGTCTTTGAAGATGGTGCAGCTGTGGCAGGGCTAATAATCGTTATGGTACTCATGGGACTAAGTCATTACTTGCAGATTCCTGAATTAGATGGCCTAGCTTCAGTAATCGTAGGCTTGTTGTTGGTTTTTGTATCCTTTATATTGGCTAGAGAAAGCAGAAGCTTATTAATGGGAGAGGGAATTGCTTCAGAAACAAGATTGAAAATTGCCCAGCTTGCTGAAAAGGATTCGGCTGTTATAAAAACTAAAAACATACTATCCACTTATCAATCGCCAGAGTACGTTGTATTGATGCTTATTATTGATTTTGAAGATCATCTTGAAACAGAGGAAATCACCGAGGCGATACGCCGGATTCGTGAGGATATAAAAAATGAATTTAAGTTTGTACACTTTGTGATTATTCAACCAGAATAATCAAATACAAGCCCATTTAACACGCAATCAATACATCATCTTCAGGCCAATAGCGTCAGAATTGTCGGTAATCCTGGCAAATGTAAATACCTGCCAAACCTTTCAGACTTTGGTTTTGTTCACCTGATGGATCAAACCAGAAGAGCATTAGATATGAAAAAAGAAAAGAATTTAAAAACTGCTGAGATAGATCAGCATTTAGTGGATAATTCCGAGCAGATTATGACCACCAATGATGGTGTGCCTATTTCCGACAACAACAATACATTAAAGGCGGGTGAGCGGGGGCCATCATTACAACAGGATCATATTTATTTTGATAAGCTGATGCATTTTGACCGCGAACGTATACCAGAACGTGTCGTTCACGCGCGTGGATCAGGAGCTCATGGAATTTTCGAAGCGACCGCTGACCTATCTCAATATACAAGCGCAGCATTTTTAAAAAAAGGAACGGTAACGCCTCTTTTTACTAGATTTTCCACAGTAGCAGGTTTCAAAGGCTCTACCGACCTTGCTAGAGATGTACGAGGTTTCTCTGTTAAATTCTATACCGAAGAAGGTAACTACGATCTTGTGGGAAACAATATCCCAGTTTTTTTTATTCAGGATGCGATGAATTTTCCAGATCTCATCCATGCCGTAAAACCAGAGCCGAACAACGAAATGCCTCAGGCGGCATCTGCACATGACACCTTTTGGGATTTTGTATCACTGATGCCCGAATCTGCACACATGATCATGTGGACGATGTCAGATCGTGCAATACCCCGAAGTTTAAGGATGATGGAAGGTTTTGGTGTCCATACATTTAAATTTGTGAATGCCCAAGGAAAAGGCACATTCGTTAAATTTCATTGGAAACCCAGATTAGGAGTACATTCAGTCGCTTGGAACGAAGCCCAAAAGATCTCAGGATTTGATGCTGATTTTCATCGAAGAGATCTCTATGAAGCTATTGAAAGGGGCGATTTTCCGCAGTGGGATCTCGGCGTTCAATTGATTCCTGAAGCGGATGAATTTAAATATTCGTTTGACATTCTGGATGCGACAAAGATTATCCCAGAGGAACTGGTGCCTGTTCAGATTGTCGGAACGATGACACTAAATCGAAATCCAGAGAATTTTTTTGCAGAGACCGAACAAGCCGCTTTCGATCCCGGAAGGTTAGTGCCAGGTATAGATGTTTCGGATGATCCGCTTTTGCAAGGGCGAATATTTTCGTATATGGATACCCAAAATTATCGATTAGGTGGTCCGAATTTCCATGAGCTTCCTATCAATCGTCCCGTAACCGGCAAACATAATAACCAAAAAGATGGTTTTGCGCGGTCTGAGATTCCTACAGGTGCCGTGAGTTATTTCCCTAATAGTAAAGCTGCAGGCTGTCCTTATCATGCAATGCTCAATGATGGAGTAGGATTTGAATCCCATAAGCAACCTTTTGATGGCTCGAAAATTAGGGCCCGCTCAGATTCCTTCGCAGACCACTTTACACAAGCAAGACTATTTTTTAATTCACAGAGCCCAGAAGAACAGGATCACATGGTCAATGCCCTGAGTTTTGAGCTTTCGAAAGTAAATGATGTCAATATACGAAAGCGAGAACTGGCTATTTTGAACCAGATAGACCAAGGATTAGCAAAAAATGTTGGTTCAAACCTCGGGCTTACACCGCCAAAAGAACTTGATCCTTTAACCCTCAAATTTGCACGTCAGAACCATCCCGAATATCCGCTTAAACCAGTCAAACCCGAAGTTGAAAAGTCTGCTGCTTTGAGTATGAAAGTAAAAGACGGCGAGGGTACGATCAAGAGTAGAAAGGTTGCTTTTCTTGTTGATCATGGAGCTAGCAAATCCTCCATAGATAAAATGAAAACAGCACTCGAAAGGGAAGGGGCGCAAGCAGTGCTAATCGCATCTCATGTAGGAAAGATCCGGTTCAAGGAAGGGACAGAAGAAGATATCCAACATTCCTATCTTACGGAGGCATCAGTTTGTTACGATGCATTCTACACAGCAGCAGGCGAATCGGTCAAAACTCTTGCGGAAAATGCCGATTACCTTCATTTTATCAATGAAGGTTACCGACACTGTAAGGCCTTGGCATTTGCACAAGGTGCTGAAGAGTTAGCTGAAAGATCATTTATTAAAAAAGATAAAGGCGTTATTTTCGAAAGCAAGGACAATTTAACAGAAGATTTTATAGCGGTAATGAAAGGCCACCGTGTTTGGGAGAGAGAAAAATCCAGAAAGGTACCTTCTTGATTTCTTGATATACAACAAATAGTCCTTCGGTAGAACGACTATTTGTTGTAGTCGAATAGAAGGAGGACCGGAAATCAGAAATTGCTTATAATTATTTACAAGAAGTAGCATGAAAAAAGAAGCAAGTAAAAAGATTCGACCGCTGCAAAAGCAAAAGCGACCGGGATTGGAAATAAATATGGTACCAATTCCTGACACGTCTCCAATACAGTATCCTGCAGAAGGAAAATTAAAAAATAAGGTCGCATTGATTACGGGCGGAGATAGCGGTATCGGCAAAGCTGTCGCTCTGTTATTTGCGAAGGAGGGTGCTGATATTGTTATAGCCTATCTTAGTGAAACAAAAGATGCAAAACAAACCAAAAAAGAGGTTGAATCCTTCTCTCGAAAATGTGCGCTGATTAAAGGTGATTTGCGAAAAGAAAATCACTGTAAAAAAGTCATTGAAATTGCAATAAAAGCGCATAAGAAAATTGATATTATAGTTAATAATGCGGGGCTTCACTGGGAAACAGAATCAATTGAGAAAATTTCCACTGAGCAGTTAATCAATACTTTTCAGAATAATTTCTTTTCCTATTTCTGGGTTACGAAGTATGCCATACCTTATCTTAAGAAGGGAGCAAGCATAATTAATACATCCTCGGTCACTGCCTATCGAGGCAGTCCAAAGTTGATCGATTATTCTGCAACAAAAGGTGCAATAATTTCGTTCACACGGAGTTTGTCAGCAAATCTTATAGCTAAAGGAATTCGGGTCAATGCTGTTGCTCCAGGTCCGGTATGGACACCATTGATAGCATCATCTTTTGATCCTAAAAAGAACTCCGAATTTGGAAGCGACTCTCCAATGAACAGGGCAGGAATGCCTAATGAAATTGCGCCAAGCTTTCTATTTCTAGCCAGCGAAGATTCACATTTTATGAGCGGTCAAGTTTTACATCCCAATGGAGGAGAAGTCGTAAATGGTTAGTAAACGTATAACTCATAATCAGCCCAGGAAGTCGTCTACCGGGCGATCTTTGAAAACCGAGAGGTAACACGCTTCGGCTAATTGCGCATTTTCGTCAAACTAATTGCTTCTTAACAATCAATAATTTATATATATTGTTTTTGCTGAGTAAGGAACTATTGCAACCGGAGGAATGTTTTAGGATTGAATGTGCGGAGGCCACATTAAGATTTTTGGTTTTAAAAGGTTATGATTGATATACAAAAAATATTTGCTGAGGGGGTGGAAATCTCCTTTCTTGTTGAAATAGGAGCGAGAACAGTAATAATGTTTCTTCTAATATTGATAATTCTAAGGCTCTCGGGTAGAAGGGGAGTTCGACAGTTAACTCTTTTTGAGGTTGCGATTATTATCAGTTTGGGCTCAGCTGCGGGAGATCCAATGTTTCAAGAAGACATACCGATTTTTCATGCGATTGTTGTTTTTATAGGTGTAATTTTCGTCTATAGGTTGATCACCTGGCTCGCCTCCCGATCAGAGAAGATTGCCCATTTATTGGAAGGTAAAGTTTTACCTGTAGTAAAAGATGGTGTCTTTGATATAAAACATGAAAAGGATAATAACTTTTCACATATGGAATTTTTTTCTGAACTGAGAAATTTAAATGTAGAACATTTGGGACAGGTTAAGGAAGGGATTCTAGAAGTCGATGGAACCTTAAGCGTTTTATTTTATGCGGATAATGATGTGAGATATGGGCTACCATTATTCCCATCATCTTACAAAATGGTTGATGTATCGAGTTCCGAAGGGCCATTTGCATGCATGTATTGCGGTCATGTTTTATTTAGTTTTGAGAATGATTCCCAGTCATGTCCAAGGTGCAATAAAACACAATGGAGCATAGCCTTGAATTCACGAAGAGTTTAGAATAAATAATACCATGTATTATTTGAACATATCATAGGATGGTGCAGTAAGACCGTTTTTATTCGAAGGATTAAGGGTTGATCAGATGAAAATACCATTTGGGAAGAAGTTTGTGACATATAGACTCTTCAATCTGAATCGCCGAATCTACACTGTACTTTTGAAAATATATCCTGTTGATATAGTGAAAACTATTTACGATATGGAATGTATGATGTCAGGCCTCTAAATGCCGGCAAAGAAGGCCCGTATGCTAAACTATGGGAAACCAATTTAGCCGGTCTTTTGATAGCTGCCCAGCGGCAATAAGATTGAAACCACCGGGCAAGCTTAGGTTTATCGCAACAAAGGAGCTACTGTTGGGAACGGGGGGCCATCGCGCCGAGCAGCCGCAGGTCGTCCGATGCAGGCAGTTCAAATACCTGCAGGTGAAAGTGCTTAATGGCAGCTAGTAGATGGTCAAATATATCGGCCATCGTATCTTCGAAATAGGCCCATTGTGTCCCCTTGGTAAACATGTAGAGTTCCAGCGGAATACCGTATTCACTAGGGGCTAACTGACGGACCAATAAAGTAAGTTCCTGATGGATATTGGGGTTATGTTTGGCATAGGCGAGTACATAGGCCCTGAACAGGCCGATATTGGTCATCCTGCGACCATTGACGGGCGAGGAGCTGTCTGTACGCCAGGTTTTATTGTACTCGGCAATCTCGCGCTCTCTTTTTTCGATATAGGGAGCTAGCAGCCGGATCGTTTTTAATGCCGTGACTTCCTCCTCACTGAGGTAGCGTACCGAAGACATTTTAATGTTCAATGCCCGCTTTATCCGACGGCCACCGGTCTCCTGCATCCCACGATAGTTTTTAAATGAATCGCTCAGTAGGGTATAGGTCGGAATGGTGACAATGGTCTTATCCCAATTTTGTATCTTCACATTGTTGAGGTTAATCTGCAGCACGTCGCCGTCTACACCGTATTTAGGCATTTCTATCCAGTCTCCTACGCGGACCGAGTCATTTGCCGACACCTGAATACTGGCCACAAAGCCCAGGATTGTATCCTTAAATACGAGCATGAGGATGGCGGATGCCGCCCCTAGCGAAACCAGAAAAGACCAGGGCGAATTGCCGGTCAGCAGGGAAACGACCAGTGTACCGATCACAAATATTAAAAAGATCTGTACCACTTGCAGGTAGCTGTCGATGGGTTTGTCCTTAAACACATTTGTACCACGAAAAATATCGCGGCAGGTTTTTAACAAGCTATTGGCCAGATAGTAGATGGTGAACAATACCACGATATCCAGAAACTTGACAATAGCGGCTGTAAGCACCGGAAAACCAACGAAGATCACTGGTAGCAGCTGCCGTGTAAGCAGCACGAGCAGGGTGCGGCTCACGCGTACATGCACCTTGTTTTCCAAAAGATAATCATCCCATTTGGTCGAGGTTCGCTGGGCAATCCGGTTCAATGCGGAATAAAATACTTTGCGCATGATATAATCGAGCGCATAGAGCATCACCGCAAAAGCAAAAAGTAATCCGGCGGCCGTAACAATATGTGCCTGCTGCTCGGGTAAATCCAATTTGGCAAAGAAATTAAAAATGTACTGATAAATTGAACTTGGTGATTGTTCATTGAAGTTAAGCATGATTAAATTTTTCATATGAACGAACAAATTTACGAAGAAATATAAACACGGATTTTGGCGTGGAAAATACCCCTTTAACCCTGTTTTTACGCGTAAAGTTTGCTTATTGATTAATTTTTACGTATATTGGTGAATTAATAGATAACCCGACGGCGAAAATTTTCTGTTTCGCGTCTTTAAAACCCCCAACGATTTGAATGAGATTAGTGTGATAGGTGGTGGGAGTTGGGCCACGGCCCTGGTTAAAATTTTGACAGAAAATAGCATTTATACCAACTGGTACATGCGGCGTTCCGAGCAGGTGCGCGCGATAAACCAGGATGCTATTAACCCTGACTACCTATCGTTTTTAAAACTTGACAATACAAAAATTTATGCGTCCGATCAGCTGGACGAGATCGTGGCTCGATCGAAAGTAATTCTTTTCGTCGTGCCCAGTGCGCATCTGGACAGTGTTTGCGCCGCAATCCCCAAAGAGGACCTTGCTGAAAAATTTATCATCACCGCCATCAAAGGGACCGTCGGCCCTGACAATCTGCTCCCAAGTGCTTATCTCGCCCGGTATTTTGAACTGAAAGATTTTCAGCAGGCGATCATTGCAGGGCCTTGTCATGCCGAAGAAATCGCGCGGAACAAGAAAACCTATATGACGCTGTGCGGTCCGAATGAAACCTTTATCAGTAAGATTTCCAACGGGTTTGCTTCAAGCTATATGCAGGTGAATTATAGTCCCGACACCCTGGGTGTGGAGTACGCAGCCATTTACAAAAATGTGGTCGGTATTGTCTGTGGCATGGCCGAAGGACTGCATTATGGTGATAATTTTATGGCGGTGCTGGTTGCCAATGCCATTGACGAACTGGGACTGCTACTGCGTGCCGTCGGTGCACCCCATGTCCGGCTGGGCAGCTCTACCTATTTGGGAGACTTATTGGTGACGGGTTACTCCGCACATAGCCGCAACCGGACTTTTGGTAAATACCTTGGCCTGGGGTATTCGGTTTTCGAAGCCCGTCAGCTCATGGGCATGGTCGCCGAAGGATATGTTGCAACCAAGGGGCTGATGGCGACGGTCACGAGCCTTGGACTCAATTTACCCTTGTTACAGACAGCCTACCGTGTGCTATACAACCATATGGCTGCAATTGATGAATTTAAACTTTTAGAAAGGAATATAAGATAATATGCTATTAGCAACAGATTTAGACGGAACTTTTTTAGGCGGAAAGATGGAAGACCGCCTCAGATTATATAGACTGATCAAGGCCAGCCCGAATATGCAGCTGGTTTTTGTAACCGGAAGAGGACTGGAGTCGGTATTGCCGCTACTGAGCGATCCGCTCATTCCGGTGCCGGACTTTATTATTGCGGATGTGGGCGCCACAGTCGTTAACGGCCATAGCCTGGAAGCGATTGAGCCGCTGCAGAGTGAGATTGAGGAAAAATGGCCGCAGACTTATGCAATCCGGGCAGCGCTGGAGGAAATACCGCAGTTGAATTATCAACATGTGCCGCAGCAGCGCCGCAGCTCCTTTTATTATGAAGCAGGGGTTGACCATAGTCTGGTGCAGCAGGTGGCTGACAGGTATGACTGTGATATTATTACTTCGGCCGATAAATACCTGGACTTGCTCCCCAGAGGTGTCAATAAGGGGACAACATTAAAGAAGCTGGTTGAATTTCTGGCCGTTGACCCAGATGATGTGATGGTAGCTGGCGATACACTGAATGATCTGGCCTTGTTTGAGATCGGCTTTCGTGGTGTTGCTGTCGGAAAATCTGAGCCGGGGCTGCTGCAGGCCATTGATCAGTTGGATACAGCGTACAGTGCAGAGGCCGCTGGGGCGGGCGGTATACTGGAATATATGGGCAAATACCGCCCGTTTCAGCAGCTGATCCGCGGGGAACAAAAATCGTTGCCTCAAAAAAGAAAATCCAAAAAATCAGACCAGCTGGTGATGGTGTACCATCGGCTGCCTTTTGAAAAGGAGTCGGTAAACGGTAAGACGGTAAGGGTACCGCCCAGAAGCCCGAACGGCATCATTCCTTCGCTGCTGGGCTTATTTGAAAAGGGACGCTCCGGTCTTTGGATCGGGGAGGAAGTCATCCAGCAGGACGGAAAGCCGGTTCCAAATCAGTTGGTGGACGAAAGCCGATATCCTAATCTGGTCGCTTCCACCCTATCGCTGTCTAAAGAGGATATCGATAAGTTCTATCGTGTATTCTCCAAAGAGGCGTTCTGGCCGACGATCTTTTCCTTTGTTGACCGGGCAAAATTCAACCACGAGGACTGGGAACATTACCTGATGATCAACAAGCGCTTTGCCGAGCGGATTGCCCGCGAGGCCGACGAGGAGGCGCTGGTCTGGATCCATGAGTATAATCTGTGGATGGTACCTTCTTTTTTAAAGACCATGCGCCCCGATCTGAAAATTGGCTTTTTTCACCATACGGCTTTTCCGGCAGCAGATATTTTCAATATTATTCCCTGGCGCAAAGAGATTATCGGCAGCCTGCTGCTCTGTGATTTTATCAGTTTTCATATCCCCCGTTATGTCGAGAATTTTGTGGATGTGATCCGTAGCCATACACCATTTAAAGTGGTCAAAAAAGTTGATGTCGCCAATCAGTTCCTGACCTATAGCTGTGCGCTCGGCGTCGATCAGATGACCAAGATCATAGAGGTAGATGGCCGGCAGATTAGGCTTGGCGCACAGCCGGTGGGGGTCAACAGGGATCATATCGAACAGATTTTGACAGATGATAAGGTTAAGACCGAGATCAATGCCCTCAAAGAAAACAAAGCCGGATCGGGAATAACGCGTATCATATCCATCGAGCGTCTGGATTACGTCAAAGGTCCCTTGGAAAAAATCCAGGCTTTTGGTGAATTTCTGGCCGAATACCCAGAATTTAGGGGCAAGATCGAACTGGTCAATGTCTGTACGCCGCCATCGCAGGGGATGACGATCTATGACGAAATTCGGGATCAGGTGAATCAGGCCGTGGGTGAGATCAACGGTAAATATGCAACGATGAACTGGACCCCGATCCAATATTTTTACAGGGCCTTACCTTTTGAGGAAGTGGTCAAACACTATGCGCTGAGTGATATTGCCTGGATCACGCCTCTACGGGACGGACTGAATCTAGTCGCAAAGGAATACATTGCGACCCATGGGTTATTGGAGACTCCTGGGATTCTTGTGCTCTCAGAATTTGCAGGTGCCTCGGTCGAATTGCCTTATGCCATATTGACCAATCCCTACGACCGTAAGAGCATGAAAGATGCACTGTTGAAAGCCTTGGTCATGGAACCCGGAGAGGCTCAGGTCAGGGCGCGCAGGCTGTACGAGCATATTGAGCACTACGATATCCATTACTGGGGGCGGGATTTTGTGAAAGAGCTCGAAAAATCGGGTAAAGCAATTGTTCCTGAAAAGAAGTAACTGCTAGTCTTAGGTGTCAAACGTGCTTTTTTAGCCATCTTAGAAAAAAAGAGTTAGAAATAACGTTGAAAACGAAGCTGCTGGATGTATCCTTTAGGAAATCCCTCTATTTTACAAACAATATTGTTTTAAAGAGGGTTTTTCTTGAGGGAATAATTCAATAAAAAAATAACGCGCAAAGTCTCGAAGAAAAAATAAAATATGATAAATACAGGTAATAATAATGAATTTCAAAATGCTTTCAGTGCAAGCTTCAGTTATTATTTTGACAATTTTAGAAATGAGGAGCAATTTTTTGATTCTGCCAAAAGATGGATTGATGATAAATATTTCTTGATTGTGTTTGGATGTTCAACTAAGGATCATCGTGGACAACATATCTTATTATTTTTCAGCAGCCAGTATTTTCCGGTTCAAGAACTAAGAGGATATTTTAAAGAAGGGGCTTATTTTGCATTCCGTTCAGATCTATTTACAGGATATAGTCTGCGAAATAAATTGAAAGAATTTGGGTTTCTAGAATACTCCATTCAGGAATCGATGATCTTATCGAATAACGATTATAGACTTATAAAAAATATCTTTGAACTGATAGACCTCGAGACTAAGATGCCCATGAGTGAAACGCAGTCTAAAATACTTATTTCTTATCTTGATTTGCTTTTACAACATATGCAAAGGTTTTATCAACAGTTAATGGAAGATAAGCTGAATGAGTTTAGCGCGTTACAAAAAGATTTCATAAGCGAGCTGCACACTCTTTTTGATAACAAAAGAAAATGCTTGTTTTTACTTCCTAGTTTAACATTATTGTCCAAGAAACTAAATTGTACAACACGATTTCTCAATGATGTTTCTTTAAAAACTTCTAAAAATACAGCACAGTATCATATTGACAATTTTATTGTTAAAATAGCAAAGGAATTACTTGCTGAAACTGATTTATCAGTAGCTGAAATCGCTAAAAAAATGCAATTTGATCAACCTCAGTCATTAACCAGACTGTTTAAAAAGAAAACAAGAATTAGTCCACTCGACTATCGTATATCAATTATATGACAAATTTATTCCTAGAGGAATCAGCATTAGACTAGCCAAATCAGGTCATTGGTCAAGCCAATGAACTATATTGAGCAAAAATTGAGCATTCTGTTTTGCGGCCGGATGGTTCATTCCTCTTTTTTCACTTTTGATGCCATGGAGTTGTGCCGAAAAAGGAGCACCATCTCCGAATACCACAATTCTCCCTTTCCCAAATTGCAGGTAAGCGCCGTTTGCAAACCCTTTGCCCGACAATCGGGGAATATTGTCTGGAATAGGTCTTTTTATCTGATTCGCATCATTGGGTAGGTAGATATCATATTCTTCATTTAATAAAGAAATAATATGTGCCTTAGTTGGTACGATAAAGCCAGTTCCACCCCAGCACATGATACTGTCTATTTCTTTACCTGATCCAGTGGTTATTTCATTGGATAACAGTGTGCCTCTATCCTTTGAGAAGATCTCGGGACGTCCATTCTTAGGTAAGGCAAAACCGTTCACGATATGAATCCCAAATGCCGCACCAAGCGTTTGTACAGATCCGGCACAAGGCATGTGGTCGGTCACTAAAAATAGGCTTCCGCCATCAAATACCCATTGACTGAGTGTTTCTATCTCCTGATCGGTAAAGGCTGAATAGGTGGGTAATTTCCAGTTTTCCGGATTATATAAGGCATTTATACTGATATAGATTTTTACTTCTTTTAATTGATCGTAAGAGATTTTTTCTTTAGCACTTCGGAGGCGATATCCATCCGCCAAAAGGAGATCTGAAAAAGGAGCGTAGGCTCCTCTCAAAGTAACCGGATTGTTGTGTGCCTCGTCAAATAGGAGTAGCGGTCCATCACCGATCCGGTGGTGCGGATCGGTGATGGGATAATGAAACTGTTCATCCGCCACCTGTTGGGCGCTAAGCTGAGCTATACCCAACAGCAGGAATAAGCTGGCAATAAATCTGTTCATAGTATTTTTTTTAATAGGATTATTGGTCCGTCTTTATCCAAACATCATTTTCGAAACACTGCATTTGCTCCACCTTTCCATTGGCAACAGAAAATGTCAATGGAAAGGTGCCATCATCATTGAGGAAGAAAAATTCCGATCGTGGGGTAAATGAAATTGTTTCGTTATCCCACAATTGAGTAAGCGTTAGGCCTGTTGAGGAGGGATCTATTTGAATTTTAAAGTTGTTGTCATTTACCTTGAGGTAAGTTCCTGCAAGTTGTTTCAGTTGAGATGCGGTTAAACTCGCGATTTTAGTGGGGTCAAATGGCACGCGCTCACATAAAATCCTACCCAGTATCTTGGTTTGGCTAAAATCGCCGGAATCATCCTTTAAAAATTCTATGGCGTAGCCTTCATTTTTGGATTCAAAATGCGTATCATCTTTACGGACCAGCTGATATCTTTTTTTCTGATCCCACAGCTGTGTCGCATACAGGTTGTTATCTTGCTCCTCGAAAGCAATGAAAGCTACTTTATTGGGTAGCTGGTAGTAACCTTGAAATGATTTTAGCGGAACCAACTGTTGTTGCTGGGGGCTATCTTTAGAGGCGGACTGGGCAAATGTATCAATCGAAGCAAAAAGACAACATGCTCCCACCAGAAGACCATATGTTGCTTTGGAAAATTGGCGGATCGCTCTCGAGTACCCGCTTGGTTTGGTGTATTGTATCATAATTTCTTTTGTTGATATGATACAAGAGTAGGTCTTTTTGATAGGCTAACCGTCCGAATGGATGCAATCGAACAAACTTCATTGTGTCGAGTTAGTTTGATTGTTTACTATTGACTTTCATATATTCTGTCGGCGTAATACCTGTAGCTTTTTTGAAGCTGGCATAAAAAGTTGTTCTTGAATTGAAGCCTGCCCTTATTGCGATTCCAAACATATCAAGTTGCTTGACTTCTTTGGATAATAAAAGTTTTTTCGCTTCCTCCGTTCTAAGCTCGTTGATAAACTGGTAAAAATTTTTTTCCAACCCATTGTTTATGATATAGGAAAGATCATGCGGATTGATCCCGATATGCTCAGCGAGAGACGATAGTGTTAAAGCCGGGTCGAGATATAGCTTTTCAGCTGTAGTTTTCTGTAATAGTTTTTCTTTTAATGTGTCTACCTGTTGTACTGTAAGCCGATCCTCGGCTTTAACCTTTTTATGCTGCGCTTCGTTGATGAGGTTTTTTGTAGACTCAATTGTGTAAATTGACCGTTGTGTTAGCGTTGCGTACCCAAGTGCCACTGTGCCCATAAAATATAAAATTGGGGCGACAGCACTAAAAACTAAATGAACCATAGCGAGTAGACGGACAACAATCATCAATAACAGCGCAATCAATAGGTACTTTAACCAAGCCATGTTTATCTTTTCCGTATAGGAAGATAGCTGGCGAATGTTTTTCTGGTGTATTTTAAAGAGGTTATAACAGGCAATCCAATAAAAGATACATTGTGCAAAAAAGAAATATTTAATAGCAAAGATGATCCATTGCGGTAATTGAGGCGGATGGATGTGTCTATTAGAAAGTCCGGGTATTAAATAAATGATGGAGAAGAAAACGAAAGCGAGGAATGGAAAAAAATGTAGTCCCCAATACCGAATTTTTGCTGTTGGTTTGACCATGTAGTGAACGGCCAGGTAGAAGCAGGGGAGTGTAGCCCATCGCGGGAGTTCCAGCGTATGGATCAATCCATTGCTCTCGATATGAAAACCTTCCAGAAAAAGCTGGGTAAATAAGCATGCCATCAAATAATACCAAGTCCCAAGCCACCGGTCTGCGTGGGAACAACTGTGGTTGACACCCATAACGATTAAGGTGCCGAGCAACAGAAATGCACCCGCTGAAAAAGCATGAAAGGTATAGAGTATATTGATCATGGGCCGTAGCAAGTTATCATTGTAACGTGAATTTAAACATAATTGATCAAATGGTGCTACATCATCCATATAAGTACCCCGATCCAACCATTTACGGACAGCGGGGCGACGAGTAAGCTTTTTTTTACAAATTAGCAATGATCTTTACTGGTCTTGTCCGTGTCCATCCAAACGGATAAATCTGTTAGGGTTCCATGCGATACAATATCAAACTGCTGTCGAATGAGATTACTGATATAGGTTGCTTTTTCGTTTTTCGGTTTATGCTTCGATCGCTTAAGCGGAGATAGTGATTTTATCAATGACAGCACAGTTCTCGATTATAGCTTATTGTTTCCATTTCACTTTTCCCTTATCGTCCAACATTTCGATAGAAGGGTTACCCAGACTGTCCACCTTTAAAATAATTCTCGGTATCTCATTGTTATCTTTCATCACCAAAGAAGCGTTCCCATTCTCTGTTAGTAGGTTTATCCGGTTAATATTATGCCCCGGCTTACCGGATAGATCTTTATCATTAATCAATAGACCAGCCCTGAAATAATTGTCGTGTTTATTATCCTGTGCCAGGATACCAATGGCATCGGCATTCTGATAATCAAATGCAAGTGCATTCAGGTTAGTCTCTTCATTATCGGTAATTGCCAAACCACCTCTTTCGTCTCCATTTTTATCATAGAAAATCAGGCCCGCGGGAGCGTAAGCCCTTTTATATGTTTTCCCTTTGATAATAGGTTGCGGAATGTTATCTGTGTTTGCAATAACGACACGATTATTTCCAGATCTGTCCTTGATATCTATTCTTTCAGCACTTAAACTGTGCTTGTTGTTCAGAAAAAAGTAGACCACACAAGCCATCAGTACGATATTGGAAAGAATAAGTGCGGTTAGAAATATTTTTAGTGTTTTGGAAATTGTTTGCATAATTTAATTTCAATTGTTAATTATTACGGTCTCCTATTCCAAACTTCAATTAATAGTACGATGCGTTCTATTTCAAAGAGTTTAATAGTATCCTTTATTATTGTTTGATAATAAGCAAAAATAAAGTGTGATTTCGAAAACGCACTCTATATAGGTTGAGCGTAATGATTTTTTTATTTGGTTAGCCCTTTACGTATTCGGCTCAACTGTGTTGGGGTAATGCTCAGGTGCGAAGCAATATATTGTAGTGGAATTCTGCTGTCAATTCCCGCGTGTGCCGCCAGCAATTTGAGATATCTTGTGGTTGCACTTTCGGTCAGTAAAGAAATTTCTCTTTCTTCATTAATGACGATCCATTTTTTCTCCAAATAGGCAATGTAAAGGTTTTTTAGTTCATCATTTTGATTGATAGCTGCTCTTGTTTGATGATAAGGCATACATACCACAGTAGTGTTTTCAATAGCTTGCAGTTTAAAATCGTTGGGCGTTTTTATGATTGCCGAAAATCTTGTGCTCGCAAAATCCCTCTCCAAATAAATCCATTTATTCCAGATAGCTCCTTTTTCATCAATAAAATAAGAGTTTAAGGCTCCTTTACAGACAAAGAAAATGTCATTGGCGACACGCCCTTCCCTAAGTAAAACTTCATTTTTCTTAAACTGCTGAACGTAGGCCGTTTCAGCCAATAAATCAAATGCCTTATCCGAAATGGGATATACGCTTGTAACAGCTGTTTTAAAGTCAGCAAGATATTTTTCTGTTTCTGTCATTTGCTTTAGCGGGGCTATATTCGAATAAATATAACGTATATTTTAAATAGCTAAAATTGATTTTTCTTCTTCTTTGGATATTTCGATATCAATGACCACTAGATATATATGATAGATTTTATCTTGGTATTATTGTGCCTGAATTTGTAGCGGCAATAATAGTCGTCTGTATTTATTGTTCTGTTTCGTTTTTGAAACCGAAGCGTTATCCCAGTAGCTGCGGTGAGAATAATCTCTACCGATTCCGTATCGAGATCCCTGGCCGACCTCAACGAATAAAATTTCCAGATAAGTCCAAATCTGAGAATAAGTTATAAGTGTCGAAATAAAGGAACTATTTTGGCCACTTCATAAGTGGCTCCTTTGTAGGGGCTTATTGTTTTTTTGTCAATTTTTACCATCAACTCTCATCCTTTGCAGCATTTTCTTCGGCAAGCTTTCCTTTAAGTTATAGGACACCAGCTATCCCGATCACCCTTTGACTTTCTGATCCTGGCATAAAATTTTTTACGATCTTTAAAGAACCAATACGTCGCTATTATGATAAATATATTATTAAAAACGGTTACAGATGCAATAGACATTAATCAAGCAGATAGGGACCTGATTTCAAAACTTTTTAGGGAAAAGAAATATTGAGACTAAGCACAGCAGATAGAACATTAACCTGTTTTGTAAACAAAGGAAGCCTGTCCAAATTCATTTACAGAACTTTGACAGACTTCCATTTTAGAATAATTATGGTATGTTTATTTAGCGGCTAAAACGTCCAATTTCTCAATAGATGGCGGATTAGCTAACAATTCTGGTGCATTTTCCATAAGCGCCTTTGCTATCTTACCACCAAGATGTGCTTGTCTGCCTTCTTCATCTGAAAATGTGTCATAAATGCCAAATGTAGAAGAGTCAATACGAAACGCATACCAAGTAATAGTGCCGACTTCTTCATTAGCAAGTGGCAACGCACTTGTAATAAACTCTTCAACGTTTTTTTCTTTTCCAGCTTTTGCTTCTAGTCGAACTAATAATCCTAATTTTTTCATATATGTTTATCTTTTTTAAATTACACATTTTTATAACAAATGTAGCTCATTTAAGTTTTTTAGGATTTTTTATTTGGTTCAAAAACTTATGAAAAAAGATCAACTACCGTTATAACGTAGCCTTTGGGGATATCAATAAAACCATCTTAACTTACTGTAATAGAATGTTAGAATCCCTGCATCAAAATGCCTAAAATAACGCTATTGTATGGACCCTTTTTAATTCACCCCAAGATTCTTTATCAAATTCTTCGCTATCTTACCATTGTTGTTGATTAAACGTTCTAACATAGGCTTGGTTTAGTATGTTAAAAATGTGGAAAAGATCTAACCTAAACTATCGTCAAGCAATACATATTTGTAACCTCTCAGACATTAAAACGGAGGTTTATTGAGATTATTCGATATCCTTAATTAGCATGATTAATTTTAAAAGATGTTGTATCAAAAACTTGTATCAATAAACAAAGTTTCATGAATTTATATCACATGAGTTTAATGTAACTAAATATGAAAATTGGGTATGCAACTGGAAAACCACTTGAACGAAAAGAAAGCTTCGGGCAATAGCAATCGTCGAAATGGCAAGACAAAAAAGACAGTCCGAGGTCTCAATACCGGAACTTTTGAGCTGGAGACAGGCCGGGATAGATCGGTAAGGTTCGAGCCTAAAGTAGTACCTAACAGACAATTAATTATCACTGAACAGCTTGAGGGACACGTGTTGAGCATGTATGCCCATCTCCTGCTAGTTGAACTGAATTATTAAAAAACTCTTCAAATCCGAATTGACCTACTCCGTCAAATGTGATTTCTTCAATTCCAAAAAATTCAAAGGCGCTAGCAAATTTTAGTAATTCTCTTATCTCTGGCGGAATTTGTCCTGTTGGCAATCTTTGGCTAATTCGTCAATTTGTTGATTTGTCAAACCTTCTTTTAATTCTACTTTATATTCGTCGCCATCTTCTTAAATATATTGTTCGGTCGAAATGGAAGTTAGTTTTTCCGTAGGTGTCATAAATGCAATTGTGTTTTCTTGATGTGTCGTGTTATGCTTGTAGGTAACTGGCGCGGCGACTTGTCGTAGCTGTATCGAAGATACGAAAGTGGAGCTGTTTTGCCAAGTCACTTGTTATAATTTAGTGGATGCGCCATTAAATGAGGAATCTGGCTATCGGAATTTTTATGGAGATACCGCTAGCCCCAAATTACGAAGCATGGTGGTGCATTGAAAACTTTATCGATTTACCACAGGGACGGAATAGCGCTTTAGATTTCGGGGTACATGCAGGCGAAGTCAAAGTCCGACTGGAATTTTTGCCAAGGAATAGATGGTCTATCTAAAAGCAGTGAAGCATGAAGCCACTCGGTATGATATATCAGATATTTATATGCAGTGGTAAGGCTATTTTAATCAAGAGACAGAAGAGAAACTCCAGATAATAAATATACGCGTTAAGGAATTAAAGATTTTTTGGCGTATAGCCGGGGGCCTAGTTAAATAGTTTACAGAAGAAACTATTTTGGTAAATTCATAAGTAGTTCCTTTGCAGGTACTTCTTGTATTTTTCCGTCAACTTTTACCACCAAACTCTCACCCTTTGCTGCACTTTCTTCGGCTAGTTTTCGTAAAGCCTTTTGCACTCCTAAACGAATTCGTTCAGCAAGATTAATATTTTCAATATTTACCTTATCGTTCATTATAGTATTTCGATTTTAGTGTTGACCAAATTTCGCTATTTGAAACGAATTCTCCAAATTTATCACCCTGAGCAAGGAAGGGCTTCCCCCTAAGAAGGAATAGTCCCAGATTTCAGCAGACAGGTCGGTAAGGGACTCTTTTAATTGTTCCCATTGCCCGCGGTCTGACCAGGCTGATTCAATACATTGTTTCCGGTTATTGTAAGCTTCTGAAGCGGAATAAGCCATGATATCGTCGAGGGTAACACCCTCCGGATAATACTCTTTTAACTGCTCTGTTATTTGTTCCTTTCGCATCTGAATTTATTTACAATTAGTATCCCAGTTCTTCACTCCAGTCCCAGGATTAGTTCCTACCATATTGGCTCCTCTCGCAAGATTCGCTCCAAGCTGTGCATTGATTTAGACCTGCATTTCAGGAGGCCTTTTTTTTAATTTGTTAAAACTGCCGAACGAATCGACTGTTCTTCCGCGTAACCAACTCTTCTTTCGAACCCATACCGTAGCCTTAACAATGCGTCATCATCTTGAAATTAAGAGCTGTATATATTCTTTTTAACAACCTTTTGATGAAAAGGACGCGTACATATTTTAGGATATATTAAGGTTAATACGATTTATCCAAATTTGTTCTCGGTCTTGGTTGTTTTCAAAGTTCTGCAACATATATTCACGATTGTACTTTACTTTTCCATTGAAATACAATTTACCATTTACGTAAACCTTTACTTTCTTCTTCAGATTGACCATTTCAGGCGAAATATTGATTGAAAATGATTTAATAGATGAAGTTTTAATTCTGAAAATGTTGTTTTGATATTCAGCTTTTATTTTTCCTGATTTTCTTGGAAAATCAAAAGCTTTTTTATTAACCTCCTGCACAACTAAGCTATCGTTTTTGTCGTATTTCAACCATTGGTTGATTTTGAAATTTAACTCTTTGTGCCAATTTGATTTTCGGCTTAGGGTATCTAGTTTTATATCAGAAAACCAATCAATATTTCCGTATTTTTCATCATCAAATTCCCAAGATATTTCTTTCGAAAAAGGATTTCTCTTCCGGCTTATTAGGTCGTTAAAAAGAATCTGATAAGCTGGTTCAGATTCGTCAAATTGTGGAAACCAATGCGGAAATCCATTGTAGCGATAATCTTTGTAATCGGCATTTATTCCGTTCATTAATTTTGTTAAATCATCATTTGCGTTTGGTGGATAATAATAATCCTCATCTGTTGAAAAATTGATAAATGAACGGTTTTTAATATTTTCAACGAAAGTACCACCCGTAAATATTTTTGGATAAGTGTTAAATCCGTAAAAACCTGCAAATTGTGTAGGTTGTTTCATCAGATATGAAAACGACCCCGTTCCTCCGTTAGAATGTCCCGAAATGAAAACTTTATTGTCATCAACGTTGACTGCTTTCTTGATACTTTCAAGCATTTCGGGAATCATAAAAAAGCCCTCATTTGATGTCATCCAATTGTATTGCCTGCTCCCTTTTGGAAAAACTAAAATGACATCATTTTGCTCTGCATATTTTGTGTAATATCTATTCCAACCACCTAAATTCCAATCTGCAAACTGATAATCAATCAACGCATTACTTCTTACTGCACCATGAAGAAAGAAAAGCAGGGGATACTTCTTATGAGGATTGTAATTTTTTGGTAAATGAATAAAAAACGAAGTTTTGGTTGAATCGTTTATTTTGAATGAAATAGAATAATCCTGATTCTTTTTCGCTTTGTAGGGATTAAAGTTTTTTATTTTCTCATAAAGAGATTTTTCATCCTGAAATTTATCTAGGTTAGTTGGCTCTATGCTGAAAAATTCATCTTCCTTTACTTTTAATTGGATGTAAAAACGATCTTTATTTTTAATAGCATCACTTTTCAAAATTTGCCATCTTGGGTCACCTATTAGATCTTTATATTCTTCCGAAGCATAATCTCTAATGATATAATTCCAAGCGGGATAAGTTTTCCAGTCGGTTTCCTTCTTTGCCAGCGCAGATAAATAGGTAAATGCTTTATCTTTATTATTCAATTTATAGGCTAAGATTGAAGCGTTATAGCGGCTAAATTGATCTATACTATCCGGAAAGCGCGCAAATGCATCCTCGTATAATCCTAATGCATGCAGATACGCAATTGAATCTTTTGCTTTTTTTTTGTTTTCGACCGCTTTTCGAATCAAAGTTGAATAATTTTCCTGTGCTTGGGCAAATAAACTTAACAGAACTAAAAATAAAACAATACAATATCTCATAAATCAAAATTTAATCAGGCAAATCTACAGACAAACTATTTCGGAAACTTGTAAAAATGGAACTTTACTCGAACTTGTAAAAATGGAACTTTACTCGTTAAGGATCCAGATGCCAAAAAGTATCTTCTTTTCCTAAAATAGTTCCTTTGCTAAAAAAGTTTCTAGGTGAATTATCAACCAGATTTTTATAGATTTTATTAAGATGAGATTGGTCGCTGAAATTAAACTCATAAGCAATTTCAGTGAAGCTACTTTCAGGGTTCTCAAAAAGTTTCTTGTTGACGGACTGCCTAAAAAGAACTATTTCGTAAAATTTTTTTATGGAAACTCCCAAATGAAATTGAAATAATCTGTTTAAATGTTGTCTGCTGATTCCAATGTAAGTTGAAAGTTCTGTGACAGATATTTTCTCGTCATTACTGAAAATATATTGAATTGCTTGTTCTAAAATTGGGCTCTCAAATTTTTTAAAACGATGTAATAAAGCGTTGTCTAAAAAATCTGAAATATGTTTTGTTTGAGTTGTAGAAAAGATTTCTTTTAGTTCTTCTGGACTGAAAAACTCGTAATCTGTTATATAATCTGCAAAATTTAAATTTTCGTAAAATTGCTGGATACCTAAAGGATGAAATACAATGACGATTCTGTAAACTGTTCCAGATTGTTTTACATTAAGTACTTTTTGCCGAATAGGGGTGAAAATCTGAAATGGGTTTGCGTTATCATCAAATTTTATTTCTCCATTTTCCAATCTCACATGATATCTATAAATTGAAATTGTATTATTAAAATGGGGGAAACATAGGAATTTATTGATCACATTATTTGGTTTAATGTCCAAATAGTAATAATCAACATACTTTTTGACTATAGGATTTTTTGGTTTGAACGTTTGAAATAATTCCTTCATTTTTAACTTTCCACCTCGCAAATCTGCAATAATTTCAAAAATAAGAAAAAAAGTTAATGCTAAATCAACATATATCTGATCGTCTAAATAATAATGGAGATTGGAAAAAAACCTAAACAGCTTTGCTGGAGATTAGCGCTTAGCAAAGGGCTACTTTAGTCTAATATAATTCACTATCAAACGCTAAGAAAAGTGATTAAAAGTAATTTATACATAATCGATATTATTTACTAGGTTATTGTGCTAATTTATTACATACTAAATAACTCATAAAATTTGATAAAGAATAGTCTGTCTGTAATTTTTCAGCTCATGTGATTGACTATCCATATAATTTACTTGTTTTTTTACTAAATATGTTAGCAATAATCAATTTATTGTTATATATTTGTCTGATAATCAATTAATAAATATTATGGCTAGATCAAAAAAACATTTGGGTAGGTATGTAGATCCACGTACCGATTTCGGTTGGAAATTTTACTTTGGTAGGGAGGACAACAAAATCTTACTGATTGAGTTTCTCAATAGTCTGTTTCAGGGAGAGAAGATAATTTCGGATCTAAGATATAAGCCTGTAGAACATGATGGTGATTATGAGGGAATGCGTCGTGTTGTATTTGATTTACATTGTATCGGCAGCGATGGTGAGGTTTTCATCATTGAGATGCAGCAGCTCTTTCAAGAATTTTTTAAGGACCGTGCAGTGTACTATACCTCACGTCTCATCAATAAACAATTAGCGCGAGGTAAGAAGGGTAGTGATTATTACCTACCGGAGGTTTACTTTATTGGTATTTTGGAGTTTCACATGGATAGAAATGGTAGTACCGGTATATCTCGTGTCACAGAGCGGCCTTATTTCTATGATGTTGCGCTGTGTGACAAATTGACCAAAGAAATATTCTATGATAAATTGGGATATAAAATGATTTCGCTTCCATTATTTAATAAACAGCCAGAAGAACTAAAGACAGTTATGGATCAGTGGTTGTACTTACTTAAACACTTGAGTACCATGGATAGATTGCCAACATTTTTGGATAAAAGAATATTTGGTCTTATCTTTGAGATAGGAGAGATAGGTAAACTAACGGAGGAGGAGCTAATGTCATACGAAGCAAGTTTAAAACATAAGCGTGATGCTGAGAGCGTATTTAATTCGGCCAAGAAATCCGGAGAATCTTTAGGTCACGCTAAAGGCCTAGCAGAAGGTAAAGCTAAAGGTCTAGCAGAAGGTAAAGCCAAAGGTCTAGCAGAAGGTAAAGCCAAAGGACTAGCAGAAGGAGAGCGTAAAAAAGCTCTTGAGACTGCTAAAGCATTTAAGGAAATGGGGCTACCTATAGCTGATATTGCTAAGGGCACAGGGCTTTCTGTCGAAGAGGTCGAAAAACTCTAAGTTTCTTTATTTTGGATGACTGCTCCACCAATAGATGAATGGCACGAGCCGATTAAATTGGTTGACACAGTTTATGTTACAGTCTCCCGTTATATGCTGTGCTTCCTGTTATTCTGTTGTCGGTAATAGTTTGTCCGCTAAATATTGTTTCCATTTTGTCCCGGTAAACTCGCAATTTCCGCTTTTGATTTGAGCATTAGGAAATTCTGCAAGAATTGCTGTTAAGTCGTTCCAAACATTTTTCAATTTATCGTCCTTGTTTTCAAAATTCAAACTAAATTTTCCGTTTTCTACTTTAATATGCTTGAGAAAAATACCTTCTTGTGTCGAGCTAATTCTGTCCGCAAGTTGTATATAGTAACCTTGATAGTCTGGATAAGGAACTTGCTCTGGTTGTCTTTCTTCACCTGAATAATAACGAAACAGAATGTCGTGTCCGTATTTGCTTAATTTTTCTTTCCAAAATAAAGGTCTCGGAACTTCAGAAAGGTCAGCGGTCAAATATATTTCCTTCTCACTTGTCCAAGGCTTAAATGTTGTTTTTATTAGTTCTTGTTCTTCAATTTCAAGGCTGTTTGTAACAAGTCGAAAAATCGCAGGTGTAGCGAACTCTAAGCAAATTCCATTTTCAACTTCCCATGCTTCAATATATTCAATGTAATTGTCGTCACCAACATTTGTTACATCTATGTCAAAAGTCCATTCATAAATTTTTGATGGAATAATTTTGAAAGGCAAGATGTGTCTTTCTGAATTTGCCTTATAATTTGCTTTCACATTATAACCAACAATAATTTCAAGCGGATTTTCTTTTATTGCCAAAACGTGTCCGTCTTCAAAATAGAAGTTGTCGGACAACCATTTGTCAAGGTCGTTGAATGTATGTACGGTAGTTTTTAGCATTGTATATGTAGAGCGGCGACTTTGCGAAGTAACGTAGCCGTATCGAAGATACGAAAGTGGAGCTGTTTAACCAAGTCGCTTATGGTAAGCTGTCCGCGTAGCGACGGCTTACGTCAATTCCAATCTTAATATAGACTAAGGTTTCCCATAATGCTATTATCGGGCTAGGATAGGCTTAATACATCCGATTACATATAAAAAATGGGAAACCCTAAATATCTGTACGGTATACAATGTTGCTAATAATATTAGTAATATTGTGTAATGAAACCGCTAGAAATCTTTTGCCGAAATCGGGTAATGTACGCTCAAATTACCGTGCATGATAAAAGCATGGGCATGAAAGATTATCATCTTTACAACAAAAATGGTCTTGCTCATTATGTTTTCAGGAAATCTCAGGGAGAGTGGCAATTGGCATACGGTGTACTTGCCGATGACATCAAGGAAGCGTGCATTGACGCCCTTATACTTCGCTTTGATACTGATGTGCCTGAGTTGTTTTATCATCATGGAAAACGCCAGGTAGTGGAAGTTCGGGCCAAGAAATACAGCCTTTGGCATATATACCTCAATAATGCTTATGTAGGAAGTATTCATTATGACACCTTCACTAAACAGTTCAATTATCACCTTGACGACAATTGCTTATTGACCGATGATCACGTGCAAAAATATATAGCCATGATCCAGCGTGGAGAATTAAAGTGGATAAAGGACGATATTCGATGAAAAAGAATATAAAGTTCGAATGTGACGTGTGTGGTCAGAAGCAAGTGGTTGAGGTTTCTGTTTTGCATGGTGGTGGAACCTTGCAAATTATGATTGATCGGTTTTTTATAATGAATGTAGATTTTCGCAGTGGCGATTGGGTAATGCTATGTAACAATACGAGCTGGTTGACCACCGATGAACTTGTTATTATCCTCGATGAGTTGGGCTATGACGAATAAAAAAACCTTGAGTCTGGGCGGGGCGAATCCTGTTTGGTTTTAAAAACAAAAAAAGGCCGAGTTACTCCTCATCCTCATAAATGAATAAATATTATAAAGTCTTTTCCAAAATTAGAAATCACCCAAGTTGCAGCAATGATAACGGACGGTGCGACAGGTGTGGACGATCATGGAAAAACTTTTTGATAATAGAATGCTGTCATTACCGAGACAGGGGGTTGATCTGGAGTGTTCGTGAACATGATAATAATATTTGAAGCAATAAACTAGCATTCCGGAATGAAAGTATTATCAGGAAGGAACTTTTAAACAACATATTCAAATAAATGAATAATTACTATCTGTGGGATTTACATACAATTAAACCAAAGAATGAAAGCAATTCACAACCTATGTAAGCATCCATTAATATAAACACTATTATGAGTCCAGCCGTATATATCGACCGGACTTTAAGATTTATCTTTTCAAAGCCTTTTCCTTTTCTTTAAGCATCCAGTTTCGGAGCTTTTCCTCTCTTTCAGGGCTGATACGCTTTAGAACAATTACCCCCTTTAAATTTTGAGTGCTATTCCCTGTAAATCTGTCGAATTCAACCGTTATATCATATTCAAAGCGATTCCATTTGGGAGAAGTGAGACTGTCAAACGGCACAGTTGTTATGGAATCCCCCCGTTGAACATATACCAAATTTGCCCAAGTAGCAGATGTCCTACTTGGAACACCAGACATCATTGCAACATCACGGAGATCCAAATGTATTTTTTCGACCAAAGTCTGTAGTATCGATAAGTCCTTTTCTTTTTTTTGACTGTAGGCAGATGTTAAAAAACAAATACCCAAAATTTTTAAAATGTTATTCTTCATTTGTTATCAATTAATTGGGGCTAGAGGATACGCTATGGATCGGACAGTTTTTCCCATCGCCTAAGTTTGCGTATGGTTTGATCGTTTGTGGTTGACCATCGGCGCTCGTCACGGTGATAGTTGGGTTTTTTACCCAGGTTTCATTTATTTCAACAGGTGGATTACCAAAGGTTGCATAATTATTTGCAAATGCTAAAGCTTTTGAAAAGTACTATTAATACAATATCGAATCCTATTTGGTTTTTAAAAAATATTATTTCTAGCTGTTGAGCATGGAGTACTAGCTGTCAAAAAGTTTGCTGTTACCGGATTTTTGACTGTAAATGATCTAAGCACCAAAAATATTTTACGTTGACGGATCAGGTGTGGATGATCTTTAAAAGCTACACATTCAAAAAATAGATAACATCAACCTCCCCACTTGAAGTTAGTGAGTGGATAGATTGCAATTATTTACTGATGTTTTCGACTTGCTTTTTCAACTTCCTTTCTTAACTTTTTCTGATCTTTTCTTGGGCCCACTTCATTTATATAAGCAGGTTGCCTTGGTAATTTTATATCCAGATAGTAATCTTTAAAGTATGCATCTATTCTCACTTCATCAATTGTCAAATTCGATCCAAATTTTTCTATAATTACTTTTCCCCAAAAACCATCTGGAGAGATTTGTTTTGAAAATTCACCCTTTTCGTCTGTGGTAAGCGAAGCTATGGTGTCCCTGCCATTTTTAAGAAAAAAGACTCTCGCGTAAGGCACTATTTCATTATTATAGCATAATCTTACTTTTCCATGTATTAATGGAGCTACCTCGCTTTCCGTATATCCTTTGCCCATCTGATTAAAACTACTGCAATTGTTTCGATCAATTTCAGCAAAGTCGTCAAGATTCTTTTTCGTTGCACAACTTGCCAATGTCCAAAATAAAAGAATGCTAGCAACCCATGCGAACTCCTTTTTGTGTAACTCCTTTGTCTTTTCTAGTATCATATTGTTCAGCCATTATTCTATCTGTAATTCGAGATTTATCTACATCTGAAAGGTTTTTAAATGCATCCGTTTCTAATAAGCCCTTCCAGGCAATATCGTCATATATTTGCTTATCTAAATGATAGCCTTTTAATTCTCCGTAATTTTTAATGGATGCGGCTAGATCTGTAATAAAATCTCTAGCAATGGTCTCATGTTGAGCGCCATTTGAAAAAGCTTTTTTCTTTGTATACTTTTCAAATAATTGAGGATAAGTCATTGTTGCTGCCGTTGGATCATCATAAAAAAATGCAGTAAGGTAAGCATGAATAGATTCATGAAGCATTGTTGTTGCAAATGCTAAGTCGGAAACATTACCTATAACTAGTGGATTGGTATTGAAAGCTATAATTATTTCTCCTGTATTATTATTTCGATTTGTACCAGCCACTTTCATCGGATCGCTAAAATTTTCTGTAGTAAACTTAAGGTTATACCCTGGTATTTCTCCCGAAAACTTTTTGATTATATCAGCGACAGAATTTCCATTCAGCATTTTAAGTGTATCCGATACGCCTTTCATACAGTCTGGAAGATTTGTATCATCGATTTTAGCATTGAAGTTTGCAATATCACTTCCGTCCGAGCCACCTCCACCATCACCCGTACCAGGTGCATCTGGAACCCAAACATTTTCGCAGACGTACTCATCTCGGCTATCAATAAGCGACCAACCATATCCAGCACAAAATGAGGGGTAAGAACAATCTCTGCTATGATATATAGTAATACCACTACCACATCCATATCCTCCTGATTGATAGATACAATCCACCGTTTGATAGTTGCAATTTTGCTCCCATGCCATTTTCGTTGATGAAGCCCTCTTTTTCTGTACATTTTCATCTCCTTCAAAATAAGGCGAACCATTCCGGTATTTTATCAAATTTGCAGCGTTACTTTTTAGATTTGTGAATAACATTTTTCCAGTAAAGGAGCGGAGATCAGTAATTTCTTCCTTCGTATCATTGAAAAAAAAGCCTTTGTAAAATTCTTTGCCATTTTTTACGAGTAAGTATGTCTTACCACCTTTTTCAAACGTAATTTTCTTCTTATCTTCCTTGAGAAAAGGATGCAATGGAATGAACATATATTCAACTGAATCGTTTGCTTTACGGACAGTTACTTCATCCCATAAAGGTTCCCATTGAATTGGTAAGTTATCGTTTGGATTGATCTTTTTAAATATTCCTTCTTTGGCATAAAATTCTTTTATATCAGCCAAAGTCGGCTTATTTTCATTATCTAATACTTGGGACGAATCTTTCTGACAACTTACTACGATAAACAGCAAGATAAGGAGCCAGATAAAGTTTCTTGTAAAAAAATGGCTTTTCATTACTTCTATTTTACTTTTCACTTAACGATTTATAGGAATAAAGCTAAAGTTATTTATCGTGAAATTTTTACTAGATTAAAAAACTACACATTTGTGTGAAAGTTTGTAACTCGCTTATAATGTATAGATAATGCACAGGTAATATACAGGTAATAATAGAAAAGTAATTCGATTTTAAGAACCATTCTTCTGATTGAAATCACTTGTGTCCTAAATAAATTTTAGGATTGGATTTCTGTGGTACAGGCATAGCTTTTTTCATCATTTCGATATTGACCCCTATTTTTCAATCTGCGAAG
>NZ_JBNPWQ010000023.1:0-106174 GCF_050433745.1 Sphingobacterium sp. HSC-15S19
CAGATTGAAAAATAGGGGTCAATATCGAAATGATGAAAAAAGCTATGCTTGTACCACAGAAATCCAATCCTAAAATTTATTTAGGACACATATGACATTTTGTTTTTACTTTAATTATAACTTCTATACTGCAAATTTCGGTATTGCAACCAAGCTTTCCATTATACTTTTCTTTATTAGTTTTATGATATTTACTGATTGTACAAGACATAAAAAAAAGAGGATGTAATACCCTCTTTTTTTTAGAAAAATACTTATTAAATTATGCTGCCATCATTTCTTCACAAGCTTGAGCACATTTTCTACAAGCTTCGGCACATTCTCTACAATGCTCCATTCCCATAGCAACATGTTTTTCACATTCTTCAGCACAAGCGTTGCAAATTTCCATACAAAGTTTGCAAATGTCTTTACTAAATTTACCGTCAAGACTTAGAATATTGGCTGCTGCCTGACAAATTGCAACACATTCTAAATTGAGTTGAATACATTTTTTTAGATGAGCTACTTCTTTCTCATTTAAGCAAGCAATAGCACACTGGTTACAGATCGCCACACAGTCAAGGCAGGCTTCTATACACGATTGGAATTTTGTCTGTATCATATCTATATATTTTTGTGAATACTAAATTTAAAACAAAATAAAGTCATTTTAGTTCTTTTTAAGTTAACTTTAATAAACTTCAATGGTATTTTTATAGGTTCTACATCAACATTCCTTTAATATATTCAACTGCAAATACTGTTCCTTAATAAAAATAGCCTCTTTCAATTTGTCATATCGGCTGGGTAATTGTTCTGAAATTTGATAGTAATTTTTGAGTATGATATTTTTTCTAATATATATTGTTCTCAACAAACTTATCTCAGACACCAGATTTTTCCTATCATTCTTATTTTTTATACTTAATCCAATCAGTTCATAAATCTTATCAAGTTCCTCTGCTATTACTAATTCCAATACCGTATTAATCCCACCAAAGAAACTAAAAAACTTACTTTTAGAAATGTTGGCAACTGAGGTAATATCAGATATTTTTACGTCTTGTATGTTCTTTTTCATCAGAACTGTCCTTATATTTCCAATAGCTTGGTATACAAGGCTAGCATTTCTTCTATCAATATTCGTCATATGAAAAATTCCTCCATTTATTTTGACCATACACAAATCTAGTTGTCTGCAAGGTAGCAAAAGTGCAATTTGACTATTAACAATTGTAATTTTTACGGATTTTGGGCAAATAAAAAGCGGTAGTTCCTTTTCAGAAACCACCGCTTTAGCAAACGCAATAAAGCTACTCGACCTTATTATTTTTTCAACTTGTCCGCAGGCGGATTATAATCAGGTAAAGAGGTTACCCTTACCGTATCTACCCCAGTAATATCCCAGGTAATAGGAATCATCGTCATATACTCGCATTTAGGACACATATCACCTTCAGAGCCTACCATTTCTTTATGTCCGGGACAACCGGTAATCAAGTGTCCGTGTGCATCGATCAATTCACCTTTTTCATTTCTGTCTTTGCCCGCAATTTTATCGACAGACTTCTCAACTTGTTGTTCTGTAGCATGGTTATGTCCATCGCCTTCTGCGTGTGCGTGTCCATCTTTTCCTGCTTTTGTATCACCTCCACAAGCAGTAAAGAAAATGGCTAAAGAGGCTAAAGCCGATATCATTAATTTGTTCATTTTCATTTTATTTATTTTTTAAAGATTAAAGCTTATTTAAGTACTATTGAATGATTCTTAAGTTTAATGCTGATGGTCATGTGCTGAAGGAACAGCTTTTACATTACATAATATTGAATTATCATGTTGATGTTGGGGTGTCTCTAATTGAATAGTTACGTGATTAATACCTAAATGTTCCAATTCATGTTCTATTTTCCGAAGAAGTGTCTCACTTTGACCTATTGTCATTTGTTCATCTACCACAGCGTGACAAGTAAGCGCATTTAACCCACTTGTAATTGTCCAAATATGCAAATCGTGAATAGCTTGGACACCCTCGGTTTTTAAGATTTCTTCTGTTACCTTCTCAATTTCGATATTATCGGGTGTCCCTTCCATCAATACATGAACAGATGATTTGGTAACCAGATATCCACTTCTTAAAACCAAGACAGAGACGATAATACTTGCTAAAGGATCTGCCCAACCCCATCCGAAAAACATAATAAGTAAGGCTGCGATAATTGCCCCTACAGATCCTAGCATATCACTGATGACATGCAGATAGGCACCACGCATATTGAGGTTTTCTTTTACATCCGCTCCACGCATCATTATCCAGGCCACTAAGATATTAACCAGTAATCCTATAAATGCTACAATCAACATTCCGCTAGACTGGATTTCTGGCGGACTCTGAAAACGTTCAACAGCCTCATAGATAATATATCCAGAAATCAATATTAGTGTTGCACCGTTGATAACGGCTGCCAATATTTCAAAGCGTTTATATCCATAGGTTTTAGCATAATCGGCTATTTTGCTACTGAATTTAAAAGCCATTAATGCAATGAATAGTGAAATGGCATCACTTAACATGTGTCCAGCATCCGCTAATAAAGCAAGACTATTTGTCAAAAATCCTCCCACAACTTCTACAGCCATATAAGCTGTAATAATCACCAAACTAATGGTTAGTGTCTTTTTGTTTGCGCTATGCGAGTGATTATGCTCTTGTCCCATAATTTTATAATTATTGTTTTGCTGCTGCAAATATCAGCAGCAAAACGTGTTAAACTATTTCGATATTTTTTGTTTGATTTGTAAGATTTACTTCTTCCACTTCAAACGCAAACTGTTACTAACCACACTTACACTACTTAAAGCCATCGCAGCTCCTGCAATCATCGGATTCAATAAGAAACCATTAATTGGATACAATATACCTGCTGCAATTGGAATGCCTATAAGGTTGTAAATAAAGGCCCAGAACAAGTTTTGTTTGATGGTAGCTACTGTTTGTTTAGACAATCTGATCGCTTGTGGAATCTTAGTCAAATCGGAAGAGATGATGGTCATTTTTGCTACGTCCATCGCAATATCCGAACCTTTACCCATTGCGATACTTACATCGGCTGTTGCCAAAGCGGTACTATCGTTGATACCGTCACCGACCATTGCAACTACTTTGCCTTGGGCCTGTAGTTCTTTTACAAATTCTGCTTTCTGATGTGGTAATACTTCAGCTTTGTAATGACCAATTCCAGTTTGCTCGGCAATAGCTTTTGCTGTGGCTTCATTGTCGCCAGTAAGCATATACAGATCAATACCCATATCTTGCAATTCTTTGATTGCAGCTACTGAAGTTTCTTTGATTTTATCAGAGATAGCCACTACAGAAAGTGCTTCTTTACTATTGGCAAACCAAATTACCGTTTTTGATTCTTTACCCCATTCATCAGCTTGAGATTGTAACTGAGCAGGAATACTAATGTTATTTTCAAACAATAACTTTTTGTTTCCAACATAGTAAGTTTCGTTATTGTAGTCGGCTTTTGCACCTTTACCTGTAATACTGTCAAATCCACTCAAACTTACGGTTGATATACCTTCTAAGTTTTTCACCACCGCTTCTGCCAATGGATGTTCTGATTGTTTTTCGATACTCAACAAAATATTTTTAGTCGTATCATCATTGTTCAACCACGTAATACCGGTTACTTCTGGCTTACCTTCGGTAATGGTTCCTGTTTTATCTAAAATGATAGCTTGCACTTTTTTAGCCAATTCCAAACTTTCAGCATCTTTAATTAAAATACCACTCTCAGCCCCTTTACCTACTCCCACCATAATAGCTGTTGGTGTAGCTAAACCTAAAGCACAAGGACAAGCAATAACCAATACTGTAACAGCTGCTAACAGACCTTGTACCACACCATTGTCACCGCCTAAAATTAACCATAGAATAAAGGTAAAAATAGCGATACCAATAACCACGGGAACAAAAATACCTGCAATTTTATCAACCAGTTTTTGCACTGGTGCTTTACTACCTTGTGCATCTTGCACCATTCTGATGATTTGTGCCAACATAGTTTCTTTACCCACTTTCACGGCTTCAAATTGGAAGCTTCCTTTTTGATTGATGGTTCCGGCAAATACTTTTTCTTTCTCTTTTTTCAATACAGGAACGGGTTCGCCACTCAACATACTTTCATCCACATAAGAATTACCAGATATCACCATTCCGTCCACTGCGATTTTCTCACCTGGCTTTACTAAAATAATATCGCCAGCATTTACATCTTCAATAGCCGTTTGTTTTTCTGTCCCATCTTTTTGAATGACGATAACGGTTTTAGGCTGTAATCCCATCAATTTTTTGATAGCAGTCGAAGTATTTCCTTTTGCTTTTTCTTCCAATAATTTACCTAAAAGAATGAAGGCTATAATAACCGCTGCGGCTTCAAAATACACGTGGGGGTGAATGCCTCTTGCCATCCAGAAATCCATAAACACCATATTGAAAACACTGAACAGATAGGCGATACCGGTGCTCAACGCTACTAAAGTATCCATATTGGCAGATTTATTTTTGGTTTGCTTCCAGGCATTGATAAAGAAATCACGACCAATCCATAACACTACCGGAGTAGAAAATACCAACATAATTTCATTGGCATAAGGCATATCCATAAAGAACATTCCTATAACAACTACAGGTAATGATAGAATGATCGCCCAGGTGGTTTTATTTTTTAACTGTTTGAATTTCTTTTCGTGGATGGCTTCTAAAGTTTCCTGTTGTTTAGACTCATCTTCAATCAACAAGTCATAGCCTCCAGCTTGAACAGCTTTTCGAATAGCATTGGCATCTGTCATATTTGGAAAATATTCAACAGATAGATTACCAGTAGCAAAGTTTACAGATGAATTAACCACGCCTGGCACATAACGCACCACACTTTCTGCACTACCTGCACATGAAGCACAAGTCATCCCCAAAACCGGAAAACTAGCTTTTACTGTTGGTACACCATAACCTAAATCTCTTATGGCATTTACAGCATCAGCGACTACTTCTTCATCCTTAACCGTAATAGCCGCTCTGTGATTATTTATTTCTACTTTGTGACTTTCAACTCCCTTTACTTGTGCAAGTCCTTTTTCTACGATTAATGCACAATGTTCGCTTTCTACATCCTCTAGAGGTATGTAAATTATTTCTTTATTTGTTGCCATATTTCGATTGCTTTATTTTACAATACAAAATTGACAATAAATTGATAGATATTTATTGTGAAATTATGGGTTTGATTTGTAAGATTTACTTAAACCTCATCTAAAGGCTTACGTTTGTCTTCTCGAATTTGTTTAAAATGGCTAGGTGTAAGACCTGTTACCTTCTTGAACTGATTACTTAGATAAGCCACACTTGAATAGTTCATGCGATCGGCAATTTCACTTAATGATAACTCATCATAAACTAAAAGTTCTTTTACTTTTTCTACTTTTTGAGCTATAAAATATTTTTCAATAGTTGTACCCTCAATATCAGAAAACAAATTAGAAAGATAATTGTAATCATTATGTAATGCATCACTTAAAACATCGGAAAGATTTGTTTTTACGTCATTGTCCTGATGATGCACTAATTCAATAATTACGTTTTTTATCTTCTCAATCATGCGACTTTTCTTGTCATCAATGACCTGAAAACCTAAGGGATCTAACGCACTTTCTATTGCTTCTCGTTCTTTTGTAGTCAGATCTTTCACGAGAGAAACTTCTCCCAATTTTATATTACTAGCCTCTAAACCGAGCTTATCGAGTTCGTTCTGAACAACGAGAATACAGCGGTTGCAGACCATATTTTTTATAAACAATGTCCCCATATATCACAAAGTCAGTTTTTAATTTACATAAATACACAAATACAAATTTATGATTAATAATTTAGTATTTATCGTTTATGGGTGGTTAAGTGATAAACCGCCGATGAAAAACGATTAAAATCTTTCCCATTGTAGGGACACATTGGTTATTAAATTACTATTTATTGGTAAAATTTGTGTGATACCGATATTGATAGTAAAATCTTCCTTTATGAGAAAGTCAATAAACAATATTGTTAGCGAAATTCAGGAGCAAGAACGGAAACTCTCAGTCACGTGCTCGGGACTAATTGAAGAAGCTTTTCAAATGACGGTCTTTCTTCAGGAGCTATTGGTTTCGGCAAAAGAATATGTGTTAAGTTCGGGATTTGAGAACGAGGCAAAAGAGATTGAATTCTTTAAAATGACTAAGCCCCAAATCCTCGGAAAGCTAATTTACTATAATAAACTGTACCGGATAGAAACCTCGTGCCCGGTCAATAATGGAAAAATCTACCGCAACTATTTCTCGAAACATTTAACAGAGCTGAAGATTGAGTTCAGGGAACATATCTGCAATTCCCACTTTTACCGATACTACCGTTCAGGCAGAATAGATAAAGATCAAGAATATTTTAAACGGGGGCAGATAAATTACCTCGAAGGGCTTAATAGTTATGTGTTTGAAATCGACCCGCTTTTCTCAACCTATTACGATTACAAATTAGCTCGTATTCTCTCCAACGACCTGTTATATGCCTACCTCTTAACCAAAATCAGTCCCGAAGAAAACTCTGATACATTTTTCAGCAGCACCAGCGAAATTAAAGAGCTATCTTGGACGGACAGCAAGAATGCTTTGATTGAGCTAACGTATGCCCTATACGCATCTGGTGCTATTTCGGACGGTAAGTTAGGCATCCGGAAGCTCACTGCTATTTCACAAGTGTTGTTTCGAATACCACTGACCGATGTGCATCACGCATTCCACCGGATGAAAACCCGTGCAGGTTCTCGAACCTTGTTTTTAGATCAGTTGAAACAGGCATTGGAAGAATATATGGATAAAGACTTATAAACACTCCAATCAATAAAGAGTTTGAAAGCGATACGCATCCCGTATTGCTTTTTTGTGTTTGCATCTGCCCATATATGCCAACTGGCATAAGGGCTTGTTTTACCATGGCTCAAATCGGAAAATCTAACGAAAGCCTTATTTAATAAGGCTTTCCGTCAAATTGTAAAATTTTCAAAAAACCGCTAAACCAATTGGCAAGGCTTGGCAGACAAACACTGCCACCTTTCTCAATTTTGCATTGTAAACATTAAAGAGCAATGCGATGAAAATTATAACTATTGAAGCAGCAGCAGGGATACAGCTTAATAACTGGATAAATACTATTGCTGATTATCTACAAAGGCTGAATGATACAAGCTATGATGACTTATGGCAAAAGGCAGAAAGCTGAAAACAGACAAAAAAATAAATCCTTAAAAACATGTGCTATGAATATTGATAGAATGGAATTTATATCGTGGATGGAACGCATCATGGACAGATTTGATATGTTGGGCGACAATATTAACGATTTAAAAAAGAAACGAAATACCATTGATGGAGAGGAACTACTCGACAATCAGGATATTTTGCAAATGCTGAAAGTCAGTAATCGTTCTCTGCAACGTTATCGCTCTATTGGGAAGCTCCCATATTACACGATTAGCGGGAAATTGTATTATAAATTATCAGATGTACATCAGTTTATCAGAGAGAGCTTTAATAAATAGAACAGAACGCCAATGAAAGCCAAACATTTCCATTGACTGCCACTTTAGGCTAAGCAGGAAGCACTTCCTTTACTTTCGGCATAAAAACTTTAAAATTTTCAGATTATGAGCGAAGAAACAAAGAAACAGGAAACCTCCGAGCAATCTGTTCAGAACGTACCAGAACAACTGTCGGACATACTGTTAATATTGGATAAGGAAAAAATGAAAATCCAAGCCGTAAAGAGCATTGACGAAAACGGCAAAATGGAAACCGTTGACCCTACCAAAAAGAACCAATCTGATTTTATGCGTGTGGACAAACACGGCGATTTCGTTTCCAATTTCCTATCCAATTTTTGGAGACAGCTAAAAGATCCTACCAATTTCACATTCTTTAAAGTGCCGGCAGGAGAAGCTGTAGAAAAGGCAAAAAAATTTCAAAAGCAGGTAGATAACCCTACACCGGAGGGTAAAAAAGAAATGGAAAAACACGAGGTGAAAAATGAACCCGAAAAAGAACAAAAACAAGAAAATAAAAATGATATGGCAACAACACACACAACACCAGAAACAAACGAATACCGTTTCAAGCCGGAACAGATTGATTGGGAAACAATGAACAATCTCGGATTAAGCAAGGAATACCTTGAAAAAAAGAACCTCCTTGAACCATTATTGAAAGGTTACAAGACTAATGAGCTTGTACCTATTAGTATTAATCTTGGCGGTGCAGTAGTACGCACAGATGCCCGTTTATCGTTACAGCCTACACCAGATGGAAGTATCGTGGCGGCAGTACATGGTATCAGACGTGAACCCAACCTAAACTTTGAGTTCTTTGGACACAAGTTTAACGAAGAAGACAAAAAGAACTTGCTCGATACGGGTAATATGGGGCGTGTGGTAGATTTGAAAAATCCCAAAACAGAAGAAATGATGCCGTCCATTATCAGTGTGGACAGGCTTACCAATGAGCTGATTGCTTTAAAAACAGAATTTATCAAAATCCCTGATGAATTAAAGGGGATAAAACTGAACGATGTGCAAAAGCAAACCTTAATGGAGGGGAAACCTCTGTTTATCGAGGGAATGATTTCTACAAAGGGAACCACCTTTGATGCAAATGTTCAGTATAATGCTGACAAAAGATTTGTTGAGTTTTTGTTTGACAGAAACAACAATAACCAGCAATCCCAAAATAAGCAACAAAGTAATAAGCAAACCAGTCAACAAAAGCAATCGCACGAAGCTCCGAGAACTTTCAGAGGTAAGGAACTGACTGATGAGCAGTACAACAAATTCAAAGACGGACAAACCGTATATATTGAGTTGAAAGACAAAAAGGACCAGCCCTACCAGGGTTACATCACTTTCAATAAACAAGATGGAAAAACCAATTTTGAGTTCCCAAATCAATATAAGGAACGTGTAAAACCTACCGAAGCTCACAAAACACAAACTGCGGTTAATTCTGAAGGAAAAACCAACGAAGCAACCAAAAATGTGAAAGAACCTTTGCAAAAAGAACAGCAAAAACCGAAGAATGAAAAGCAACAGGAGCAACAGGAAAAACCGAAAGCTCCAGCAAAATCAAAAGGTAAAAAAGTGAGTTAATTATGAAAACAGTTATCGCAGAAAAACCAAGCGTAGCAAGAGAAATAGCCAGCCTGTTGGGAGCATCTGATAAAAAAGACGGCTACTTAACGGGTAATGGCTATTTTATTACGTGGGCATTCGGTCATTTAATTGGCTTAGGAATGCCCGAAGATTACGGGATTTCGGGGTTTGATAAGACTTCATTGCCTATCCTCCCGAACCCGTTCATATTGACCGTTAGAAAGGTCAAAAAAGACAAGGGCTACCAAGCCGATACGGGAGCATTAAAGCAACTGAAAATCATCAAAGAATTGTTCAACAAAAGCGACAGCATTATCGTTGCTACCGATGCAGGACGTGAGGGCGAGTTGATTTTTAGGTATATTTACGAGCATCTAAAATGCTGTAAACCCTTTGAGCGACTTTGGATTAGTTCACTTACCGAAAAGGCAATCAAGCAAGGCTTTGATAGCTTGAAAGACGGCAAAGAATTTGACGGATTGTATCAGGCTGCGCAAGGCAGAAGCCGGGCCGATTGGTTGGTGGGCATCAATGCTACACAAGCATTGAGTATTTCGGCAGGCAATGGTATTTATTCGTTAGGTAGGGTGCAAACGCCTACATTGGCTCTTATTTGTAAACGCTATTTGGAAAACAAAAATTTCTCTATTAAGAAGTATAGGCAAATTCAGCTATCACACAACAAAGAAAATGTTGATTTCAAAAGCCTTTCCAAAACCAAATGGGAAAACCAAAAACTTGCCGATGATACATTGAAAGCCATTCAGCGAAGCGATACGGCAACAATTACATCGGTAGAAACCAAAAGCGTTACAGAGCAACCGCCTTTGTTGTTTGACCTTACAGGACTGCAAAAGGAAGCTAATAAAAAGCTCAACCTTTCTGCCGAAGAAACCCTGAATATTGCCCAAAGCCTTTACGAAAAGAAGTTTATCACTTACCCACGCACCGGAAGTAAATATATCCCTGAAGATATGTGGGCTGAAATTCCCAACCTTGTAAGAGCATTGCAGAATAATGAGCAATTTAAACAAGCGGTATCAAAAGTAAAATGGGGTCGGTTTAATAAGCGTATCGTAAACGATTTACGTGTGACAGACCACCACGGTTTACTTATTACCGACAAAATTCCGTCTGCTCTCAAAACGGACGAAACGAAAGTTTATAATATGATTGCCTTTCGACTGCTCGAAGCCATATCACAACCTTGTATCAAAGAAGTAACAGATATAGCGTTGCAAGTATCGCATTACGATTTTACGTTGAAAGGCTGTAAAGTTTTGGAAGCAGGTTGGCGTTTGATAAAGGGAACTTTCTCGGACGAAGACACTGAACCAATTCAGGACTTACCCGATTTAAAAAAAGGTGACGAACTGAACATTAAGGAAGCCATTTGTTTAGAAAAGAAAACCAAACCGCCTGTGCTTTATACAGAAGCCGGGCTATTGTCGGCAATGGAAAATGCAGGAAAGGAAATTGAAAACGAGGACGAACGGAAAGCCCTGCAAAATATCGGTATTGGCACGCCTGCTACAAGGGCAGCGATAATCGAAACGCTGTTTACCCGCAACTATATCCAACGAGAAAAGAAATCCCTGATACCCACTGAAAAAGGATTGCAGGTATATGAACTAGTAAAAGACCGCAAAATTGCAGATGTGGCAATGACCGCTGAATGGGAACTTGCCTTGCAGAAAATAGAAAACAATGAAGCTGATGTCGGAGCATTTCAAACAGAAATGGAAAAATATGCAATATCTATTACCGATGAACTATTGCAAACTTCCATTGCTCAAAACAACCTGCCTAAACTGAATTGCCCGAAATGTAAAAGCCAGCAACTCATCATCCGGGATAAAATTGTAAAGTGTCCTGATGAAGTTTGTAATTGGATACAGTTCCGTAATGTGTGTGGCGTACAAATCAGGATAGCCGATATTGAAAGTCTTATCAATAAAGGTAAAACTTCACTTATTAAAGGAATGAAAAGCAAGGCAGGAAAGAAGTTCGATGCCTTTATCATATTGGATGAAGAATACAAAACCTCTTTTGAATTTGAAAAAAACAAAAGTTACAAAAAGTAATGGAAAACAAACCTACCATTAGCACAATGGAAATCAAGAGCCTGATTTATTCCTTACGTGGAAAGCAAGTAATGCTAGATAGCGACCTCGCTTCCTTACACCAAGTGGAAACAAAGAACCTCAACAAAGCGGTAAAAAGAAATATGAAAGGTTTCCTATTTCATTTTGCTTTCAATTGACAGATGAAGAATTTGAAAACTTGAGGTTCCAATTTGGAACCTCAAGTTTAAACTATGGTGGAAGACGTTATCTACCTTATGCTTTTACCGAACAAGGTATTGCAATGGCATCTGCTATACTTCGTTCACATATTGCTATTAAAGTGAGCGTTGAAATTATGGAAGCTTTCGTAGAAATGAGAAGAATGCTAATCAGTAACGCCTCTTTATTTCATCGTTTGGATAAGATTGAATTGAAGCAATTACAAGCCGATCAAAAATTTGAGAAAATCTTTAAGGCTTTGGAAAACGACAAGCTCCACAGCGAAAAAGGTATCTTTTACAACGGACAGGTTTTTGATGCCGATGCTTTTGTTTCTGATATTATCCGTAGTGCTGGAAATTCCATTATCCTGCTTGATAATTATGTGGATGATACGGTGCTGACCTTATTGAGTAAGCGCAATACAAATGTAGCCTCCACCATACATACCAAATCTATCAGCAATCAATTACGGCTGGATTTACAACGGTACAACATCCAATATCCTCCCATTATTGAGATTGAGATTTTCTCCGATGCTCACGACCGATTTTTGATTATTGACGATACGGAACTTTACCATATCGGGGCATCACTCAAAGACCTGGGCAAAAAATGGTTTGCCTTTTCACGAATGGATATTGAAGTTTGCAGGATGCTTCAAATATTGAATAAACAATAAAAACCTCTCGTTTCTATAAAGAGTTTGTTTATACCATTCTCAAATTTCAATTGAATGATTTTCTAAATTCTAAAGGAGATTGGTTAGTCTTACTTTTGAATATTCTATTAAAAGATTGAGAATGCTCAAAACCTAATCCATATGCAATTTCACTAACCGTCAAATCTGTTGTTGAAAGTTTTTCTTTAGCTTTTAAAATCAGTTTATCGTGAATGTGTTGCTGCGTGGTCTGTCCTGTCAATATTTTAAGTAAGCCACTTAAATAGTTTGGCGACACGTTTAATTTATCCGATACATATTGAACTGTAGGAAGTCCTCTTGAAGCCAGATCGTTGTCGTTAAAGTAATCGTTTAATAATTTATCCAGTCTGTCCAGAATTTGATGATTAGTGATTTTTCTTGTCAGAAACTGCCGCTCATAAAACCGTTCGGCATAATTGAGCAACGTTTCTATTTGTGAAATAATAATATGTTGGCTGAACTTATCCATATTCGTGTGATACTCCTGCTGAATACCCAGAATAATATTCTTCAATAGTAATTCTTCCTTTTCCGATAGGAATAATGCCTCGTGTACATCATAACCAAAGAACTCGTATTTTAAGATCTTATCAGCGAGGCTCGTATGCCATAAAAAGTCAGGGTGAACAAGCAATATCCACCCTGAAAAATCGGGCGTTGCCTCTTTATCTATTTCAAAACTAAATAACTGCTTCGGTGCAGAAAAATACATAATCCCCTCATCAAAGTCATATTCCTGTTGCCCATATATTGCCTTAGAATACGAAGACCGTTTGAGCGATATGGAATAAAAATCGAGCATCCATCTATAATCACATACGTTGCCTATATGTCGAATGTCGGCACAATTAATCACACTGATAAGAGGGTGCTGTGGCTTGGGCAACTCCCTGACCTTATGGTATTCGCTAATGGTTTTTATTCGATATGTAGGCTTATTTTGCACAGTATAAAGATATTTATTTTTTATTGAAGACGGTTGCAAATTCGCCTGCAAAATCGGTCAATTTTACTTTACCCAATGATTGCGGTTTGTACAAATTGTAATCTTCGTAGGCATCCGTTCTTCGGCTGGCGTTCATTTCTGTATAACCTTTGGCAACCTGTGGATTGAAACCAATAGCCAACAGAGCATTTAAAAATTGTTCATCAGAAACCATCTGCCATTTCAGATCGGGTTTTCCAATTGCCTCGCCCAGCACTTGAGCCACTTTGTTTGGAGAAACTTCATCGCTGGCAATATAACGAATTGTCCTGCCGTTAAATGGTTTTTCCATCTCTTCTACAATGGCACTGGCAATATCTAAAGGCGAAACCCAAGGTTCTTTTTTATCGCCACCATAATTTTGGATAATTGCCCCCTGTGATTTGATAGCAGGTATAAATGCAAACATGTTATAGTAAAAGCCAACAGGTCGCATTTCTTTCAGGGAAACCGATTCCGGTAATTCTTTTAAAATCTGCTCTACCTCATAATGAATTCGGAGCATTCCGTTTCCGTGATCTGTATGTGCACCGATACTGCTCAAATGCACCACTTTGGTTACACCTGCCAATAGAATAGCCTGTACGTAAATATTAGCTATCCTTATCCTGTGTGCGTAAACATCGATAGTTTTATTGAAATAATTTGCGGGCGGTTCCATCAGATAAACGATGTTTGCACCTGTAAAAGTTTTCACAAGAAAACCTACGTCTTCAAGCGAGCCAACAGCAGGAACTGCCCCAATAGCTTCGATCTCATTTTGTCTGCCGACATTACTGCTGATAACCGTTACGGAATGTCCTTTTGCTACCAACCCTTCTGCAAGTGGTTTTCCGATATGCCCTAAAGAACCTGTCAATACAATTTTCATATTTTAAAATTTAATTATTGACAAAGTTCAGTGGTTTAAAAATCCGGGATGTAACCAAATCTATCTTTGTTGTAACCGAAAAAATAAGTATAAAATTTCTCTATATCAACGACCGTTTTTAAATTATTGACAAGACAGAGCTTTACCACATCGGGTCATCACTCAAAGACCTCGGCAAAAAATGGTTTGCCTCTTCCCGAATGGATATTGAAGTCGGCAGGATGCTTCAAATATTGGGTAGTCAGTAAGTGTGTTAGCAATTTAAGTGGATTTAATATTTTTATCCTTTACAAATTGTTTATTTATGATTTCCATTGAGTTCAGTTAAGCGTTTTCCTTGGTGATTTGAAAATCTGCGGTTCTTTGGTTCGCCAATCATTTGTTTACCGTAAATACTAGTGTGGCCTGACAAGAGATACGAAATTACACAAGCGATAGCTACATATACACCACATTCAACACCAAATAGTTCAATTGCCATAATAATACAAGCTAATGGTGTATTGGTTGCTCCTGCAAATACAGCAACAAATCCCATTCCTGCCAAAAGTCCTGTTGGTAACGGAATGAATAAACTTATAGTATTTCCCAAAGTTGCTCCGATAAAGAATAACGGCGTTATTTCGCCGCCTTTGAAACCTGCCGAAAGTGTGATAATAGTAAAAGCCATTTTCAACGCAAAATCATATGCAGGTAATTGTTGGTCAAACGAGTGAACAATAGTTGGAATACCTAACCCAATGTATTTTGTTGTGCCGATTGCCCAAACCGCAAAAGCCACAATCACTCCGCCAACTAAGGGACGAAAAGGAGCAAATTCAATTTTTGATTTAAAAATCGCACTTGTTTTATGAATGACCTTGCTAAATGTTGCGGAACATAACCCAAAAATAATCCCTGCAATAATTGCATATATAATATTTAGAAATGAAATGTTGGGTACAAAATTGATGTGATAATGTGTGTGATGTGTCTGCCAAAGTTTGGTAACTAAATCGGCAATAATTCCTGCGGCAAATGCAGGAAAAATAGCATCATATTTCAGTCGTCCGATTAGAAAAACTTCCAAACCAAAGACTGCACCTGCTAATGGTGTTCCGAATACGGAGCCGAAACCTGCGGAAATAGCCGAAATAATTAAAATTTTTCGTTCGCTCTCTGTCAATCGAAAAGGTTTGACAAATTGGTCGGCAATAGCACCCGCCATTTGTAAAGCCGTCCCCTCACGTCCTGCCGAGCCGCCAAAAAAATGCGTAGCAATAGTTCCGATATACACATACGGAGCCATTCGGAACGAGATAATTTCTTTTGGATTGTGAATGGTGTCAATAAGCAAATTATTTCCTGCTTCAATGTCTTTGCCCAAATAGTAATAGAGCAAACCGATGAAAAAACCACCAATTGGCAATAATGCAATTAACCATAAATGATTTTCACGATAATTTGTAACCCAGTCCAATGATTGCAGAAAACCTGCTGAAGCACTACCAACACAAAGTCCGATAAGCAAACATAAAAATGTCCATTTAAGGATGTAGGAAATTGAAGGATACTTTCTGAAAAATACTTTCGTAGATAAATTGATTTTTTGACCGAATGACTTTTTGTTATTTATTGACATAACCAACCCGATTAAAATGTTAAACATTTAATTTAATCAGGCGTCATCAGCTTTTAAAAGCGGTTGGGTAAGGAAGAACACCATTTCCTTTTGGAACGACAAATGTATTAAAAAAATATTATAATATATCTGCCGTAAAGAAATATCCTTTTTGTCTTTTCATTCTATTACGCCAAATACCGCCTCTCAACGCCAAACCCTGCAACATTCACAAAGGCATTTGCTTCCGCTTATAATTTTAGGCTTCAAGCAAAATTCTAAACAAAATTATAGTATGAGTACACAGCAAAAAGACCTATCGTATTTCAGGTTACGACTGCAAGAATTATTAAACAGCAGCTTCCCTGAAAAGGCACACGACCAAAAGTTTATCGACCAACGTTCATCGTGGGCTGCCAATGCTTATGAGGTGGCTTTCCGTTCGGGAAACGTAGTTGAGCAATGCAACGAGATTGCCAATTATATCCTGTTTGAAAATCTGCATTTCTCCAAATTCGATACGGTTTTCCAAGTCGTATGCAATGAGTTTGATACCCTAATGGCAGACGAAGAACTACGACCGTTCGCTCTTAAAATGTTCACCGTCTGTGAGCCTGTTTTCTCCAACTATAAATTAACTGATGATTTCGCTTACACCTATGAGTTTGATGCTCTTTATACCGAAGTAACTGGAACCATTGCAATATGGATAGAGAAAAATGGGCTTCAGTAAAAAGCAACATCTCCAACAAAACATTGATGCCTTACGAATTGCTTTTAAACTGGAAAAGGAGAACCGTCAAGCCACCGTAGGCGAAAGACTGCTAATGATGCAATACAGCGGATTTGGCGGTCTTAAATTCGTGCTGAACCCCATAGCGGATGATATAGACATCAACCATTGGAGAAAAACCGAACATAACCTTTTCCCGATTGTGCAGGAACTCCACCAACTGCTAAAAGAAAATCCCCAAGACGAAAAGCAATACCGCAGGTACGTGGACAGTATGAAAAGCTCGGTACTAACCGCTTTTTATACACCACCGCAGGTGATAGATGCCATTTCGCAATCAATGCGTGATAAGGGTTTGCACATTGACAAGTTCCTTGAACCATCGGCAGGTATCGGATCATTTGTCGAATCCTTTGCAGGGAACGAAACCAAAGTTACAGCCTATGAAAAAGATGTGCTCACAGGAAAAATATTAAAACAGCTTTATCCCGAAAGCACTGTCCGTATAAGCGGTTTTGAAGAAATACCCGAAAAAGAACAAAACAGTTACGATGTTGTTGCCAGCAATATCCCTTTTGGCGATACTTCTGTTTTTGACCTTTCGTATTCTCGTAGTAAAGAGAGTGCAAAAGTTCAGGCTGCCCGAAGCATTCACAATTATTTCTTTCTGAAAGGTAACGATATGCTCCGTGAGGGCGGTTTACAGGCTTTTATTACCTCACAAGGGATTTTAAACAGTCCGAATAACGAGCCTATACGCAGAGCGTTGATGGAAAACAACGATTTGGTATCCGTAATTCGCTTACCCAATAATCTATTTACTGATTATGCAGGTACTGAGGTCGGCAGTGATCTTATCATTCTCCAAAAGAATACAGCAAAACAAAATCTGACCGAAAGAGAAGATTTATTTTGCCAAAGTACGAAAACAGGCTACGGTACGCCAAGCAATGCTTTGTTAGATAAAAGTGGACAAATTGTACATACACATTGGAAAGTAGCTACCGACCCTTACGGGCAACCTGCTTTAATCTATACACACAACAAGGGTGTTGAGGGCATTGCAAATAGCCTTGAACAGATGCTTTCCGATGATTTTGGAAAGCATTTAAACTTGTCTTTGTACAAAGAAAAACGGAATGATGAACCTATTGTTCAAATTCCGACACAGCCCATTGTTACACCTCCAGTTATTGAACGTGAAATTCAAGAGCGTGAAATCATTCAGCCGGAACAACATCGTTTAACACAATCAGCCATCATACTGGAAAGTCCGCAGGAATTAAAACAGTTAAGCATTTTCGACCTGTTTGAAAATGATGATGAAAACATAGCGGTTTTAACTCCACCAAAGAAAGCAACGAAATCTAAAAAGCAAACTACCAAAAAACAACGGGCTAACATTGGTCGCCAAATCGACCTGTTCAGTTCAGCAATGCAGCAACCTTATACGCCTTCAGTTTCCAATGGCTCGGTCAATAGAACCGTTCCACCCAACGGAACAAAACAGGAAATTATTCGCGATTTATTTTCGCAGTCTAACGGAAATGACCAGGCTGATAAACCAGCTATTTCCGTACCTGTTCTTGCAGCCATTCCTAAGCCTGCTCCGTATAGTGGCGAATTGCAATCGTTCCATCGTAACGATTGCCTTGTGGTTGATAATGGTTGGGTAGGTCATTTACAGGAAGTAGATAAAGTGGATAAAACTGCAATGTTCTACCCCTTGCAATTACCTTCTTTACAGAAAGCAAGAGCCGAAGCGTATATCGGAGTACGTGATATTTACCAACAGCTTTACAATAAAGAAGCGGAACTACAAACCGAACATAAGGCAGAAAGAGAAAATTTAAACCAACTGTACGATGCTTTTGTAAAAAGGTACGGTAGTCTGAACAGTGCCGATAATATCAAGCTGATTAAGACGGATAGTGCCGGAAAAGAAATCCCTTATTTGGAGCGTGTAAAAGGGAGTGTTATCCATAAAGCGGATATTTTCAGCCATCCTGTAAGTTTTTCCACGACAACATTAGCAACCGATAATCCCGAAGAAGCATTAGCATCCTCATTGAATAAATACGGAAGTGTTGATTTGGACTATATGTCCGAAATCAGCAGTATGTCCGCAGATGCCTTGAAAGATGCTCTGCACGGTCGTATTTTTTATAATCCCCTGCAAAGTGAATACGAAATTTCCGAACGCTGGATAGCCGGTAACGTGGTAGAAAAAGCACAGGAAATAATAGAATATGTAGAAAGCAATCCCGAAAATACCGAAGCAAAGCACAGCCTTATGGTATTGGAAGAAGCCCGACCAAGACGTATCGAATTTGAGGAACTGGACTTTAACCTTGGTGAACGCTGGATACCCACAGGTATTTATGCCAAATTTGCTTCGCACCTGTTCGATGCGGAAGTGAATATCCATTATTCCGACAGTTCCGATGATTTTTCCGTAATCTGTAATCGGGGCAATCAAAATATATGGGTAAAATATGCGGTAAAGGCTGAAAGCAGGACGTTTGATGGCGTTGCTCTGCTCAAACACGCTCTTGTCAATACGACGCCCGATATCACCAAAAAAGTCGAAATAGACGGCAAGGAAGTCAAAGTAAAGGATATGGAAGCCATACAGATGGCAAACACTAAGATTGACGAAATACGTACCGCTTTTACCGATTGGTTACACGCACAGAGCAATGAGTTTAAAAAAAGGCTAACCGACCAATACAATGATAAGTTTAATTGTTTTGTTCGCCCAAACTATGATGGAAGCCATCAGGAGTTTCCGGGATTAGACCGTAAAGCATTGGGCATTGAAGACCTGTACGGAAGTCAAAAAGATGCCGTATTGATGATTAAACTCAATAACGGTGCTATCTGCGATCACGAAGTAGGTACAGGAAAAACATTGATAATGTGTACGGCAGCACAGGAAATGAAGCGTTTGGGACTTGCTCATAAACCAATGATAATCGGGCTGAAAAGTAATGTGCACGAAATCGCCGAAGCCTATCGCACTGCCTATCCGCACGCTAAAATCCTCTTTCCGGGCAAAGAAGATTTTACACCGCAAAAACGCCTGCGAATTTTCGGAGATATTAAAAACAACGATTGGGACTGTGTGATTTTAACACACGACCAATTCGGTATGATACCGCAATCGCCAGAAATTCAAAAGGAAATCCTCGAAATAGAATTGGATAATGTGGAGCGAAACCTCGATGCGATGCAGTCGCAGGGAGCTGAAGTAACAAGAGGTATGCTTGCCGGGTCCATTAAACGGAAAGAAAACCTCGAAGTAAAGCTAAAGACTTTACAGCACGATATTGAAAATCGCAAAGATGATATTGTGGACTTTAAAATGATGGGCATAGACCATTTGTTTATCGACGAGAGCCACCAGTTTAAAAACCTGATGTTTAACACCCGTCACAGCCGTGTAGCTGGATTGGGTAACGTGGACGGTAGCCAAAAAGCGTTAAACCTGCTGTTTGCAATCAGAACCATACAGGAGCGTACCGATGCAGATATGGGTGCAACCTTTCTTTCGGGTACAACCATCAGCAATTCATTGACGGAATTGTACCTGCTCTTTAAATACCTGCGACCACGGGCATTGGAAAAACAAGGTATTAACTGTTTTGATGCGTGGGCAGCAATCTATGCCCGTAAAACGACCGATTATGAGTTTTCAGTTGCCAACAATATTGTGGCGAAAGAACGTTTTCGATACTTTATCAAAGTACCCGAGCTTGCACAGTTTTACTCGGAAATTACGGATTACCGTACTGCAAAGGATATTGGCATTGACCGACCTGTAAAAAACGAAATCCTGTACAACATTCCACCAACGCCCGACCAGGGCGTATTTATCAAAAAGTTGATGGAGTTTGCTAAAACAGGAAATGCAGTCTTGCTCGAACGACCGCCCTTATCTCCAACAGAAGAAAAAGCAAAGATGCTGATTGCTACGGACTATGCTCGTAAGATGTCATTAGATATGCGAATGGTAAGCGGAGCTTATGAAGATCATCCCGATAGCAAGGCTTCGCATTGTGCAGCTAATATTGCCAAGTATTACAACAAATTCAATGCACAGAAAGGAACGCAGTTCGTCTTTTCGGATTTGGGTACGTACAAACCTAACGAATGGAATGTGTACTCCGAAATCAAACGTAAGCTCGTGGAAGATCACGGTATACCTGCACACGAAGTACGCTTCATTCAGGAAGCCAAAACAGATAACCAACGCAAGGAGCTTATCAAAGGAATGAACGAGGGCAAAATCCGTGTGCTGTTCGGCTCAACGAGTATGCTCGGTACAGGTGTCAATGCACAGAAAAGAGCCGTTGCCATTCATCATTTAGATACACCGTGGCGACCAAGCGACCTTGCCCAGCGTGACGGTCGGGCAATCCGCAAAGGCAATGAGATTGCCAAGTTCTTTGCCGATAATAAAGTAGATGTAGTTATCTATGCCGTTGAAAAATCATTGGATAGTTATAAGTTTAATCTGCTCTTCAACAAACAGTTATTTATCGACCAATTAAAATCCAACAATCTCGGCAAGCGAACCATAGATGAAGGCAGTATGGACGAAAAATCGGGTATGAACTTCTCCGAGTATGTGGCAATCCTGTCGGGAAATACCGATCTGCTGGATAAAGCCAAAGTAGAAAAACAGATTGCCGGATTGGAAAGTGAAAAACAGGCGTTTAACCGTTCCAAGTCAAGTGCCAAATACAAGCTGGAAGATTTTACAGATGAACTGAGCAAAGCTCAATCCCGTTTGAACCGGATGAGTACAGACTGGGAAAACTTGCAGCAACGCCTACAAAAGCATTCAGACGGAACAATCGCAAATCCTGTGCTGTTGGATGGCTTACCGCCCAATGCAAACCCGAAACAAATCGGCACGAAACTTAATGAGATTGCGGATAGGGCTCGTACCGCAGGGCAATATGAAGAAATCGGCAGCTTGTACGGTTTTACGCTGTTGGTTAAAACTGAAATGTCTGAAAAAGAGGGGGCAGATATTAGGGTAAACCGTTTTTTGGTTCAGGGCGAGGGCAACATCAAATACACCTACAACAACGGTTTAATGGCGAAAGACCCTGAAACCGCAGCAATGAACTTTTTGAAGGCTTTAAAAAAGCTGCCGGGCTTTATTAAGCAGGAGCAGGAGAAAATTTCTGAAATACAAAAAGACCTGCCTATACTTCAGGAAGTGCTTAGCGGTACGTGGTCTAAGGAAAGCCGATTGAGCGAACTCAAAACGGAACTGGCTGCGGTAGAACGGAAGATACAGCTATCAATTACGCCGGAAACAAAAACAGATGCTCCGGAGCAGGAAGAAAAGAAGAAAGAAACCCCGACGGTTCAGGAAAGCATTGTGCGGGTAAAAGGTGTTCATATGCCCCGTGGTATATTGTAGTAATATAGCATACGGGCAAAATAAAAGGGAGGTGTTAGACCTCCCTTTTATTTTATCACTCCTGTACCAAATGCTGTAAATCGGGGTCATTCTTGATGCGTTCCATTTCACTTACAACAATATTTAGTATATCTGATTTTATCTGCTTGTAATTGGCTTCAATTTCCTGCTTCATTTTATCTTCACCCTGCTTATCAACAAAGGACAGGATTTCCGGTATTTTCTGATAGGCTTTTGTTTCGGCAGCAACTGTTTCATTATCTACCACAATTTCGGCGTGGAAAATCTTTTGCTCGATACGCTCGTCAAAGTTATCTGATACCGAACCTACGAACATCCCCTGCGTTAAGGTCGAAATTTTAGAGGCAGGTATCAGGCTATCCAACTGGGTAGATATAGAGGTAGATTTATCGTTTCGGTTGATGGTCATACTCTGGCGTTTCTGCAACACTTTACCGAAGCGTTCGGAAAGGCTCTTTGCCGTTTCGCCTACAACCTGCCCGCTGAAAACATTACCGACGGTATTCTGAATAACCTTGCTTTCCTTATCGCCGTAATCTCTTGTTAATTGCGAAAAGTCCTGAAAACCCAGACATACCGCCACCTTATTACTTCTCGCCGTTGCGATGAGATTGTCCAGTCCCCTAAAATAAATTGTGGGCAGCTCATCAATTATAACCGAACTCTTTAGCTGTCCTTTTTTATTGATGAGCTTTACAATCCTTGAATTGTACAAACCCAAAGCTGCCGAATATATATTTTGCCTGTCGGGATTGTTACCTACACATAAAATCTTAGGTTCATTCGGGTTATTAATGTCGAGCGTGAAGTCGTTGCCAGTCATTACCCAATAAAGCTGCGGGCTAATCATTCTTGATAGTGGAATTTTTGCAGATGCGATTTGACCTTGTAATTGGTCTTGTGCGCCGCCTTGCCACGCATCCATAAACGATGACAAATAATTTTCTAAATCGGGATAGGAAGTTAAAATCGTGAACACGTCCGAATACTTTTTATTCAGCAATTCGATGGCGTGCGGGAAAGTGCAATACTTCCCGTTTTCGTAGATTTTGAGATACCAAATAATGGCTGCAAGCAATATAATTGGGCTTTCCACGAAGAAATCCCCTTGCTTCAAAATCCACGACTTGTTAAGATTTAGCATTATCGTATATGCCGCTTCGTAGGCATCCGATATGTCCGTCATAAATTCGGGATTGAGTGGATTACAACGGTGGCTCTTGCGTGGGTCGTCGAAGTTTATCACGTAGAATTTGGGTTGTACTTCGTACTTATCCCGATGCTTCAGTAAGTGATTGTAGGCAATAGTAGAAAGGTCGTCGAACTTGAAATCGTAGATGTACATACTAAACCCTTTCTCTATCTGCTGCTTGATGTAGTTGTTTACAATTGCATAGCTCTTGCCCGAACCTGGTGTGCCCAACACAATCGAGGCTCGAAAAGGGTTCACGATGTTAATCCAACCGTTGTTCCATTTGTTTTTGTAAAAGAACTTTGTGGGTAGATTGACGGAATATTCGTTTTCCATCAGCTTTGTTTCCTGTTGGAAGCTCTCGTTTTCATTATTGAAAACGTCGTCCATCAGGTTGTTCTTTAATAGTCTGCTCATCCATACACCCGCCATCAGCAAAGCGATATAGCCTAACGATATAGTCAGGATATACAGGAACGTGCCTACTGCCGGGGATAGCTTTAGCAATGGTGTGTTCAGGAAAAACAGCACGAAACCGATACCCAAAGTCACGTAAATTTTAGTCCAGGTTATCTTCTCATTCTTTACGCCCTTAGTGCCTAAACAGCTTAAAGCGAGCAATACCAAAGCAAAGGCTTTGGTATATAGGGTATGTGAGAACAAACCCGCCGTTCTGTCGAAATTGCCTAAAATCTTGTTGATTACTTCCAGTGTCCAGCCACGTTCTAAAAAGAACCCGTAGCAGAACCAATAAAGGTGCATCAGTACCAATAGAATACTGACTGCCCGCATAAAAGCCATTATCTTGGCTAAGCCTCTTAAATCGTCCTCTCCCTGCATTATTTTGAGTTTTAATGTTCGGGCGTGAATTTAAAGTCTGTTCGGAATAGTTATAAGATTGTGGTAGTCTAAGGCAGTACGTGGCGGTATTTGGCTTAATCAGTGTATTTATTTAGGAGCGGATTTCATTAATGATTTATAGGAAGTAAGGAATGCGGACAAACTCTTGTATCCTACTTTGAATGCTACTTCTGTAAGGGTATATTTTTTAGTATCAATTAGTTCAATACTCTTCAAAATACGGGTAAGCTGTATATATTTCTGTATGGTTATCCCCGTTTCATTTTTAAAGATACGTTGTAAATTGCGTACCGACATATTCGCAATTTCTACATAATCTTCGACTTTAAACTCATATCTGAAATTTTCATTGATATGACTGCAAATCGGAATTAGTCGCTCGTCTGAAGGTACAGGGATTTCCAAAGCATTATTTTTCTGATAAAAATCTGGAAGGTTTTGCAAAATGGCTAATAAAAAGACTTTCTGATTATCATCTTCAATAAGTTGTTTATTCCACTTAGTTGCATAATTGAGCATTTCGTGTAAGACAATAGGAACACGGAAAATCTTTACGGAATTGTAAAATTGATTTTGCGGAATATACTTAAAGAGCAATACTGTCAGATTAACGGTTTCTGCTGATGATGATATGCGGTGTTTTATATTTGACGGTATCCATATTGCGTGATTTTGAGGTACAAAATAAACCTTATTCTCTATGTAAAAATACTGAAAACCCTCTGTAACATAGGATAGCTGATAACGTGCGTGAGAATGCTCGTAATCATCGTGTTTCCAGTTTTGTTGCTGCCATATATAAGCATCGCTTATAACATCATCTGAATAATTGCCAGGAGTTGTTTCCTTAAGACCACATTTTAGCATTGCGTTTTAAATACACTTTTTGGCAAAGCTAATAAAAACGAAATATTTAATTTTGCAATATTATTAGAAAAATTTCCTGTGCAATGAATAAAACAATCTCATTTTTAGTTTTCACGCTCTCCTTTTTATTATCAATCAACACTACTGCTATGGCTCAAAATAAGAAAACAAACATACTGGTGCTTATCCATTCTGATAATGGCGGCACTTATGAACTGGCAAAGAACATTACCGAAGGAATTGAGAAAAATAGCGATGCTAATGCTACTATAAAGTTGGTGAAAGCATCAGATAATGTCAAGTTGAAAGACATTCCCGTAGCCAACGTTGATGAATTAAGTTCCTACGATGGCATAGCTTTTGGCTCGCCTGTGTACTTCGGGAATATCAGTACGGCAATGAGCGAATTTTTATCAAAAACGGTAGATGTCTGGACAAAACACGAATTAGAAGGTATGCCTGCAACTGTTTTTATGTCTGCAGGAAGCGGAGCCGGAAAAGAACTGGCATTGCAATCTTTCTGGAATAGTCTGGCAGTACACGGTATGATACTGGTATCAAATGGTATTCGTGGATATGAAAACATAGAAAAAAATATACCGCAAGGGAACTCGGTGTTAGGTACAACTAGTCTGGCTTCCTTAAAAGATGTGACAAGACCAAGCAAAAGCGAGCGTTATCTTGCCAAATTACAGGGAGAAAATTTTGCTAAAGTTTCCACGGCATTAAAAGGAACTTTCAAACAAAAGTCAATCGAAACTAAATCTGCATACACAGTGGATATCAACGAGGTATTGAAACAGAAAAATATTGTTTTACCTGAATTACCAAAACCTGTAGGAAACTACGAGCTTTTTTCGCGTTCCGGGAATTTAGTATTTATCAATCAGGTTTCACTTAAAGACGGAAAGATTTTATATCCTGGAAAAGTCGGTATTGATGTTACTGAACAACAAGTAGAAGAAGCGACCAAAGTTACTATGCTCAACATTATTGCAATTTTGAAAGAGGCAGTGGGAGGCGATTTGAACAAAGTAAAAAAATGTGTGCAATTGATTGGCGTTTTTAATACTCCTGAAACATATACGCAGCACGCTATGTTGATGAATGCAGCTTCTGACCTGACAGTGGAAATATTCGGAGAAAAGGGAAAGCATACACGAAATACATCGGGGGCATATTCCTTACCAGTTGGTTCTTCTGTATCTATTCAGGCAATTTTTGAAGTTGAGTAGATAGCTGTTATACGCAGATAGATAATTATTGATAATGAGAAAAATAATTCTGATTACCATTCTTTCATTCACTATGTTGCAATATACTGTCTTTCAGAAAGGTCAGCGTAATGTTAAAGAACGAATCCAATATATTTTTAGTGAACTATAAAAGGAAGAATTACATTTTTTTCTTCCTTTTCTTCTTCATCTTGTTAGCAAAATCCTGTTCCTCATAATCCTCGCCCTGGGCTTCGGGTAGCAAACCGCCCAATGCTTCAATCAAACCATCTTCGTGTTTTTCCGTAGTTAAGAAGTCGAACAAATGGTGTGGTTCTTCCGCAGGAAGATCCGCATCATTTGATGTGGATAGTTTGGGGATTGGTACAGCAGCTTCTTTTATATCCGGTTTGATATTATTATTCCAGTAATCATTAAAGACATTGGCAGAAAGCTCCTTGTCTAAACGTGAACCGTTCCAAACTGCTTTGGAATTATGGTCTATGAATGTGATACCATAAATACGACCTGTATCGTTCTGTCGTACCACCACGTTAATGCCCTGTTCAATTAGCTGCTTTTTAAAACCCTGCTCGTCGCTCGTGGTTTTCAGGGCAACGGTAACGGCAGCTTTTAGGGTCTGCTTGCCTGGGTGGTCTTTCAAAGCCGTTTTGCATTTCGCAAAATGCAATTCCAAAGCCGGAAGCCCTGCGCTCTTTCCGAACAGGGAAGCCTTGAACGGATGCCCGGCTTTTTCGCCATTTTCATTTAAGGGGATGTACAGTAAACCCTGCCGCATCTTTTTGTGTAGTTCGCCCTCCACTTTTTCGGTAGTAATATTGAACAGGGATAGCAGGGCATTGTATTCGCCCAAAGTCTGGTACTGGTAATAGTTTGGCAGGTGACGAACAACCGAAGCGATTTGGCTCTTTACGTCGCCTGCCTTATAATCTATCGGGAGGAAAACATTGTCATTTTGGTTACGCTCTTTATCGGTTGCGGGTATCAATCCATGTTTCTGCTCCAGTTCACGGCACAGGTTCATAGACCGCATTTTCTCGAATTTGTCCGAAATCTTTTTGCCTTGTTCATCAACACAAACCGATACAATATGAATATGGCTTCGGTCAATATCAGTGTGCTTGAATACCACAAAAGGCTGTTCTTCATAACCCAGCTCCCGCATATACTGTTGTGCTATTTCCCGATATTTATCATCACTAACATTATCTTTCGGGTCGGGATTGAGTGAAATATGCAAAGTATGTTTCTCGGTTTTTTGATTTGCCAGAAGATAAGGAGCAAAAGATTGTGCCAATTGCGCAACGGAATATTGCCCGCTTGCCGTTTCAATAATCTTATTTGTAAACAAGATTTGTCCGTTTTCTTTCTCTACTTTTAGATTATTATATGCCAACGCACCGTACAAATTTGCACTTCTACCGATTTTTGCTATCATTTCTAAGGTTATTTTTTGAGGTATTTCTTGTCAAATTCCTCGGTTATTTCCAGCACTTTTTTAAACAGCTCAACCATTTCTGTCGTCTGCTTTTCTAATTTATACAGGTATGCCGATGCTTTTTTCTCCGAAAAGCTCTTGTACAATAGCTTTACAATCTGGTTATAATTGACACCAATAGAACGAAACTGACTGTGAAACGAAGTCAACCGCATATAGAAATCAACCGTTCCTTTGTCAATCTGAACGGACTTCATTTTGTTTCCGAACAGTTGTGTAATGATAAATTTTGCTTTGTTGGGCATTCCTGATCCTTCAAAAAGCGATAAAAATTTGGCGTTTTCTTCGTCCGTAAGACGAAAAACGTGACGGTGGGTACTTGGGTCAAGCTTTGGCTTACGACCGCCCTTATTTCGTTTGTTATTATTGCTCTCGTTCATCACTAATCCATTTTTTAATCCGTACAAAACCTCGACTTCGGAGAGTGTTTTTCAGCTCCCAGCAGGGCAAGTTGTTTTGAGACACGAACTCGGTTTCGAGTGCCTCAAAACACAACTTGCCGTGTTCTGTTGAACACAAAAATCCGCCCTGCGGGACGGATTGATTTTAACAGGGAAAAACGGCTCGATGCCGTGGCTGTTAAACTCCATTTTGTCCATTCGATTTTGCATAAATCCGTTAATAAAAATCATTATACAAAGTAAAGACCTGTTTTTGAAAGCATTGTACTGTGATACAGTGCCAAACAATGCCTTTGAACGCCAAACAATGCCACATTGAAAGAACTGCTTATTTATCTCTTTTTATTTGTACCAACAAAAGGATATAAGTGCATAAATAGTTATGCACGTAACAACCTAAGTATATAACTATCGAGGTAGATAGATAAAAAAACAAGTACATAGGAAAGTACATGTTCAGATACCTATCTGTGTAATTCTACATGTAGAGATGCAGGCACATCAGTAAATAGGTTTTTCGATACAAACTTACTTACCTGCACACCTACAGAGGTATGTGTTTAGGTGTATAGATACCTGCCTAAATATATCTGTATTGAGTAACATATCTATATGCAGAGATAAATAGGTAGCAGACTGCAAACATAGGCACCTACGCAAATAGGTAAATGAGTATATAAATAATTAAAAAAAAGTTAAAGAGATGAATGCAAAACACAAAACAGTTTTTATCGCCTTTTCTTCTCAAAAAGGTGGCGTAGGTAAGAGTACGTTTACAACACTTGCGGCAAGCATCCTGCATTATCGTTTGGGCTACAATGTAGCTGTATTTGATGCAGATTTTCCACAGCATAGCCTGTTGAAAATGAAAGAGCGTGATTTGAAAATGGTAATGGAAAACGAGGCTTTGAAAAAGCTGGCGTATAAACAGTTTACCACCATCAACAAAAAGGCGTACGAAATTATTCAGCACAGAGCGGATAGCGTACTGGAAGCAGCCAACGAATTTGTTGAGGCTTCTCCGGTTTCAATTGATGCTGTATTTTTTGACCTTCCGGGAACGGTAAACACGCCGGGTATTCTGAAAGCATTGGCGGGAATGCACCACATTTTTACGCCAATCACGGCAGATCGTGTAGTAATGGAAAGCACGCTCGTTTTCACACAGCTCTTGCAAGACGTGATTATGAAAAAAGGCGAAACGTCCATAAAAACGATCAACCTGTTCTGGAACCAGGTTGATGGCAGGGAGAGCACACCTTTATACGATGTGTATAACAACCTTATCAATGATTTGGGATTTAGCCTGATGCAAAGCCAAGTAAAAAACAGCACACGCTTTCGCAAAGAAAGCGAAGTGAACAGCAAAGCTATTTTTCGCTCAACGCTGATGCCTCCGGACGAAAGGTTGATGAACGCCTGCCAACTAGACCTTTTTATGAACGAATTTTTAAAAATCATTCAATTATAATCCCTATGGAAAAAGATAATAAGAAAAAAATTACTCCTGATATTGACGAGGAGCTAATGATGAACCTGATGGTTGACGGTGTAAAGAAAGAAGGGTTACAGCTTCCACCGGAACCTGAACCAAAAGCAACCGAAACTGTGGTCGTTAAGCCAAAGGAACTATCACAGGATAAACAGGCTGTCAAGGATAAGAGCCGTAGTAAGAGAACTTCTGAAATAGATTACGAAAATACATTTTTTAAGAAATCAGACACCAATGCCCGTGACGGAAAAACAGTTTATATCAGACCAGAATTTCATGAAAAATTGACACGAATCATACAGGTGATTGGCGAAGATAAGATTACTATTTATGCTTATTTGGACAACTTACTGGATTATCATTTTCAGGAATTTAGCGAACAGATTACCAAAAGTTATAACGACAAGTATAAACCTATTTAATAATTATGGAAACATTAATTGTAATATGCCTGCTGATAGTCATTGGGCTATTGTTGCATGATAAGATTGTTATCAAAAAGAGGTCGGAGCAAAAGCCGAAACAGGAAAAAGTCAATCCTAATCTTCCAGATATAATGGGGCAACCGAAACCTATAAGATGCCAATTAGTGCCAAACACCGCCACTGAACGCCAAATGGAGGACCTACAGTTTAATCCTGCTAATTTAGACATAGAATACGACGAGAATGAAAACTTAGGTATTCAAATTCCGCAGGAAGAACTGGATGAGGTTTTTAGTAATACGCCTGATTTTGAGGAAGAGGAAGAAGAATGGAACAGGTATGGAATATCCGGTGGCAATAATGGTTTAGCCCAAGGGGTTACTTTTGAAGAACTAAGCTCCGTGGGGGTATTGCTCCAAAAAGAAAAATTGGAAACAGCCCAAAAGGAAACAGCGATAGCTATAGTTCATAAAATACAGGGAACCGAATTATTCAGCCTACTGGAAAATTCCATGGACGGTGCATCCAGAAAAATTGCGGAGCTTTTGGATAGCACAATCATTTCTGAAACGGATGCCAGTTCTTCCACTTTGCGGAAAAGTGATTTGAATGATTTTGACATTGGGGAGTTTGTGTAAGGATTTTTATCCTTCAGCAATAACAAAAGCCTGAGAGAAAGAAGAAGAATGGCTTATACTAACATGCCAGTTCTTAATCCCTAAAGATATAGATAGGTGTAGTGGAGTACCTGATAAGATTATATTTGGTCTTCCTGCATCTTCTTTTAATATTTCAATATCGGTTAAAGCAATTCCGTCTTCCATACCTGTAAACAAGCATTTTAGAATAGCCTCCTTTGCCGCAAATCTACCCGAAAGAAATTGTAGTGTTCCTTTTGCTGGACAGAGGTCTAACTCTCTATTAGAAAAGATTCTAGATTGTATAGCTCTATTATTTTCCCAATCTAACTTTCGTGAAACAGTATGTTCTACTATATCACAGCCAATTGAAATAATCATTACTAAAATGAAATATGTTTTAATTTTCTATTTGCTGTATCAAATTCTATAAGACCTCCCTGATTTGATATCAGAAATCTAAAAGCAGCATAAGATTGTAATATGGCATATTCCCATTCTTCAGAGGTACGAACGCTTACTTCAAAATTCTCTGTCATTTCTTTAATTATTCTCAAAGTAGTTTTTGATACTTTTGATTTTCCTTTAAAAAAATTCTTTCTTTTTGCTTCATTAAATATAATCATAGAAATTGCTTCCTCCGTAATTGTGGCTCTTGCACCGTCTTCTATTTCATCAACCAAACTGTTACTTTTTCGTTTTCTTTTCATCATGGCTCTTGTACATGGAGACCATCCCAATAGAGCGGCAAACGAATAATGAAATATATCATGATAACGATAGTAATCATTTTTATAAGAGTTGTCATTAATAACATCTCCAAGTTGTTCAGTTCCATTAGAAATTACTCTTACTTCGTTCTTTTGGTCATTTCCTACTTCTTTAAATGACACGTTAAAATATCTAGGGATTTGCTCCCTAGATATATAGTTGTCGTCAAAAAACTTTTTCTTAATTTGTTTTATCATCGTATTTTATTCTTTAAATCAAAAATAATGTTTTCGTTAATTCCCCATTTTGGAGGAAACCAATAGTCAATAGGTTTAGAGTTAAGTTTGTACACTTGCTTAATCCTTACTCTATCACTATTGCCTTTTATATCAGGATGTTTTACTCTTGCATATTTATCTACTTCACAAAATAAATTTTGACAATCTATCAGTTGTAATCGCCTTCCCCAAAGTGTTTTGAAATCTAACTGTAATCTTTCAAATTCCATTTCCTGCCTATCGGTCATTAGTTTAATGATTTCAACATTGCTTAACCCTCCTGTATTAGCAAAGCATTTACTTATTCCACCTAAAGCTCCAGGGCCAGGTACTACAAATTCTGATTCTGAAAAATCAATTATATTAGAGTAATTAATGTCAATTAAAATTTGATACGCTAAAAAATCGCCTAATCCCGGAAAACTTTTAACAATGTCAAATGCTTGTTGCATTTTGTTACAATCCATAAGTTGTATAGAAGTGTCTTTTTTCAAGATATAATCTATCAATTTTAAATGATTTGAGTGTTTTCGCTCGTAGCCAAATTGCCTTACAGAAGGCATTATATATGCTGCTGAATAGATTGTCTTCTTTTCTGCGAAAGCCTTACTTAGAACTTTATCATACCTTTTAAAATCAAATTCTTCATAATTTAAGTCTCCAATATTTTTTTTTAGCAATTCCCATGTGTCAATTTTGTTAAACAATTTGAACAACAGTATTCTAAAAAGAACTTCATCGGGTGAGTTAGAATAATCATCATTGTAAATAACTTCCTTAATTAAATACTGACTTACTCTATCCGAAGCCCTGTAAGCATTTGTAAATTTATGTTTAGATAAAATGGGGTCGTTTGTCCAAGGATATTTATCCCCTTGTATTCGACTAAAAAAAACATCTTGTCGTAATACCGCAAACCTCCAATAGCTATCAAATACCTCTGTTGTTTTAGCAGGTAATAATGGCTTATATATTGTAAAAGTGTTCTGCTTTTTAGCTATTGTACTCATTAGTTTTCTACCTTCATTTTAATTATTAATCCTTTTGCTTGAGCTTTTGTTAAATGGTCTAATTTTTCAACTCCAACAAAACAATTAAATCGTTCCAATTCTAATCCAGCTTGCTGTGCTACAAACTTTCCAAGATTGATTAACCCTAACCAGTTTCCATAAGCTCTCTGATACAAATACTGCATAGCATAAAAGCTATTTATTATTAATCCTCCATTTTCTGATTTATAGAATGAAACATGTTGTAAACAAGGAAAACTCTGGAATACGCCATTTTTATGGTCTTTTAATGGGTCAAAAATAGCAGCTTGTGATTTCGAGCGACGTTTTATTTTAGAGTCTTCACTTAAAGAATCAATTATTATTTCTAATTGATTCTTTTTACTGTCTCCAAATGCTATAAGGCGTTCAAAATAAGTTCCTGCACTGTTTCGCTTATCAATTTTCTTTAGCCTTGGTAAAACGTTTTCTAAATACAATCTAAACAACTCTTGCCGGTTACTTTTGTTAAACAGATATAAAGATTGTGGAAATATTGTTTCAGAAACAATATCAATTGAATCTAGTTGGTGTTCTGCCAAATCTTTGTTCAATTCGTTTTTTATAGTGTTATCCTCGTCAAAATCAGATAAAGTCAAAACTAATGGTGTAATTTCATTACCCGAGTTATCGATTATATGTTGTAAGACTTTACACCATGCTTTCGATAAATTATTCTCTTCTATTAGTACTGGTATATTCATTTTATTAGTTTTCTAAATGTCTATATTCCGCAAAACCAATATAGTTCTGTGGTTGGATTCTCACAAAGCAACTGGTTTCACCACTTGTTGAATAAATGGAAGATATTCCAGATTTTTTCGCTAAATATAGTGTCCCAACTTCTGTGCTTTTTATCTTTTCTAAATAGTTATTATCAACTTCTAAATCAGAAGGAATAACTAAGTAGTTTGAAACTTCTAAATCAATAGGTTGATTATTTGTTTTAAAATCAATAATCTTGAAATATGCTTTTTCTTCAACGTTGCCAAAATGCTTTTTGAATATTTTGGAAGGTGTATGTTTAGATAATTCCATGTATTTATATTCATTCATTAACATATTGACTTTACAATGTGTAATTAACGTTTGATATCCAACCCCTAATACAGAACTAACTATATAATAATCAATTTCTCTTGCGGTATTAAAATCAAGCTTTCTTTTTTTGAACTCTGATTGTACACAAGCAATTGGCATTAACAAATGTGCAGAAAATGCATCAACTAATTTCTCATCATCACTTTTGTAATTTGAGTTGTCATTTTCGTCTGTAAGAATATCTAATTTTAATCCATGGTTAAAAACATGATGACCTAATTCATGTCCGCAAGTAAAAATTCTTCTTGGGAGCGGACGTAGACGTGAAATTATAATTTTGGGTTGGCTTGTATTGTTCATAATGATATTATTTACATAAAGACCTTCCATATTAATATCAACGAATTGTACATCTATGTTTAATTTAGAACAAACATCGTAGATGTTTATAGCCTCATATAAACTGAGCCCTAATTTTAGTCTTGTTTCACTTGCTTTTCGGATAGCACTTGTATATAACTCATTCATTTATTTCGGAAGTATTCTTAAGATTTCTAATAGCTTCTTTCTGTCGGATTCATCCATTTTCCCCAATTCCCTTGCAGCAATTTTTGTTTGCTCATCTAAAGCCGATTCATTTTCCTCTTTCAACAAAAGCCATGAAGTGCTTACTTTGTACAACTTAGCAAATTGAATAATCTCTTCTGCACTTACTTTTCGTTTTCCACTTTCTATTTCAGAAATAGCTGGTCTTTGTATTTGTAAGATTTTTGCAGCATTTTCTTGCGACAAGCCAGACATAACCCTTGCTTCTTTTAATCTTTCAGCAATTTGTTCTCTTTCAGTCATAGTACCCTTATTGTTCATTTTTTGACAATTTTAATAGCTTCGTTGCAGCCTCTTTTATATTTAATTGTTTCTTCGTTTTTTGATCATGGAAAATATAGCAATCATTTGGTATAGTAATACCTGTTTTAATCTCAATTTGAGAAAAAATGGAAACTAACACTTGACTCATAATGAAATTTCCAGGATAGAAATTTCCACTTACGACTTCTTCAACTTCTTGATGAATACAAACTTCTTGTATAATCTCAATTATTTCTTTTTCTAATTCTAATATTCCCATGATTGTAAGAATTTCATACAAAATTATGTAAGATTTTCTTACAATCAAAATATTTTGATAAATATTTATGCCACTCAACGCCAAATCATTCCTTTGACTGCCACTTTGTTATAACCCCTTGATTTCCGAAACATCTTTGTCCCGAAAGCCCGCAAGGTGTGGGATAACAAAAACAAATTAATGTGTTTCAATTATGGAAAAACAAAGAAAAAAAGTTTTGCTGGCAACCGTAGCGATGTTGTCAGGAATTGGTTCTTTCGCACAGGGAAATGGTTCGGCTGGGATCAACGAAGCTACCCAAATGGTAACAAGTTATTTCGACCCCGCAACCCAATTAATTTACGCCATCGGTGCGGTGGTTGGGCTTATCGGAGGCGTTAAGGTGTACAACAAATTCAGTAGTGGCGACCCCGATACTTCGAAGACGGCAGCTTCATGGTTCGGTGCGTGTATCTTCCTGATTGTAGCGGCTACTATTCTACGTTCATTCTTTCTTTAATCTTTTGCCTTATGAATTACAATATCAACAAAGGCATCGGAAGAACGGTAGAATTTAAGGGATTGAAAGCACAGTACCTTTTCATCTTCGCAGGTGGATTGCTCGGTACCTTAATCTTCGTGATGATAATGTATATGGCAGGTGTAAATTCTTACATCTGTCTATTACTCGGAACCGGAGGTGCTTCACTCATCGTATGGCAGACTTTTTCACTGAACAGGAAATATGGCGAACACGGACTGATGAAGTTGGGAGCCATAAAAAGGCATCCTCGCTACATAATCTGTCGCAAGCCTGTACACAGGTATTTAAGATTCACTCCTAAACCCAAAACCGTATGAGAAATGTAGCTAAGACAGCCACATTGGAAAACAAATTTCCTTTGCTAGCAATAGAGAACAACTGCATTCTTTCTAAAGATGCAGACATTACCGCCTGTTTTGAAGTACGGTTGCCAGAACTGTTTACCGTTGCGTCGGCAGAATACGAGGCTATCCATTCCGCTTGGCACAAGGCAATCAAAACCTTGCCAGACTTTACAGTCATTCATAAACAGGATTGGTACATCAAAGAAAACTACGCTCCCGATCTGGCACAGGAAGACCAAAGTTTTCTGTCAAAATCCTACCAACGTCATTTTAACGAGCGACCATTCCTAAACCATTATTGCTATCTGTTTCTAACCAAGACGACCAAGAATAGAATGCGTATGCAAAGTAATTTCAGTTCGCTTTGTAAGGGTACGCTTATTCCAAAGGAAATCAATAAAGAAACGATACACCGATTTATGGAAGTGGTGGCTCAGTTTGAGCGTATTGTGAACGATAGCGGCTTTATAAGCCTGCGACGTTTGACTGAAGACGATATCATTGGTACGGACGAAACACAGGGATTGCTGGAACAATACCTAACGCTGTCAAGAGAAAACGGAACGGCAATGCAGGATATAGCACTCAGTGCTGAAGAAGTCCGTATTGGAAACAAAAGGTTGTCCCTGCATACCTTGTCGGATACAGACGATTTGCCTGCAACCGTTTCGGCGGATACCCGATTTGAAAAACTTTCCACTGATCGAAGCGACTGTCGTTTGTCATTCGCTGCTCCTGTGGGATTATTGTTGAGCTGTAACCACATCTACAACCAATACCTGTTTTTAGATAACAGCGAAGACAACCTGCAAAAGTTTGAGAAGTCAGCAAGGAATATGCACTCACTGGCTCGGTACAGTCGTGCCAATCAAATCAACAAAGAGTGGATTGAGAAGTACCTGAACGAAGCACATTCGTTTGGGCTGTCTTCCGTAAGGGCACACTTCAACATTATGGCTTGGTCGGAAGATTCTACAGAGTTGAAACAACTAAAGAACGATTGCGGAAGTGCATTAGCATTGATGGAATGCAAGCCACGCCACAATACAACGGATGTAGCTACCCTGTATTGGACAGGAATGCCAGGCAATGCAGGTGATTTTCCAAGCGAAGAAAGTTTTTACACTTTTATTGAGCCAGCCTTGTGCTTCTTCACCGAAGAAACCAATTATCACAATTCACCATCGCCATTTGGTATCAAGATGGCTGACAGGCTTACAGGAAAACCTATTCATTTGGATATTTCGGATTTGCCAATGAAGCGGGGCATTATCACGAACCGGAACAAGTTTATTCTTGGTCCGTCAGGTTCGGGTAAATCTTTTTTTACCAATCACATGGTTAGGCAATACTACGAGCAAGGTGCTCACGTACTGCTGGTAGATACAGGTAACTCCTATCAGGGGTTGTGCGAATTAATCAAAGGAAAGACTAAAGGCGAAGACGGTGTTTACTTCACTTATACCGAAGATAACCCGATTGCCTTTAATCCATTTTACACCGATGATGGTGTGTTCGACATTGAAAAGCGTGAGAGTATCAAGACTTTGATACTCACGCTTTGGAAACGTGACGATGAACCGCCTACAAGGTCAGAGGAAGTTGCTCTTTCCAATGCGGTTTCAGGTTATATCGACCGTATAAAAAACGAGGGCATTTTCCCATCGTTCAATGGCTTTTACGAATATGTAAAAGGAGATTACCGCAAGGTACTCGAAGAAAAACAGGTTCGTGAAAAAGACTTTGATATAGCCAATTTCCTCAACGTTTTAGAGCCTTATTACAAAGGTGGCGAGTATGACTATCTGCTGAACTCGGACAAACAGTTAGACCTACTTTCTAAACGCTTCATCGTGTTTGAAATTGATGCGATCAAGGATCACAAAATACTTTTCCCAATCGTAACCATTATCATCATGGAGGTTTTTATCAACAAAATGCGAAGACTGAAAGGTATTCGCAAACTGATACTGATTGAGGAGGCTTGGAAAGCAATCGCAAAGGAAGGAATGGCAGAGTACATAAAGTACCTCTTTAAAACGGTTAGAAAGTTTTTCGGCGAAGCTATAGTCGTAACCCAGGAAGTAGATGATATTATTCAATCGCCCATCGTCAAAGAAAGTATCATCAACAATTCAGATTGTAAAATTCTCTTAGATCAGCGTAAGTACATGAACAAGTTTGATGATATACAGACGATGCTGGGGCTTACGGATAAAGAGAAAGCACAGGTACTATCCATCAACATGAATAACGATGCCAGTCGCTTGTACAAGGAAGTTTGGATTGGATTGGGCGGAACACACTCGGCAGTGTACGCAACGGAAGTAAGCCTTGAAGAATATTTGGTGCGCCCATAAGGGCATATAGTGAATGTGGTTTGGCAACCACTGGGCAAGTGTTTATAACGCCCATCAACAGCCGACTTATCCGAACGGGAAACCCGACGGGGAGTGTAGCATGTCGGAAAAGCCATAAGTCAACTAATTGTCGTGTTGCGACTGAATGGCGAGTTGAAAAGTTAGATATAAGGATGAAGTCTTGATTGATTGAACGACAGTCCGAACGGTCAGTTCTTAGGCAGTGACGGAAGACAGTTACCAACGTCACTTTGTGGTAATATCCTAATGACAGGTAGTAGTGATAGCATAAACAGACCACAACGTAACTGCAATAAGCAGAAAAGGGCGAACATCGCATCCGACAATCTAACGTGCCAATAGTTGCTATATGTCTAAATGGGGATTGCCTAAGTCGGAATGCCACAGGCGTGGCTATGGAAAAAGCTCCTGAATATCCGATACGGCAACGGAGTCTCCGTAGTAGTCCGAGCAGGGGAAAGCCCTGTACATGGCGAAGGGAGACAGTCAATTTAGTTTAATACGATTAACGGAAAATGTGAGAGACATTATGAGAAATCCAGAAAAAGTATTGAACAGTCTAATAAGGCACAGCGGAAACACGGACTATAAATTCGAAAGGCTGTACAAGGTTCTGTTCAATGAAGAGATGTACTTTATCGCCTATCAGAAAATCTACAGTAAAGTAGGCAATATGACGGCAGGAGTTGATGGAAAGACCATCGACGGAATGAGTATATCCCGCATTGAAAGGCTGATTGCATCGTTGCGAAACGAGACCTATCAGCCAAACCCATCCAAGAGGACATACATTCCGAAAAAGAACGGGAAGAAACGTCCGCTTGGTATACCATCTTTTGATGACAAATTAGTGCAGGAGGTTATCAGAATGATATTGGAAGCAATTTATGAGGGGAGCTTTGAGCATACTTCACATGGGTTCCGATCCAATAGAAGCTGTCACACAGCCCTATTAAGCGTCCAACAGTCATTCACTGCTGTACGGTGGTTCATCGAGGGCGATATAAAAGGCTTCTTCGACAATATCAATCACGAAATATTGATTGGTATCCTAAAGGAGCGTATCGCTGACGACAGGTTCATTCGGTTGATACGAAAGTTCCTCAATGCAGGGTATATTGAAGATTGGGTGTACCACAAAACATACAGTGGCACACCGCAAGGTGGGATTGTAAGCCCCATCCTTGCCAACATTTACCTTGATAAACTCGATAAATATGTCAAGGATTATATCAAGGACTTCGATAAGGGTAAAAGAACTACGGCAACACGCCAGTACAGGCTACACGAACAGAGACGATACCGCTTGGCCAAGAAACTCAAATGTGAGACAGACGAAACTGTCAGAGAGCAGATGATTAAGTACATCAAAGAGTTGAGACAGGAAAGAAACAAATATCCAGCTTATGACAAGATGGATGGTAGTTTCAGAAAGTTAAAATACGTTAGGTATGCGGACGATTTTCTTATCGGGGTCATAGGTAGCAAAGAAGACTGCAAAAAGATAAAGGAAGACATCAAGGTTTACCTTGATGAAAAACTGAAACTTGAACTGTCTGATGAAAAAACCTTGGTGACTAATGCTAAGAAACCAGCCAAATTCTTAGGCTTTGATGTCTCCGTGCGAAACTCCGATGAAGCCAAGAGAGATAAGCACGGTAGAACCGTAAGATGTTTCGGAGATAAGATTGTACTCCGTGTCACAGTAGACGTGATGAAGAAAAGGCTACTGAGCTATAATGCCATGAACCTGGTAAATGAAAAAGGCACAGAAGTTTGGAAACCACGCTCACGCTATTACATGAAAGACTTGGATGACTTAGAAATCATCAGTCAGTACAACGCTGAAATACGGGGCTTTTACAATTATTACTCAATTGCCAACAACAGCTCGTTTGTCCAGTCATTTTCTTACATCTTGGAGTACAGTATGTACAAAACGTATGCACTGAAATACCAAACTTCAATTAGTCAGGAAAAGACTAAAAGATGTATCAACGGAGTGTTTTCCATTCCCTACAAAAACAGGAAAGGAGATATAATGTACAGACGCTTTTACAAAGAGGGTTTCAAACGCCAAAAAGCTGCCCGTGGTGCTTACGTGGATAGTTTACCTGTCACAGTTACCATTACAGGAGGAAGAAACAGCCTTATAACAAGGTTGCAAAACCAGAAATGCGAATTATGCGGTGCCAACGAGAAATTGGAAATGCACCATATACGCAAATTGAAAGACCTGAAAGGTAAGCAAGACTGGGAAAAACGAATGAGTGCAAGGAGAAGAAAAACCTTGGCAGTATGCTCAAAATGCCACGATAAGATACACGCAGGCAAGTTAGACTGAATAAATTGATGGAGAGCCGTATACCTGGAGACAGGTACGTACGGTTCGGGGGAGAGTTCTTGGAAACCTACCATAGTCAATATGGCAAGGCGCCGGGTCCTTATCCTACGCTTACACGACAGAAGAAACCGAAAAAATGGAAGTGATGCAACTCGCTTCCGAATTGGACGGTAATGTGGAACTCGCCATTAAGCATATCGCTATGCAAAGGCGTGATGAATTAAATCAATAAGTAATCATTTAAAATTTCAAGACAATGAAAAAAATATTTTTAATGATGCTCACGGCAATACTGTTTGTCGTAGCACCGTCAGCAAAAGCTCAATTTGTCGTAACTGACCCAGCAAATTTAGCATCAGGTATTCTCAACTCTGCGAACGAAATCGTACAGACTTCCTCTACGGTTAGCAATGTGGTAAAGAACTTCAAAGAGGTTGAAAAAGTGTACAAACAAGGCAAGGAATATTACGATAAACTCCAAGCCATCAACAACCTTGTGAAAGATGCCCGTAAGGTGCAACAAACAGTTTTAATCGTGGGCGATGTATCCGAGATGTATGTGACCAATTTCGGTAAGATGATGAACGATCCAAATTTCAAACCAAATGAGTTAGTAGCCATTGGTAACGGTTATTCGGCACTGCTGAATGAAAGTACAGAACTGCTAAAGGAATTGAAGCAAATTATCAGTGCATCAAGTCTTTCGCTAAATGACAAAGAGCGTATGGATATTATTGACCGTGTGTACAAAGAAGTAAAAGAATACCACAGCCTTGTACGCTATTACACCAATAAGAACATATCAGTAAGCTACCTAAGAGCAAAGAAGAAAAACGATGCCAAAAGGGTGCTTGATCTGTACGGAACTTCTAACCAAAAATACTGGTAAATCATGGAATGGGATAATCTTCACGAACTTCTGCGTTCGCTCTACGATGATATGATGCCTCTTGCAGGCGATATGGCTGCGGTTGCGAAAGGTTTGGCAGGATTGGGAGCTTTGTTCTATGTAGCATTAAAGGTTTGGCAGGCTTTAAGCCGTGCCGAACCTATTGATGTGTTCCCCTTACTTCGCCCATTTTCCTTAGGACTTTGCATTATGTTTTTCCCAACTATCGTGTTGGGAACCATTAATGCGGTATTAAGTCCTGTTGTAACCGGAACCCATCAAATACTCGAAGACCAGGTACTCGATCTGAACAAACTGCAACAACAGAAAGACCAATTGGAATATGAAGCAATGGTCAGAAACCCCGAAACAGCCTATATGGTATCGGACGAAGAGTTTGATAAAAAGCTGGAGGAACTGGGCTGGTCGCCATCGGATATTGGAACAATGGCCGGAATGTATATGGATAGGCAAGCCTACAAAATCGAAAAAGCCATCAAAGATTGGTTTCGTAACCTACTCGAAATACTATTTCAAGCTGCGGCTTTAGTCATTGATACTATCCGAACGTTCTTCCTGATTGTTTTAAGCATTCTCGGCCCAATTGCTTTTGCCATCTCCGTGTGGGATGGCTTTCAATCAACACTAACACAATGGATCACCAGGTATGTCAGTGTATATCTCTGGCTACCTGTTTCAGATCTGTTCAGCTCTATGTTGGCAAGGATACAATCCCTCATATTAGAACGGGATATAGCTATGCTCGCAGACCCAACTTATATACCTGATACGAGCAATACGGTGTACATCATTTTTATGATTATTGGCATTATCGGATACTTCACCATACCAACAGTGACAGGTTGGGTAATCCAAGCCGGAGGTGCAGGAAACTTTACACGCAACGTAAACCAAACGGCTATGAAAACTGGCAATATCGCAGGTGCAGGAGCTGGTTCGGCAGCAGGGAATATCGGTGGCAAATTAATGGGAAAATAAAATAATTAAATCAGTTAAAAATGGAATTTAAAACTTTAAGAAATATAGAAAACAGCTTTAGGCAGATACGTTTGTATGCCATAGTATTTGCAGTTCTCTGTATTGGTGTTGTAGGATATGCCGTATGGAAATCGTACAGCTTTGCCGATGAGCAACGCCAAAAAATCTATGTGCTGGATAACGGCAAATCCTTAATGCTTGCCCTGTCTCAAGATGCCAATATTAATCGACCTGTTGAGGCTCGGGAACACGTTAGGCGTTTTCATGAACTGTTCTTTACGCTGGCTCCCGACAAGAATGCCATTGAAAGTAATATGAGCAGGGCTTTCAATCTTGCCGATAAATCAGCCTTTGATTATTACAAAGACCTTTCTGAAAAAGGGTATTACAGCCGTATTATTTCGGGTAATGTACAGCAAAGCATAGAGGTAGATAGTGTAGTGTGCAACTTTGACAATTATCCTTATGCGGTGCGTACCTACGCAAAGCAGTTCATCATTAGGTCAAGTAATGTAACACGTCGTAACCTGGTTACTTCCTGCTATCTCGTAAACTCCGTTCGTTCCGACAACAATCCCCAAGGTTTTAACATCGAAAAATTTGCGGTGGTAGAGAACAAGGATATAGAGGTCATCGAACGTTAAAACAGGATATATGAAAAAATTCAAGGAAAATATGGACAGGTTTTTTGACAAGCTGGACAACAGTTGGAGGGCTTTACCATTGAGGAAGCAACACCTATACACGCTGTACTTCTTTATTGGTTATCTACTGCTTACTGTAGGCGTTGTTACCAAAGTATGGTACGATACAAGCAATTCAAAAAACGATATACAGATAGAGCATATTGAAAACCCTGTCCTTAAAAAGAACGAAAGTCCTGCAAGGTTACAGGACACATTATCAACAATTTTAAAAAATCAGATTTATGAAAGAAAATGAGAACAAAAAGTCGGTTGTTCGGGTAACGGAGGGTAACCCGAAAGAAACCGCGGATGTACTGCAAAACGGTAAGGAGAATAAAACGGAAAAGCTCAAAAAGCCTTTGATTTTTGGTTTGATGGGTATTGTTTTCGTGGGTTGTATGTATTTAATTTTTAAACCGTCGGAAGACAAAAAGGAAATCGAAAACATCGGGCTAAACGATGACGTGCCACAGGCTACCGGAGCAGGAATGCCTGCCGACAAAGGCAAGGCGTATGAACTTGAAATGTTGGAACGCAAAGAACAGGAGAAGCGTAATGGTTTAGCAACGCTTTCAGATTATTGGAACACCGATGACAAGAAAGAGCCTGTGGATGAATTTACCGAAGATGATGATGAAAGCACCGGCTATGGAGGTGGTAGTAGAAATTCGGGAAGAAACAGTAATCCTGCATTGAACAGCTATCGAAATGCACAAAGTACATTGGGTAATTTCTATCAGGACAACAATTCTGAAACAATGGAACTTCGCAAGCAATTGGACGAGTTGAAAGAACAACTAGCTGATAGAGATCTGCCAAAGCCTACAACTGTAGATGACCAGATTGCATTGATGGAAAAATCCTATCAGATGGCGGCAAAATATCTCCCGACAAATACGAATACCAACACCGCAGAACAACCTGTACCTGCAACAAATAGTACCACTTCAGTGGCTTCGGGTGAGAATAAAAAAGAACATTTTGTATCATTTACTGCTGCAAGGAAAAATACGGTATCTGCTTTATATCGGGAGCCTACAGATAGTGAGTTTTTGGAAAATTGGAGCGAAACCCGAAACAGAGGATTTTATACCGCAGGTATTTCCGAACAAATTGTACAGCCCAAAAATAGTATCAAAGCCTGTGTAAACGATGCACAGACGGTGGTTGGCGAAACTGGTGTTCGGTTACGATTATTAGAACCTGCAAAAACACCAAGCCGTACTATTCCGCAGGGAACGGTTGTAACGGCTAATGCCAAGTTTCAAAACGGACGTTTACAGCTTAAAATTACCTCTGTTGAATTGGAAGGTAATATCATTCCGGTTGATATTACTATCTATGATCTGGATGGACAGCAAGGTCTGTATGTTCCGTATTCTCCGGAAATGAATGCTCTTACCGAAATGGCGGGTAATATGAGCCAACAATCAGGAACAAGTCTGATGCTTACCCAAAATGCAGGACAACAAGTAGCTGCTGATTTAAGCCGTGGCGTGGTGCAGGGCATTTCGGGCTATTTCGCCAAGAAAGTACGTACCCCAAAAGTTTCGCTAAAAGCAGGACATCAGGTCTTTCTTGTATCAAAACAATAATGTTAAACTCAATATTTAGACAAATGAAAAATATTTTTAAAACCTTTTGGGCAGTTGCCCTGACCATCGGCTTTGCCGTAACCTCCTTTGCACAGGATAGTGTACCTGTAAAAACACCCCTTGAATTGGGCAGAATTGAGCCATATCGTATGGAAGTAACCTACGATAAAACCTCGCACCTGATTTTCCCTACTGCCATTCGTTATGTGGATTTAGGAAGTGAGTACCTGATTGCCGGAAAAGCAGAAGATACAGAAAACGTATTGCGTGTAAAAGCATCGGTTCGGAATTTTGAAGCCGAAACCAACTTTTCCGTCATTACCAATGATGGTCGTTTTTACTCTTTCAATGTGTATTACAGTTCTTACCCGGAAGCGTTGAGCTACGACCTGCTAACAATGCAAAAAGCAGTAGATAAAGCCAACGGAAACGATGTGCTGTTTGAAGAATTGGGCAACAATTCTCCGTCTTTGGCTGGTTTGTTATTGGAAACCATTTACAAGAAAGACAAACGTATAGTAAAACACATCGGGGCAAAGAGCTTCGGTATTCAGTTTATCCTGAAAGGTATCTATATCCACAATGGGAAATACTATTTCCATACGGAATTAAGGAACAAAAGCAATGTGCCGTTTAACATTGATTTTATCAATTTCAAGGTAGTAGATAAAAAGGTAGCCAAACGTACCGTAATACAGGAACGACCTATAATACCGCTTCGCACTTACAAGCCTTTGGAAGACGGAATAAACGGACAATCTACCGAACAAAATGTTTTTCTGTTAGACCAGTTTACCATTGCCGATGATAAGGTATTGCTAATTGAAATCTTTGAGAAAAACGGTGGACGACACCAAACACTTCAGGTAGAAAATTCGGACTTAATCAAAGCCCGTGTAATCAATGATATACACCTGAAATTTTAATTACCTTTTAAAGCAATTACAATGAAAAAATATATCTACACCGTGATGTTGCTCTTTATGGCCATCATGGTAACACAGGCACAAAGAATGTTACCTAAACAAAAAGGTTTGGAAATAAGCACAGGTATTTTGTCTGATGATAAAATCGGTAATGATTATTACATCAGTCTTGGTATGACCGTGAACGGTAAAAACGGAAATTATCAGATATGGGCTTTGGAATACACACACCAATACCACGATTATAAATCGCTCCAAATACCGCAGGAAACCTACACCGTTGAAGGAGGTTACAGTTTCTTTTTATTAGGCGATGCCCGTAAGAATATCACACTGAATGCCGGGATAACAGGTGTTGTTGGTTACGAAAACATCAACCGTGGCGAAACGATGCTGTATGATGGTGCGAAAATAATGAGTGAGGATAATTTCATTTACGGTGCCGGTGGTCGCCTGACCTTTGAAACGTACCTGTCTGACAGATTTGTATTGGTTTTGCAAGGGCGTACCAAAGTGTTATGGAGTACAGATTTGCGACAGTTCCGACTGTCCGCAGGTGTGGGATTAAGGTTTAACTTTTAAAACATAAAACGATGATAGCAATATTTAATAAATTCAGAATAGGATTACTAGCGATATATGTACTATTGGCAATCTTTACAGCTTCGGTTACTTTGGTATCTTGTAGCAAAGATGATGAACTCGAAATAAAGAACGATTTTCCTTTCGAGGTCAATGTAATGCCAGTGCCTAAAGATGTTACCAATGGGCAGACCGTTGAGATACGCATTACCATACAGCGTACAGGAAATTACAGCAACACACAATATTTCCTACGCTACTTCCAATTCGACGGACAAGGTACTTTGCAGTATTATAATGAGCCTCCGTATCTTCCGAATGATTTGTATCCTTTGGCATCGGAACAATTTCGATTGTATTATACTTCAACTTCAGCAGTTTCACAATCCTTTGACGTTTGGATTTCGGATAGTTTTGGGAACGAAAAACAATTGAGTTTTCAGTTCAATAGTAGTGATTAAAAAGAAAAAGAAATCCTGCCTTTTTATGACAGGATTTCTTTTTTAGGATAATGAGTGGGAAAATTATTTTGTAAATTTAAAATGTGAATTTAAAGTGATTTTGTTATGATTTCTTCATTGGTTATAGGGATAATATCTTTAGTTGCAGGTTTGGCACTCCGTTACTGGATTAACCGAAGAAAGTTTTATAGAAGAAGTCACTCTGGTGCAGAGGGCTTTTCGTCTTATGAAAAGCAGGTCACCATTAAGTTTCTTGAACGAGTTGGTAAATGGATAGCTTATGCACTGATTATTTTCGGGCTGTTGTCAGTGTGGGTTTACTCTCGTGAAAAAAAGGCAATAAAAACAGAGCAATCAAATCAAAAATAATTTCTAATTACATTTTTAGGAGAATCGGATATCTAAAAGGTTATCCGATTTTTTGTTTTTAAAAGAGATAAAGATTGATAAGGGTTACAATTATAGAGAGAATGCTAATCAATTAAAACGACTTTAGTATATTTACTTAGTAAAATAAGACAACAAGACAATAAGTAGGAACGCTCACGCTAGGCGTGGGCGCTCGCTTATTCGTTGTCGGGTATACCAGTGCCTCAGTATCGATAAGTTGTAGTTGCCTACGCTTCTTTTTTGTGCAGGCAATCCATTAATTTGATACGAGAATAAATATGGAAACTGGTACATCACAACAAAAAATCACCCTTGCTTTTATCGATGGCAAAAGCCCAATTTTGGATCTGATTTACAACGAACTCATAGCTTCAGGAATTGAAGTGTTGTTTAGATCGGAAAGTATTAAAGATGGATTAATTCAATTATCTGATTTAAAATCTATACCAAAGGTTTGTATTATTGACATTGATTTTTACGACAAGAATATACTGGAACAGCTACAGAAATTGAGATCAAAATATCCATCGATTAAGCTACTTGCTCATAGTGATATTGACGATGAGCAAGTAGGCAAGGCTCTTTTGGATATTGGTTTTTCAAATTATCTAATTCTTGGTAGTGACGTAGATAATTTTAAAAAAGCCATTGACAAGGCTGTCAATGGCTAGGATTTATAGATATCTTTCAATTAATTTAAAATTGTCAAAATTTTCAGTGTATTCATCTATATTTTTCTTAAAGACGATTTCTGTTTCATCTATTTTTTCAACATATTCGATAAGTTCTTCAATTTCATCAAAACTAAATCCGTATTTAATTAACCATATTTCAGTCTCATTATTAGTACCGTATTTTATATAATTGCTTAAAACTTGTGCTCTAATATCATTAGTTTTTTGAAAATATAATATAAAGGCACTTGACAAAGGATCTTTAAGGGATAATGACAACACTTTGTCTATATAATCATAGGTATCATATATTATCTTGTCAAAATCAATATCAACTATATTGGTATCTCTTGGAAATAATGAAACTGGTCGTTTAAAGGTCTTATTTGGCAAAGGTTCTGCGATGCAAGAAAACCTAACTTTTTTCTTTGATAATAATAGTCTAAATTCTCTAGAAGTTATCTCTTTTTTTAATAATTGTCTTCTCAATGCCCTCCTATAATCTTTTTCTGACAAAAAAGCATGTCGTAATGAAATAATTTCAGCAAACGATTTACCTTGAATTTGCCAGAGTAAAATTGGAATAGACGTACTGAGAACATTTTTTTCTCCATTTGATAACTCAGTACGCCTAAGATGTGCTTTATATATATTTTCAAACGATATTTTAATTTTTTTTCTTTGATCATCTTCTAGTCTATAATATTCCTTTACAGTTAACGGTTGTGATTGCTTATTTAGAAATTTATCTAAGATAAAAACTATTTCGTCATCAAGGTTTGCACCTGATATCCGTTTAATCTGGCTCTCAGTAAGCTGTAAATCAACATTAAAGGTGTCATTTTTAATTGCGTCAACAATATCTATAAAATCTTCATTGTTAGGATCTGTTGTGTCATCTAAATTAGATGTAGTTGTTAACTTCGACTCTTTATTTAGCCTTTCTATAAAGAGCTTTTTGTTTTTTTTCTCTATCACTACGTAACCGAAGTCAAAACAATCATTTTCAGTTGTTGTCCGTCCAGCTCTACCAATCAAATTTTTTAGATTAAGAGTTTTTTGATCTTCGTTTCCAGTAAATGTGAAATTATTGATCCAGACTATATCGAAAGGCATATTAATGCCTTGAATTAAAGTTGATGTTGAAAAGCAAATTTTTGCATGATGTCCATTAACGAAATCTTCGATTATTAAACGAGCTTTAAGCGGTATTGAACCATGATGGATAACAATTCCTCGTTTCATTAAATAAATTAATACAGAGTTTTTTTCTCGGTCATCTTTTGTTCCCAAAAACTCTTCAAGTTTACTGATATAAGATAAACCTTTTTCATCTGAAATTTCAGGACACAATTCAATATACTCGGCAAAAGTTTCAATAAAACTCCCATCATATATTTTTGATTTAGATATATAAATTAAAGCTGTACCATTATTTTGAATGATCTCTTTAACAATATTATTATCTATACCTCTTCCTTTTATTCTATCGTCGAAAGGCGAAAAGTATTTAAAACCATTATCAAAATGCTCAATGTATATTTTTCCGACAGTCTTTTGATTGTATGTTTCTGAATCTGTGTTGTTTGTAATGTCATGTTTTTTGAATTGAGCATCTGGGTTGAGTACAAATGGATGAGTAAAAATTTTTTTAACATTTTTTAGCTTTTTATCAATTCTCCTAACCAAAGAATCAAATTTCATTCCTCTAATTCCTTCTTCTGAAATCTGAGCCTCGTCCAATAATATTAGTTCTAAATTTAGATTATCTATATTCCTGAAAATCTCTTCACCCCGTTCAGGAGTAATAATATAAATTCTGTTTTTTGTGCGCTTAGTGTTGACAATTTCAATGAATTGAAGTACTAATGTTTCCTTAGAAACTAATTTTTTAACTTTTATTAAGTATTCTGAAAGTAATGCTCGTGATGGCAAAATAATAATTATATCTCCCTTGGATTCTTTTATCAGTTCTTGAAATAGAAAAGATTTCCCTGCACTTGTTGGAGCAGAAAACGAAAAATTGGTGTATTTCTTTATTGAATTATACGCATCGGCTTGAACAGGTGTAAAATTATGCCCTGTTTCTTCAATTATTGATTCAGCATATACATTATATATTGTTTCGATGAACGAATTAGGTGTGCTTGTTTTGTAAAACAGTCCCATAAGAAACATTAATTTCCCTTCATATTTTTTAAAATCTTCTGGTATATATTTTTTTAAATACGATAAAGATTCTAAATGACTGTTGCTGACAGGTCCATATTTATGAAAGTCAAAAAGAATTTCTTTAATAGTTTGTTCATCAACCTTCTGCTGAAATAAAATGTTACTTAACATAATTCTACCGCGATTAAATATAATTCTTTGTTTTTAATTATCTCTTTAATTGGTTTAGAATCAAGAGCATTATTCAATATCGTGATAATACTAGCACTATTGAAAGAAAATGCCGCGGCATATCCCTTTTCATCATTAATGATGTTGTTTTTTGTAGTTTCGTCTAAAAATGGTTGTAACCAAAGTAATTCTCCATTATCTCTATCATTAATAAAATTATTTATTTGTACTAATGCTTCAGGTCTTGGAGTATCATTTGTGCTAAACTTTGCTTCTCCAAATATTAAATAATTAGCAGAACTAATGCTGTGAAAGTCAAAACCAGGATTACCAGATATTTTTTCTTTCAAAAGTTCGGCTAGAGGTATTTTTTTATGTAGGAATTTAACTTCCAACGCGTGTTGTGCTGAGTATGAAACAATATATTCGCCAATATCCGTATTCACAGTAGTTGAAACTTTTGCAATTATTTCATTAACTATCTTGTTAATAGTTTTTTCAGCATTTGCTTTAAAAACTTTCTTGGAAATTTCATCCAAATTATTTATCCAACTCGTATCAGAAATATTAGTTTCTATTTCTTTAATGATAGGCTTAAAATCATCAATTCTTATATGAATGCAGTTAATATTGCATTCAGAACCAATTGGGAGTTTACTAAGTATTTTATTATCAATATGGTTAATATTCATTAGTGGTTCTGATTTATAATTACTTATTTTTGGTCAAATAGAAATTCAATAACGAATCTTGCTACAAATAACAAACTTACTGAATTAAAGCAATGTTTAAACAACTAGCAAACAAAAATCTATCCTAACCAAGCGACGTTCTTTTGCTTCTTTTCTTTGGTCGATGCGTGGAAAGAAAAGAAGTCATATCATAAACGACAAAAAGGGATAACGAATATCCCTGCAAAACAGATCGCAACCTGTTTGATGAAATGTGACGTGAGGACGGTTCGTAGCCTTACATTTTGGCAAAGTGGTTGTTCCGCTTAGATGCAAAAAGACTGCCCCGACCTTCGGGAGGGAGTATCTTTTTGCCGCCCGATTTCGGCTATCGGGCGACTGGAATGGGTTGTGAACGAAAGTCTTTCAGATTTAGAAAAAAGCCTCTGTATTCTGTCAATCCGTTACGAAATAGACCCCATCACAAAGAACTTCCCATTTGAGCCAATGACGAATTGATATACAAATCCTGTTTTTCCAATGCTTCAGCTAAACTGCAACTTGGTGTGTCGTCTTGCTGTTCGGACTGCTTCAGCAAATCGCCAAATTCTTCTGTAACCATTGGCAGATTAGAAACGGTTTCGTATCTGTCGGAATTGGGTTGTTTTATATCTCCTATGGTTGATAATAATACCTGTCCTGTGTATTGGCTGTTGCCGTAATCTAGCCAATATTTTGGTGTATGATGGTAATACTTTCCGTAGTCCAATGCTTTTAATATTTCAGCAATACCAAATCTTGCTCTTACACTATCCACGCAGGTAATAAAGATTGTCGCTTGTGCGTTTTCGGGAACTTTGCTCAAACTGTCCTTTTCAAACTTCTGCGTTTCGGCTTTCCAGTTTGTACCTGCAAAACGGTTTGCTCGGTTGATGAGAGCAACGGATTTATATAATCCTACCTCACATTCAGCGAAACGCTGTCTGCCCAAATTTGCTTCTGTAATAACATCATCATCCCAAAGGCGAACGGACAATCCTGCGTGTCCTAAAGCTATTAAACTGTGGTTCATTTCCATTAAGGCGGTCAAAACCTTTGAGCCTGTACCACCTGCACCGATAAGGTTTACCGATATGGGATTGGTAGCATTTATCAAACTGCTGTCTGTAAAATGGACTTTTATTTTTTCGTTGTTCATCGCAATATGTCTTTTAAGGTTAGATTACTTTTTGTCAATACTTCCATTGGAAAGGCTTCGCCAGTGACAATTAAACTCTCCCAATGGCTTACGCAATTTCCATTTATCGGGTTATGACCGTGCATTAAATGACTGAAATAGCTGTTAAAGAAAAAACCTTCCCATTTGTTTATAAATTCTTCCAATGAAGCGGTTTTCTTTATGCGTACATCTACCGTACCCATACATACATTGCCGTCCTCATACACGTTAAAAAAGGGAGCATTGTACAGCTTTGTTTTTATTGTAGGTCTTCTGCTATTTGACAAGGCGAAAACTGCTAAACCCTTTCGGTTGGCTACCCACAGCATAGGCGGTACATTGGCTTTGCCTTTAGGTATGCCCAGACTTTCTACAAAATACATTTCCCTTTGTGTGGCTTTGGTAAACCAAACTACTTTGTTTGCATTAGGCTCAAAGTATAAAACCTCATTGCTTAATATTCCCTGCGGTTTCAATAACGGTTCTTTTTCCTCTTTGGCGGTCTTCAAAGCCTTAGCCAGTTGGTTAGCTTCCTTTACGGTTAAAGGGTGTGCATTAATGGGCGTACCGTTTTTATCCATATCAAAATGCTCTACATAAGTATTGTTACCCTTTCCAGTAGTCTGATAAAATACCAATGCTGATTTTGGGTAGTATAGCGTTCCGAAATCCTGTGTTATATCGTTCATAGCTTTGTTTTTAAAAATTATTCAAAATGTATGTCAATTCATTTATCATCGGTAGCAAACGGTTTTCAAAATCCAAAGTATTGGCGGTTATATCACTTCCGTCAAACCGTTTGATAATAATGGGTTCTTCCATCTGTCCGTATTCCTGTAATTCGTTGTTAACGGATTCTACCACATTATCCATAAGCCAGCCTGTACCGTCTGCACAGAATGAAACATATTTCTCCATTGAAATGATATTTTCCATGTCTTCTTCATTGGCTTCGCCATTTGGTCGGGCATTGCGGAATACGTTTGCATTAGGGTATTGCTGATAAATGGCATAGGCTTCCTGTGCTACTTTAAAGCAATCAGCATCAATCTTATCTTTCGATTTAAAACGGTTTAACCGTTCTTTAAAGAGCCTTAAATTAGCTTCGTTGTAAATTTTCTGTTCCATACGGTCGCCAATCCATTCTGCTTGAGAAAATTCGCTGAGGTAGGCTTCTGTATCTTCTCCGTAATCATCCTCGGTTACCCAATCTTTGTGCATTTCATACATCCAGTACAGATAACTACTTTCCTGTCTGTAGTATGGAATGTCGGCAATGTGGTACAAATAACTGCAAACTGACAAAAACAGTTGAGCGGTATGTTTTCGCTTTGGGTCTTTCAACCAACGAAATAAGGGTATTACAGGAATGTAATACAGGGTTGCACCAGTATTATATCTTTCCTCGCTTGTAAAAAACACTTTCTTGCTATCCTGTATCAGTCTGATTTCTTCCCAATCCGTTATTTTAAGTTTTAGCTGTTCTTCGGTGTCTTTTAAAGCCAATGCGATATTGTAGGGGTAGCCATAAGATTGCGTTGATTTCGGAATGATACCGTAATGCTCTGCCAATTGAGAAAGGGAACTATAAAAATCCCTTTCCATTTTAGCATTATCCCTGCAAGCCTGTACGGTTTCTGTTTCGTTCAGTCTTGGGAGAAACGAAGTCCTTAAAAAACCATTGGCAACATGGCTACTGGTACGGACTGCTGTTTGTCCTTTTGGATTTCGTTTGCGTCTTTCGGTCGTTGCATCCAGTTTGCAAACTCGCTCAACTGACGGTGCAATTGCTTTTGCTTGGGTTCTTGGGGCATTTGGAATGTTCCCGATACGGTATGTCGTTGCATAAGTCATTGTTTTACTGTTTTAGTTTAACCTTTTGTTCCCATTGCACTTTCAAAACGGTACTGTACGGTATCGTCCTTGATTTGTGGTGCTGATACTTTTGCGGTAGTCAGAATGGGGTATGTATTGGAATAAAAATTCATTACTGCTTGTACACTCCATTGCGGTTCGGGGTCGTTGAGTTTGATTTCCTGCCCCTTATCATTCAATATAAAAACTCGTTGTAATTGCGTTGCTAATAACATAACATTTGATTTTTGGGTTAGTACTTCTATTCTTCTTCTCCTGCTTTATCAATGGGGTAATCGTCTGTAACTTCTGCCGATTGTATCGGTTCGGGTGTTGCTTCTTCTGTTGCACCGAAAAGGCTCGGTGTGGCAAATTTGTCCGATAGTGAAGTTTTACGTTTGCGTATGGCATCGGCATAGTCGGGAAAATCGGCAGGGTTCGGCACTTTCATCCACGCTTCACGGAATTTACCCTCTTTTTCCAGTTCGTCAGCCTTTGCCATAGCTTCTTTATATTTCTTTTCCTTGGCTTCCTTTTCTTTCTTCTCCTTATCGGCTTTTTCCTTTTCCATTGCCGATTGTTTTTTGACTTCTTCCATTTGCTTCAAGAATTTCTCCATATCCACCATCAAACCCGAAACGGTCTGTACTGGTGCGGTTATCTGTTCAAAAAATCCCTCATCAAACTCCTGTGCGGTAGCATTGAATGTAAGGGGCGGAATAAGGTTTTTTGCACTATCCCCGCATTGTTCATTGTTAAGCATAACCGATACGATTAGCTTGGTTTCTGCTCCCTTTGAAATGTTCAGTTGCAATACTCCTGTAAAGTCCAACTGCTGTATCTGATTGAAAAAATTTGTGTTCATCGTTCTAATTTTTTTGTTTATCCTCTAATCGTTTTTTCTTAGCTGTCAGTTTATTGAACATATCTGTCCAGTAGGCGTTCTGTCTCTTGTCGAACTCTGAAAAACTTTCGTCCTCGTGCCTGTAACCAGTGAACCGTTTGCTAATCTTTATGGCTTCATCAAGATCAGTGACTTCGATAGAGCATCCGTTTAAATCCGTTACTTTCATAGCAATGATAATTTGCGTTCCAAAAGCGTTTCCAGTATTTCGTAATCGCTGTCATAGGTTTTTCCCTCAAAATGGTAGGTGTCTTTATCTTCGTCAAAATCATACGCTTCTAGGTCTTCATCGCTCAAAAATACATCGTCCAGTATTCCGTTTTGATAGATTGCCCTGCCATATATTCCGTTTCCCATTTCCTCATAATCCTGTATAAAATCAACTTGGTAGCGGTCTGCTATGCTCCGCAGTATCTCGGAGTTTGGCGACCATTTTGTTTCGTACTGAAAATTCCCTTCATCGCCCTCGTTCCAGTAGATATTGAAGAAATACCCACCGTTTGTACTGTCTGTAAAGTCGGGCAATTGCCCCTCTTCGGCTTGTTCTTCCTTTTCCTTTAGGGTTTGAAAAAGTTGTTGTATCTGTCTGATTGCTTCGGGTTTCCCCTCAAATACAACCGTATTACTGCACCAATTCGCCATAATATTTGTTTTTAAAAGGCTACCACCGTTTGCAAGGCAGTAGCCTATGGTTTAATTAATTGAGTTGAAAAACGTCTGCACCAACTTTCTGAAAAGAAGTACATAATTCAAATGCTTTCTGTGATTTAAGTTGAGCAGTACCGCCCATTACAATACTCTGTAATTTGGCTTCGTTGTCTTTGTAATTTCTTACGTTCTGATAATAGCCTGTTACTGCATTATATGCCCCGAACAAAGTACCTTTTGTGGTGTCCATCTGTTGGGTATCGCTTACCATTGCATAAGCAAAAGCATCTTCAACCACGTTTTTGTATACGGTGGAAACTTCATCTTCCGCACCTTTTTTTAGCAGTTCCAATGTTTCCTTATTTGGGCAAAGTGCCAGTTGGATTAGCTTTTTAACTTCTTGGTCTGAAACTTTTACTTTCGTCCACTCATTGAAAATTCCTTCTAATTGGTCACTGAACTGGTTCGCAATTCCCATAACTTTATGTGCATTGTCCAAACGTTGTTTTGCTCCTGCGGTGTGCTTAATGCGTACTACATTGCTCATATTACGCAAAGAAGCATTTAAGGTATTTTGGCAAACGATACGGATAGGTGTAAAAGCGGCTGTAATACTACCGCTACCGTCATGCGAAGTCGTAAGGAAGATGTATTTTTCTGTCACATCATCGCCATTGCCCACACGGATATAACTAGGTAATTTGGCGGTGATAAAAATGCGTTCCCCATTACCCAAAGCTCCTGCGGTTTCGTATAAAATGCCGTCCGTACCACCTACAATACTGTCAAAGAATGAAAAAGCATCCCTGTTTTGTACGATATGATAGTCTTTACCCACCACACCCAAAACTGCATTGTTATCGGTGCGTATGTTGGCGAAATAGTTAGGTACTTCCAGTTCGCTATTTCCAATCTCGATACCGTTAGCAGTTTCTATAATGCCTGAGCTTTTTGTAAAGAGTGGAGATTTTACCACTTCATAATCTAACCCTGCGTGTCTGATAGCTTGCTCACTTGTTGGGTAGTCCTGTACGATTTGCCCCAAACCGTGCCACGCTTTTTCCTTTACGCTAAAAAATGAGTAACGTCCTGTTTTGCTGTTGAAATTGATATTATGTGCCATGTTGTTGAAATTTTAAAAGTTTGAAAAATGAATATTTGATAGCTGTTAAAATGGTAGGTCATCTTCGGTTTGCTCCGCTTTAGCCTTGCCTTTGTTGTTATTGTCAGTAGCCTGTGCGGTTTCTGTTTTCCTGCTACCTCCGTGCAGTTTGATTTGTGAGGTATGGAAATTCAGTCCTGCTTTTGGCTCTCCGTCATTTCCTTTCCACGCTCTTGTACTTACTCTGCCTGTCAGTTCTACCAGTGTGCCTTTTGTGAGTAGTCTGGCTACGTTGGGAGTTATCCAGTACGAGCAGTCGAAATAGGTTGTTTGTTCTATGCGTTCGCCCTGCTTGTTTTTGTAGCTGTCGTTTGTTGCTACTGAAAAGTTTACTACTTGTTTGTCCTGTGACGTTGTGCGTACTTCCGCATCTCTTGTCAGTCTTCCTGTGATGTTCATGATTTTCGATTTTTACGTTGTTAAATTCCTGTTCGATTTTTTTTGATTTGATTTATTCGGCAATGAGAGGAGGTGCTTGTTTTCGTTTCACTTTTTCCATTTCCAATGCTGATATTTTTCATTTCTGACATTTTTTTTATTCGTGTAAAGAGCCGGAGTATGCTTTGTTTCGTTTCACGAGCATAAAAGGTTAGTGTTTAGCAGCAGCAAGGTTTTGTCAAAAAAATACGACCCGCATGGGTGGAGATTATTTTGCAAACCCAAAGGGCACGACCTTGCTGTTGCGTTATGAACACTGAAATACCTTTGCTCTTGAAATGGGACAAAAACAGCATACCGGCTCTTGGATAAAAAATAATGTGGAAGCCAATGGAAAAGGTATTGGATAATGACCCGATGTGCGTAGAAAACACGCAGCCATCGAGGCTGAGTTTTACAACACTTTAGTGTTCAATCAGTAGCTTATTATTTTCTATCTCATTCGGTCACCAATAATATATGGTCAAATACTGCCTTTAAAAGACAAAGACTACATCTTTGGGCTTTCTCTTTAAAATCATCCATAATTTCAAAATCCATATTTTCTAAATAGGATTGGTTATGAGAGATAATTCACAGAAAACTAAGGTCACCGCTGAGAAACTTAAGAAAGTTATGAAAGGTGATAAAACGGAAATGTCAAATGAAGATGCTACGAGAATGCTTCTGTTTTTAAAAAGACTAGCACGGATCGCTGTAAAAAAATATTTGGAAAGATGAGAGTAAGTAGAGAGCCCATTGCAGACATTTATGTACGTGTAAGCACAGATGAACAGGCCGATAAAGGTTACTCGCAACGTAACCAGGAAGAAATGCTGCGCAAATACTGTGAAAGCCATTCCATAGAAATACGTCATGTCATATACGAAGACCATTCTGCCAAAACCTTTAATAGGCCTGAATGGAAAAAATTGATAGCTAATCTGAAGAAAAACAAGAATCGTATCGATCTTATTCTATTTACCAAATGGGACCGTTTTAGCCGTAATGCAGGCGATGCATACCAAATGATAAATATTCTACGTGACCTCAATATTGAACCACAAGCCATAGAACAGCCGTTAGATCTCTCAATACCAGAGAATAAGATGATGCTGGCATTCTATCTTGCAGCTCCAGAAGTTGAAAATGATAGGCGTGCATTGAACGTTTTTTATGGAATGCGTCGAGCAAAGAAAGAAGGAAGGTATATGGGGTTGGCACCTGTAGGTTATAAAAATAAAGTTGATGAGAGCGGTCTCAAATTTATCACACCAAAAGAACCTGATGCATCAGTCTTGCGTTGGTCATTTGAACAATTGGCGAAAGGTCTTTACAATACCGAACAGATTTGGAAAAAATCAAGAGAAAAAGGGTTAAAATGCAGTAAAAATGCGTTCTGGCAGATGATAAGAAATCCGCTTTACTGTGGTAAGATATTCATTCCGCCATTCAAAGATGAAGAAGGTTATTTTGTAGAAGGACAACACGAGGCAATTCTAGAAGAAAAACTGTTTGAAGAAGTCCAGGATATCCTAGACGGGCGTGGGAGAAAATATCGCTTAAAAATTGATACACGTAATGAGTTTCCACTACGGGGATTTCTGATCTGTCCAAAATGTGGAAAATTATTAACAGCTAGCCGATCAAAAGGTAGAAGCAGATATTACAACTATTACCATTGTTATAAAGGATGTTCACTGCGTATTGGGAGTGATAAATTAACTGAACTGTTTGAACAGGAATTAGGGAGATATAAACCACGCAAAGAATTATTAGAAGTATATAAGGAAATTTTGAAAGAGTGCTATTTTGAGCAAACAAGAGATATACAGACTGCAAAAAAACAAATTTTTACACAATTGAAAGATTTTGAAAACCGGATATCCCATATAAGGGACCTATTGGCTACAGACAAGATCGACGCATCAGAATACAATGAAATAAAGAGCCAATACGGTATCTCAATCGATCAATTAAATAAGAAGTTTTCTGATGTAAGCGGAAGAATTCCAGATATAGAAGAACTTTTAAAAAATGATATTTCAGAACTTCTTAAACTTGATGGCGTTCTAAGTCAGAGCAGTAGTGAAGATTTAAGAGCTTTCCTAAACATATTATTCCCTGAAAAATTGATATTTGATGGAGAATCTTTCACAAAATCAAAATTCTGTCCGGCAGTGAAAAAGGGGTATCGATACATTGTATAGTATCTGAAATATCTAAAAGCTTTCAATACATAAAGTTTCAATCAAAATATGCCTTTATAGGGCATTTTTTTTTGATTTTCCCATAAAGGATTGTAGGAAATTAAACTCTGACAGTCCTACAATTCAATTTACAACAAAACAAACAATTTTTATGAACATTGCTGAAAAATAAGATGTTAGGTGTTTTGATTTTTGTAATTTAGTGCCAAACAAAGCCAACGAGCACCATTGAAAGACAGGATACATTACTTAAATAGTTTATTGTTAAGGGTTCCAGGATCTATGTATAATTTTTGTGCGGAGTTGTCTATAAATTATTTTTAGCGATGGGAAATATAGCAGACTTATACATTCGAGTTAGTACAGATGAACAGGCTGATAAGGGCTATTCACAGAGAAACCAAGAAGAGATGTTGCGCAAGTATTGCATCAATCAGTCGATTGAGGTAAGAAATATTATCTATGAGGACCATTCCGCAAAGACATTCAATAGACCCGAATGGAAAAATCTTGTACTGACACTTAAAAAAAAGAAAAATAATGTGAACCTTATTCTGTTCACAAAATGGGATCGTTTCAGCAGAAATGCTGGTGATGCCTATCAAATGATTAACATTCTTCGCGGGTTGGGCGTAGAACCGCAGGCGATAGAACAACCACTTGATTTGTCTATCCCTGAGAATAAAATGATGCTGGCATTTTATCTTGCGGCTCCTGAAGTTGAAAATGACCGTCGTGCATTGAATGTATTTTACGGAATGCGCCGAGCGAAGAAAGAGGGTCGCTATATGGGATTAGCTCCTGTAGCATATGAAAATAAAACTTCCGAAAATGGAAAGAAATTTATTGCACCGAAAGAGCCTGACGCTTCCGTTTTAAGGTACGCATTTAAAGAAATAGCGAAAGGTATATTCAATACCGAGCAGGTGTTTAAGCAAGCGAAAGAAAAGGGATTGAAATGTAGCAAGAATGCTTTTTGGCAGGTTATACGAAATCCATTGTACTGTGGTAAAATATTCGTTCCCCAGTTCAAAGACGAAGAAAGCTGTTTCGTTGATGGGCAACACGAGGGAATCATATCTGAATCGCTCTACTATGAAGTACAGGACGTATTAGATGGACGCGGACGAAACTATCGTCCCAAGATAAAAACCATTGATGAGTTTCCGGTTAGAGGATATTTGGTTTGCCCTGAATGCAGTAAGTTATTGACTGGAAGTAAATCAAAAGGTAGAAGCCGTTACTATGCATATTATCATTGTATCGGAGGATGTACGCATCGTGTGAATGCTGAAAAAGTCAACGCGGCTATTGTAGAAGACTTAATTGAATTTCTTCCTAAAATCCAAAATAGATCTTTCTATGAAGAAACCATTTCGAAAGACTACCTAGGTGGAACACTAGAAGTACAATCAGAAAAAAAGGAGATTTTGGCAGAAATTAAAGATTATGAAGATCGATTATCTCACACGCGAGACCTGCTTGCTACTCGTCAGATTGAAGCTGAAGACTATAGAGAAATGAAATCAGTCTATAGTTCAAAGATTTCTGCTCTGGAAGCAAAGCTAAATAGAGTTAATTATGATTCAGATAACATTCAAGACCTTATAAAACAAGGAATTAACAAGATAATTGAGATAGAGAAAAATGTAATGAAAGGAGAACTTGCAGAGATATCAAAAGATATTGGTTCAATTTACCCTGAAAAAATCATTTTTTCAGAAAGCCAAGTTCGAACCGCTCGTCGAAACGATTTTATACAACATATCAACTTGATAAACAAAAAGTTATATACAAAAAAAAACGGGACAAAAGTAGATTTTTCTACTTTGTCCCGTGAAGTCGGGGTGGCAGGATTCGAACCTACGACCTCCACATCCCAAATGTGGCGCGATACCGGGCTACGCTACACCCCGAAAAGGTATCACCTTTGTTTTGTGTGGCACAAATATCGAATCATTTTTTGACTTTGTCAACACCCTGCAGAAAATTAATCACTAAATAGCTGATTGATTGCACAATATTTTTACACAAAGCACATATTCTATTGAATTTAGTAATTAAAAACCCTCTCCATATAGCCTACAAAGGAATATTCAAAATATCTTTAGATTATCCATTTCATTTTCATATCTTTGCATCCGATTTGAATATCAGTCAATAGTTTTTTAAAAAAGTATTTTTATATTCAGAAAATAAGTCGTAATATTGCATTCCGATTTTTACAGGATATAAATCGTTAATAATTACTCGAAATCATGGATTTAGTAAAATTTGTAGAAGAACAAGCGGTAGTAAAGAATGAAATTCCCGCTTTCAAAGCTGGAGATACCGTCAGCGTTCATTATAAAATTCGCGAAGGAAATAAAGAGCGTGTACAGGTGTACCAAGGTGTAGTAATTCAATTAAACAGCGAAGGTGCTAACGCTACTTTTACCGTTCGTAAAATCTCAAACGGTGTAGGTGTTGAACGTATTTTCCCTGTAAACTCACCAAACATTGAAAAAATTGAAGTAAACAGCTACGGTAAAGTTCGTCGCGCGAAATTATTCTATTTACGCGGCCTTACTGGTAAAGCTGCTCGTATTAAATCGAAAAGAATCTAATTACGACTATTACAGCATAAAAAAAGGCTTTGAATATATTCAAAGCCTTTTTTTATTGACTATATTGCCCTGGCTTCTCAAACGCAGACAGCACAACCAACTTCCTTCTGTAATAAATTTAGGACAATTAGATAATGTCCTTCAAAATTCCAACCCTCTTTTTGCCGCGCTAAAACATTTTACTTACTTTTAGCACCGTATCTGAAAGGTAGAATCGTAGATGATTACAATAGCGGAAAACAAACTGGTATTGTTTCATCCCAACTTGGCTACCGCTAAAAATCAAACTGTATCTTGATGAGAACTATAGCTTTTATCCTTACTTTTATCATCTATCCGACCTTTATTTTTGCACAACGAAATCTGAATGAATTTCTTCAGCTACAGTCGCGCCCTCAAACGTATTATGTACTTCCAGTAACAGATGCGATCACGATTGACGGAAAGGACAGTGAAGCTTCCTGGTCAAAAGCGATATGGACAGATTCTTTTAAGGATATTGAGGGATCAAATAAACCTGCCCCTACTTTTAAGACACAAGTCAAGATGCTTTGGGACAAAGAAAATCTTTACATTTTTGCTAAGCTTCAAGAACCTCATATCAAAGGATATTTAAGACAAAAAGATACAATCATCTATCATGACAATGATTTTGAGATCTTTCTCAAGCCAAATCTGTTATCTCCAGAATATATAGAGATTGAAATAAACGCATTAAATACCGTAATGGATCTTTTGATGACTAAACCTTATCGCTTTGGCGGCAGAGCTAATCTAAATTGGGACACAAAAGATATGGAAAGTGCAGTCTATCATGCTGGGTCCATCAACGATCCTCAAGACAAGGATGAATTTTGGACTGTGGAAATGAAAATACCTGTAAAAAGTCTAAAATACTTTGGCGAAGGAAATCAGATTAAAGCAAATGAAACCTGGAAGATAAACTTCTCACGTGTTCAGTGGCATTATGACAACACCGAAACAACCTACAGCAAGAGAAAAGACAACACGGGTAAGACGCTCGCTGAAGAGAACTGGGTATGGTCTCCAATCGGCCTCGTTAATATGCATTACCCTGAGCGATGGGGACATATAAAATTTGTTAACGACACAGACCATCAACCTATCGATGAGCAATTCCTCGCACTCGAAAAAGTTACCTGGAATATCTTTTACCTGCAACAGATCTATAGAAAGGATAAAAAACGCTATGCAACGTCAATTCAGGAGCTAAGCAAATTATATCCTGAAATTATAAATGAGCACAAAAATTATGAGATTGTATTTTCAAACAGTAATAATTTCTATCGCATTGAAATCAAGTCAAAAGCACAGCCTACATTAAAGACAACAATAGATAGCCAAGGTAATATCTATTTTTAATTTAATTAATCGAGCCATCTTCAATTCTGATTTTGAATAAAAATTGCTATCTTTGTATCCCGTACATAGAGCAACTATTATTGGTCATTTTGACCACATAAAATTGAAAATCCTTTAATTGTTATGACTAAATATATTTTTGTTACGGGCGGCGTTACTTCGTCGTTGGGGAAAGGTATTATTGCTGCCTCCCTTGCTAAACTTCTCCAAGCGCGTGGCTATAAAGTTACCATTCAAAAATTCGACCCTTACATTAACATCGATCCAGGAACATTAAATCCATATGAACATGGAGAATGTTATGTTACAGAAGATGGCGCTGAAACAGACCTTGACTTAGGTCATTACGAGCGCTTCCTGAATGTCCCTACCTCACAAGCAAATAACGTCACGACAGGCCGCATCTATCAACACGTTATCCAACAAGAACGTGAAGGTGCATATTTAGGAAAAACCGTTCAAGTGATTCCCCATATCACCGATGAGATAAAACGCAGAATGCAACTGTTGGGTGAGTCCGGCAAATATGACATTATCATCACTGAATTGGGCGGAACTGTAGGCGATATTGAGTCCTTACCGTTTGTGGAGGCCGTAAGACAGCTTCGCTGGGAATTAGGAGCCAATAATTCGCTGGTTATCCATTTGACTTTAGTCCCTTATTTGGCTGCTGCTGGTGAGCTTAAAACAAAACCTACCCAGCATTCCGTAAAAACATTATTGGAATATGGTGTACAACCTGATATTCTAGTATGTCGTACTGAACATAAATTATCGCAAGAAATCCGTAAAAAATTAGCGCAATTCTGTAATGTCAACATCAACGCCGTCGTAGAATCTATCGATGCGTCGACGATTTATGATGTCCCATTATTGATGTTGAAGGAGAATCTTGATAAAACAGCATTAACAAAGCTAAAACTTTCCAACAAAAATGAGCCTGATCTAGAAAACTGGAAAAACTTTTTAGGTAAGCTCAAAAACCCGACAAGTGAAGTTAATATTGCTTTGGTCGGAAAATATGTTGAGCTTCCAGATGCTTACAAGTCCATTATCGAAGGATTTATTCATGCGGGCGCAACAAACGAATGTAAAGTAAAAGTGAGCTATATTGCTGCTGAAAGTGTTACAAAAGAAAATGTTGCTGAAAAGCTGAAAGGTATGGATGGAGTTTTGGTTGCTCCGGGTTTCGGTGAACGCGGCTTGGATGGTAAGCTAAATGCTATTCAGTATGTTCGTGAAAATAATATTCCGTTCTTTGGTATCTGCTTAGGTATGCAATGTTCGGTTATCGAATTCGGAAGAAACGTATTGGGATTAAAAGATGCCAACAGTTTTGAAATGGATGCCAACACCAGCAATCCGGTCATCAATTTGATGGAAGAGCAAAAAAATATTACCAATATGGGCGGTACAATGCGTTTAGGTGCTTACGACTGTGAAATTAAAAAAGGAACTAAGGCCTTTGCCATCTATGGTAAAACAAAAATTTCTGAAAGACACCGTCACCGTTATGAGTTTAACAATGACTATTTAAAACAATATGAAGCAGCTGGAATGATTGCTTCAGGATTCAATCCGGAGACTGGATTAGTTGAAATTGTCGAATTGAAAAACCATCCATTTTTCGTTGCCGGACAATTTCATCCAGAATTAAAGTCAACTGTTGCAAATCCTCACCCACTTTTTGTTAGCTTTGTAGCCGCTGCTTTGGCCAACAAAAAATCAAAGTAGTAATAGAAGGATACAATTAATTAAGTTTAATTATTAAAAATGGATAGAAATACCCTAATTGGTTTGGTCCTGATGTTTGCTATCATCACTGGTTCATTTTACCTGATGAAGCCTTCAGAATCGGAAATCAAACAAGAACAAGCGAGACAAGAGGCTAAAGCGCGCACAGAAAAAGGACTGCCTGCCGAAAGTGACTCTACCGCTAAAACCAAAGCAGCACAAACAGCAGTGATTGCTGATTCGGCGGAATTGAAAAAGCCTTTTGGTGCGACAAAATTTGGAACGGAGAAAGTCATTACGATTGAAAACGAGAAAATCATTGCCAAAATCAGTACAAAAGGTGGTAAGGTTAAATCTGTAGAACTAAAAGGCGAAAAGAATTTCAATGGAAAACCTTTGATGCTTTTTGATGGTGAAGACAATAAGTTTGGTTTTCAATTTAACGCAGCTGGTCAAAACGTATCAACAAATGATTTATACTTCAATACAGAATCTTCGGATATCCAAGTTTCTGGTGAAGGTAAACAATCTGTAAAATTCCGACTAAATTACAGTGCCGAACAGTATATTGAATATGTGTACTCGATTGCTGGTAAAGGCTATAATGTTGGACTGGATATTAACACAAAAGGGATACAGAATTTAATTCCGCAGAGTCAAAAAACGTTGACCCTTAACTGGAACACCGCGTTGAGACAAAAAGAGCAAAACATAGAATCTGAAAGACAGAAATCTACACTTTATTATAAAGAAGATAATAAAGTAGATCATCTTTCAGAATCAAAAGATGCGGATGAAGCATTGGAGAAAAAAGTACAATGGATTGCATTCAAGCAGCATTACTTCTCTAGTATCCTCAGCACTAAAGATGGCTTTGTCAATGCAAAAGTGGATGTAAAACATGCTTCAGAAACCGACATCGTCAAATTCTATAATACAAACGCAGAATTGGCATTTGATAATCATAAGGACAATAACTATTCCTTAAACTTCTTCTTTGGACCAAATCAATACAATGTATTGAAGGCCGAGGGTAATGACTACCAATCGATCATCAATATGGGTTGGGGCCCTATGCGTTGGATCAACCAATGGATTACAGTACCTGTATTTAACTTCCTGGATGGTTTCCATATGAGCTACGGTATCGTTATCCTTTTATTGACATTGATGTTGAAGCTGATTCTTTCACCAATGACCTACAAGTCTTATGTCTCTATGGCAAAAATGCGTGTATTAAAACCGCAGCTGGATGAGATCAAAGCAAAAGTGGGTGAAGATAATCAAATGTTGATGCAGCAGGAGCAAATGAAATTGTACAAACAGGTTGGTGTAAATCCACTTGGTGGATGTCTTCCGCTTGTCCTACAAATGCCATTTACAATTGCGTTCTTCTACTTCTTTCCAAATTTATTTGAATTGAGAGGACAAAGCTTCTTGTTTATGAAGGATATGTCAACCTATGATACACTGTTTACATTTGCACCTATTTTTGGATCATTCAACCACATCTCTTTGATGTGTATCTTGATGACATTGACAACATTGTTGACGACTTGGTATAACAACGCTACATCTGGTGCTACAGGACAAATGAAATACATGGGCTATATCATGCCTTTGATTTTCTTCTTTGTTTTGAATAGCTTCCCAGCAGGTTTGAACTACTACTATTTCTTAAGTGCATTATTTACGTTCTTGACTCAGTTGGTTATTCGCACCATGGTGAATGATGAGAAAATCTTAGCTAAATTGGAGGAAAATAAAAAGAATCCAAAAGCAGATAAAAAATCGAGCTTCCAAACGAAAATGGAAGAGATGATGCGTGCACAACAACAAGCACAACAAAATAAAAACAAATCGTAAGATTTATCATACTGATAAAGAAGGCTTCCAAATTGGAAGCCTTCTTTGTTTGTGAACTTTTGTAGCATTTCGTCAAACCAAACGTTAAAAAGGGTGTTAATAGGTTAAAATTTAGAATATGAACTTTAAAAACATCGCCATATTGGCCATCTTAATCGTTAGTCTTGGAAGTTGCTCTGTGATCAAGAAGAACGCGAATGAGCAGAACACAGACAGTAGCATGTCGTCAGTAATTGGAAAAAAATGGCAATTGATTGAAATCAATGGACAGCCTGTAGCGGATCAGATCAACGGCAAAATGCCTTACCTCCAGCTGGACGAAAAAAGTTACAGTGCAAGTGGCGGATGTAATGGCATCGGTGGAGAATTGACATTATCAAAAAATGGAAAGATTAAATTTGCTCAGGGCATGTCTACGATGATGGCCTGTCCGGATATGTCTATTGAACAAGCTTTATCCAAAAACCTGACTGCTGCAGATAATTATACGGTTAAGGATGGCATTCTTAGCCTGAACAAAGCTAAGATGGCTCCCCTGGCAAAATTTAAGTTAATTCAGAACAATAAACAAGAACTTAGTGGAACTTGGGAACTTGATTATATATCCGGCCCACGGATCGCTTTCGATGGTCTATATCCCAATCGTAAACCAACAATGACATTTGATGCTGCCAGTGGTAAAGTAAACGGAAATAGTAGCTGCAATAACTACAATACGACTTTTAAAACCAATGGAAATACCATTAATTTTGGCCCGATTATGTCAACGAAAATGGCCTGCGAAGGTAATGGTGAAGCAACTTTCTTTTCGACATTGGAAAAGGTAAACACCTATAGTGTAAGCGAGAATACCTTGACATTTATCATGGGAGATATTGCTATTATGCGATTTAAACGGAAATAGAAAATTGCTTTTTTGCTCCAACTGAAGTAAAAAGGGCATTGTTTAAAAAACAACGCCCTTTTTATGTATTAAGCGATATTTGGCAACAGGAAGTCAAAAACCAGCCGGATCTCGCCTAAACAAAGGCACTAAATCCAGTTATACTTCTACCAACTATGAGTGAATTGATTTCTTTTGTCCCCTCATAGGAATAAATTGCTTCGGCATCGGCCAAAAACCGTGCGACATTATACTCCAACAGAATACCGTTTCCACCCATGACCTCTCGAGCCTTGGAAACAATATCTCTCGTACGTAAAGAACAGAAGACTTTAGCCAGCGAGGCATGTTCATCTTTTAGTTCACCTTTATCCTGTAATTCAGATAATCTGAAGACAAGCGTTTGCATAGCTGTTAAATTGGACAACATTTCAACCAGGTGATTTTGAATAAGTTGAAAAGAAGCGATTGGTTTACCAAATTGCTTCCTTTTACGCGTATAATCCAAGGCATTTTCATAAGCACCCCGCGCACATCCTACGGCCATCCAAGCGACACCTGCTCGCGTCATCTGAAGAACCTTTCCTGTATCTTTAAAGGAATTCGCATTTTGCAGGCGATCACTTTCTGGAACGATACAATTCGCTAAAGTAATAAGGCCATTCTGCACAATGCGCAAAGCCATCTTATCTTTAATTTTTTCAACTGAAAAACCTGGATTATCCTTTCGTACAATAAACCCCTTAACTTCGCCATCATCAAGATCCCTTGCCCATACGATTGTGATATCGGAAAAGGTGGAATTCCCGATCCATTTTTTTTGACCATTTAAGACCCAACCTTCAGCTGTCTTCCTACAGGTCGTTGTCAATCCGCCTGCTGCTCCCGACCCTACTTCGGGCTCTGTTAAACCAAAAGCACCAATCACTTGCATCTGCTGCATTTTGGGCAGCCACTCTTGTTTTTGCTCTTCGGATCCGCAAATATAAATTGATCCCATGGCTAAACCACTCTGTACGCCAAAGAAAGTCGCTACAGAAGCATCTACCCGTGCTATCTCCGCCGCTATGATCCCTTCCATTAATGAACTTCCCCCCATACAACCATACCCATCGTAGGTATAGCCACAAATATTTAAAGCTGCTAGTTTCGGTACTATTTCAAAAGGGAACTCATCTCTTAACCAATATTTATTGACGATTGGCTTAACTTCGGTCTCCATAAACTCCCTTACCTTCAATTGCAATGCACGATCTGAATCGTTTAATTTGCTATCCATAGCATAGAAATCACCATTAATAGGCGGTAATTCCTTTTTTTCTTTTCCTGCACTTAGCATTTTCATTAAACCATGAAGCTGCTTATCATCCATTTTTGATACGGCATCCATGACTGCTCCCAAATCCACTTTCTTCGATATTTCTTCCAATTTGCCAAAGTCTATTGATTTTGCCAAATCCATTATATTCTTTACTTTATCAAACATAACTGCAATTTCTTTTTAAGTGTTTACTTCTTAAAATAAGAAAAATAATCCAAAATTGTTTGGAAATGACATGATACAAATTGACAAGATGGAATTATCCGGTAAACAAACGAATGGACAATATCTTACCTTATATCGCCCAATCCCCTATCAATAAAATAGTGGAATCAGGAATGTTTTGAATAAAACATAGAATTATAAATAAATGAAAAACAATGTGTTAAAAATATTTTTAAAAAAACATCATTTTTTGGGTTACCTTTTTTGGTTACGTGTATTAAGAGATGAAAAAGAAAATTATTTCAATTTAAATTAGAAAATTAGAAAATGAAAAACGCATTAAAATTCGGTTTCTTAGGTTTAGCTTTAACTGTAGCTTTCGCATCTTGTAACAATTCAGAGAAAAAAGCTGAAGGTGCTGCAGATTCAGCTTCTGCTTTAGTTGATTCAGCTGCTAACACATTAGATTCAGCTGCTACTAAAGTTGATTCAGCTGCTGCTAAAGTTGATTCAGCTGCTGCTAAAGTTGATTCAGCTGCTACTAAATAATTCAGGACTGAATAAAGCTTTTGGAAGGCCTTTTTTACGAAAGGCCTTTCTTTTTTTAAAAAAAATAAATACAGGGGTTACCTTTTTGGTTTAATGGTATTAACTCCTAAATAACAAGATTTAAAAATATTTTAATTTTAATAAAATGAAAAACGCATTCAAATTCGGTTTCTTAGGTTTAGCTTTAACATTGGCTTTCGCATCATGTGGTGAAACAGCTAAAAAAACTGACGCTGCTACTGATTCAGCTAACGTTGCTTTAGATTCAGCTAACACGCAATTGGATTCAGCAAAAACTGCTGTAGATTCAGCTGCTGCTAAAGTTGATTCAACTAAAGCTGCTCACTAATTCGCTGAAAAAGAATTTACACCGTATAAAAAGCTTCCTTCAACAAGGAGGCTTTTTTTATATCTACACCAATTAAATTGCTAAGCTCCAAGCATTTTTTTACCTTTGCCAAAAATCATTCAATCTATGGCTTTATCATCTTTAACAGCAGTTACGCCTATTGACGGACGCTATTACAATAATACTAATGAACTTTCAGCATTTTTTTCCGAATTTGCTTTAATAAAATATCGTGTACGCGTAGAGGTCGAATATTTTATTGCATTAAGTGAATCCGGTATTGCTCAATTACAACAGTTTGACAAAACACTCAATGAAAAATTGCGGGATATCTACAGGAATTTTTCTGAAGAAGATGCCATTTGGATCAAAAACACAGAAAAAGTTACGAACCATGATGTTAAAGCAGTTGAATATTTTCTAAAAGATCAATTTGAAAAATTAGGATTACAGGACTACCTTGAATTCATCCATTTTGGTTTGACTTCACAAGATATCAATAACACAGCGATTCCACTTTCCTGGAAAGAAGCCATTAAAGAAAGTTATACACCGGCAATAGAAGAGTTGCTTCATGAGTTAAAATCATTAGCAACGTCATGGTCAGACATCCCGATGTTGGCACGTACCCATGGACAACCGGCATCTCCAACTCGTTTGGGTAAAGAGTTTTATGTTTTTATCGAACGCATAGAACGTCAATTGCAACTATTACATCAAGTACCGTATTCCGCTAAATTTGGTGGCGCAACTGGTAATTTTAATGCGCATCACGTTGCATATCCAGCGACAAATTGGATCAATTTTGGGAATAATTTTGTAAACAATATCTTGGGGTTAGACCGTTCACAAACGACCACACAGATTGAGCATTACGATAACTTTGCGGCGAGCTGTGATGCCTTAAAACGGATAAACAATATTGTCATCGATTTATGCCGTGACATTTGGACATATATTTCGATGGAATATTTTAAACAAAAAATCACTGCTGGTCAAATCGGTTCTTCGGCTATGCCACATAAAGTCAACCCGATTGACTTTGAAAATGCAGAAGGAAATTTAGGTATTGCAAATGCCATTTTTGAGCACCTTGCGGCTAAGTTACCAGTTTCCCGCCTTCAACGAGATTTAACAGATTCTACGGTATTACGTAATATTGGTGTTCCGTTTGCACATACCCTAATTGCTATTAAATCGACTTTGAGAGGGTTACGCAAATTGATTTTAAACGAACAGGCGTTGGCCAATGATCTTGAAAATAATTGGGCTGTTGTTGCGGAGGCACTACAAACTATATTGAGAAGGGAAGGCTATCCAAAGCCGTATGAAGCTTTAAAAGACCTAACACGTACCAACACACATGTTACAAAAGAAACGATAGCAACATTTGTTGATAATCTAAATGTATCAGCGGAAGTTAAAGAGGAACTGAAAGCGATCAGTCCTTCTAACTACACAGGTGTCACTTTATAAGCTTTTACTTATAGATGACCTTAACAAAGCTTCATTTGACCTATATTTGCTTGGAATAAAAATAGATACTACATGGCTACGATTAACGTATATACAGAGTCTACACCCAACCCTTCTACAATGAAGTTCTTGGTCAATAAATTGTTGATCAACGGTAGTGTGGATTTTCCAAATAAAGAAGCAGCACAAGATTCACCGTTTGCACTTGAATTATTCAAATTTAACTTTGTAAATGGGGTATTTTTTGCAAGTAACTTCGTGACCATTACCAAAACTGAAGATGCGGAATGGGAAGACATTGAAGCCTTGCTAAAAGACTTTGTAAAAGGTGCTGTAGAGTCTGAACTTGCTGTAAAAACGGTACACCACGATACAGAGGTTAATTTTGAAGGTACTGAAACTGAAGTGAAGATACAACAAGTATTACATGATTATGTAAGACCTGCTGTTGAACAAGATGGTGGAGCAATCCATTATAAATCCTTCAACGAAGGTATTGTGACAGTTGAACTAAAAGGTTCTTGCAGTGGTTGTCCATCTTCGACAATCACATTAAAAGCAGGAATTGAGGGATTGTTGAAACGCATGGTTCCAGAAGTGACTGAAGTTGTCGCTGAGGCCATGTAATCACAGCTATTCGATACAATAAAAAAAGGATTCAGTAATTAATTTTGCTGAATCCTTTTTTTATTCACTAGTCTTAAGAAGAAATAATCGCTATCCACCATCTGCTTGGTATAGCATTTTTTAACCTAATTGACTACTTCAAATGAATCTTTAAGCGGAAGATTAACAGAAGAATTACCGATAAATAGTTCAAATTTGCCGGGTTCAACTGTCCAGTTATTATGCTGATCCAAAAGTTCCAGGTGGGCAGGTAAGATCGTAAACTGTAACGTCTTCTTTTCCCCTGGATTAAGCTCAACTTTTTCGAATCCACGCAAATCCATCTCATATGTCGTTACCGAAGACAGCACGTCTTTGATATAAAGCTGAACAACTTCGGCGCCTTTCCTCTTCCCTATGTTTTCAATATCAACCGTAACTGTAAGGGAATCCGTTGGTCTGATCTGTTTCTTCGCGAGTTGTAAATTTGAAAAACTAAAATCTGTGTAGCTTAATCCATATCCAAAAGGGTATAAGAATCCAACAACCCGACTATTGCCCCACCCATTGGGTCCGACCCCAGGTTGCCCCGCCTGTGCAGCGGGCTTGGTCGGAAAATTCATTTCAACCTGTCCGACGGACTTCGGAAATGAAATAGGCAATTTTCCACTAGGGCTATACCCTCCAAACAGCATTTCGGCAAGAACATTTCCCGACTGATTGCTAAGAAACCAACTCTCCACAATTGCAGGTAGATACTTGTTTTCCCAATTGACAGTAAGTGGACGACCATTGACAAGTACCAGCACAATAGGTTTACCTGTTTCCTTCAATTTCATTAAATAGTCGCGTTGCTTGCCTGGCAAATTTAGATCTGATCGCGATCGACTTTCACCGACTTCCCGTTCCGACTCGCCCATTACCGCTATGATTAGGTCAGATTCTTTACCGAGACGAACACCTTCGGCCATCTTTTCCAGCTCCTCGCCGGACAAGTCTGTTGGAATAATCTCACTCTCAGGCCAGTTTTTATCCACGACATCTACCCCTTTTGCATAATCAACCCGAAGTGCCTTTGTTTTTCCATAGTTTATAATCCCATCTTTGATGGTGGTGATCGGATTATTGGAAGGTCCATAGCGACTTGTCGTATAATTTGTTGCTTCTGCCATTGGTCCCGTAACCAAAATTCGTTTGTATTTATTCACGTCTATTGGGAGAAGATTCTGTTCATTTTTCAACAGAACAATAGACTCCTTATTCATTTGAAGTGATACTTCTTCATCTGCGGGGGTATGCACCTTTTTATCGGCTATCGCTATATCTTCTCTCAATGGATGATCAAATAAACCCAGTTTAAATTTCACGGTCAGGACTTCGCGAACCCGCTGATCCAATATTTTGATATCCAGCCCTCCTTCTTCTATTAGTTCCATTAGTGGCGTTAGATATGTACTCGGTGGATCAAAATTTGTCCGCACATTCAAACCCGCCTCTAATGCCTGTTTAATAGCATCTTTATAGTTTGCAGCAACATGGTGTTTGTTGTAAATAAACTCTAGAGCCTCACTGTCGGACACCACATACCCTTCAAAACCATACTCTTTTCGGAGTAAGTCCTGTAAAAAATAGCTGCTGGCAGATACAGGCACGCCATCATAATCATTATAACTACTCATGACTCCCAAGGGTTTGGCTTCCTTTATGACCCTTTTAAATGGATAGAGGTGAAGCGAATGCATCTCACGAAAGCCAACATGAGGATCCGTACGTGCATTGCCATCTCTTCCCCCTTTGGGCACAGAATAGACCGCATAATGTTTCAATGTGGATGCGACTCCATTTTGTTGAATCCCTAAAACAACTTGTTTCCCCATTTCAGCAATATGAAACGGATCTTCGCCATAGGTTTCAACCACTCTTCCCCAGCGCGGATCTCTAGAAACATCAAGAATAGGCGTATAGACATTGGTATAGCCCAGATATTTGGCTTCCCTACCAATTATATCGCCAGCTTTACGTACCAGTGAAGTATTCCATGTACTTCCAATATTGATTGGTGCCGGCAGGGAAGTAGCGCGATCATGGTTGAGTCCATGAATCCCCTCATTGGTAAAATCAACGGGAATACCAAGTCGTGTGTTTTCCACAAACCATTTTTGAACATTATTTAAGGCTTGAGCATGGCGGCTGAAGGGATACGAAAATGAACTTTTTGCCGACTTATTATAAGCCAAGCTATTCAACATTTCGTCGATATTGGCCAAGCCGTGTTTCCAAATCTCTTTGTCCCAAGCGGCAGTGGGCTGCTCATCTTTCAAAACCCGCCCATAACCGTAGAGTGTAACCGTCTGATTGGCCTTTTCTTGAACAGTCATTTGACGCAACAGATCCTCCACGCGACTGGCTATTTTCTGTTTGGGGTCTTCATAAATATCCTTTTTCCCATTTTTGTTAAAATCGATCCAATCCTTATGGTAAATGTTGATGTGCTGGGCAGAAGAATGCAAATAAAGGGCTGAGAGCGCTGAAATAATAAGGCTGCTTTTGAGTTGATTAGGCATTATGCTGAAAATTGTTGGTTTTATAAAGTGAAGCAAGGTACAAAAAAAATAAAAATCCGCAGATCAAACACATCGTCGATCTGGGATAAGTCAATATAAATTCATTTTTTAACAAGCATCTAGCTTAAAAATAGTTAACTTTACGACCAATTGTGAAACCAACAAAAAAAATGAGTGCAGATATTAACAAACTAGAACAAATTGCATCACAGGTAAGACGTGATATCGTACGTATGGTACACGCTTGTCAATCAGGACACCCAGGTGGTTCGTTAGGTTGTACAGATTACTTTGTGGCGCTTTATTTCAATGCAATGAAACGCAATCCTTCCTTTGACATGGATGGAAAAGGAGAAGATTTATTCTTCCTGTCAAATGGACACATCTCTCCTGTATTTTACAGTACATTGGCGCATGCGGGATATTTTGAAGTGAGCGAATTAGCAACGTTCAGAAAAATCAATTCCAGACTTCAAGGTCACCCAACAACACACGAAGGCCTTCCGGGTATTCGTATTGCTTCGGGATCATTGGGCCAAGGATTATCTGTTGCAATTGGAGCCGCACAGGCAAAAAAATTGAATAAAGACAATAATCTAGTTTATGTTTTAATGGGTGATGGCGAATTGCAGGAGGGCCAAGTTTGGGAAGCTGCAATGTACGCACCACACAACAAAATCGACAATTTAATTGCTACTGTTGACTATAACAAAGCACAAATTGACGGATCTACAGATCAAGTATTATCTCTTGGTGATCTTCGTGCAAAATGGGAAGCATTTGGCTGGGATGTGATGGAAATTGCTAAAGGCAATGACATGAATGCTGTTGTTGCAGGTTTAGCAGAAGCTAAATCACGCACAGGAAAAGGTAAACCGGTTATTATTCTGATGCATACTGAAATGGGTAGCGGTGTTGATTTTATGATGGGTTCTCATAAATGGCATGGTGTTGCTCCAAATGACGAACAATTGGCGTCGGCGTTGAATCAGCTTACAGAAACTTTAGGAGATTACTAGCATGAAAAAATATACTTATACAGAGTCAAAAGATACACGCTCAGGATTTGGTGCGGGCTTACTAGAAGCAGGAAAGCAAGATGAGAATGTAGTTGCATTATGTGCTGATTTAATCGGTTCGTTAAAAATGAACGATTTTATCAAAGAATTTCCTGAGCGCTTTTTCCAAATCGGTATTGCGGAAGCAAACATGATGGGTATTGCTGCCGGACTTACGATCGGTGGTAAAATACCATTCACAGGTACATTCGCAAATTTCTCAACAGGCCGTGTTTATGATCAGATTCGCCAATCGATCGCATACTCGGACAAAAATGTAAAAATTGCGGCGTCACATGCTGGTCTAACCTTAGGTGAAGATGGTGCAACTCACCAAATCTTAGAAGATATCGGTTTGATGAAAATGTTGCCTGGAATGACAGTGATCAATCCTTGTGATTTCAATCAAACAAAAGCCGCTACGATTGCTGCAGCCAAATATGATGGACCGGTTTATTTGCGTTTTGGCCGTCCTGTAGTTCCTAACTTCACTCCTGCTGATCAGGAATTTGTGATTGGTAAGGCGGTATTATTAAATGAAGGAACGGATGTTACGATCATTGCTACAGGTCATCTGGTATGGGAAGCTATCCAAGCTGGTGAGCAATTAGCTGAGTTGGGCATCAACGCTGAGATTATCAATATCCATACAATCAAACCTTTGGATGAAGAAGCTATTTTAAAATCTGTTGCTAAAACCAAATGTGTCGTAACGGCGGAAGAGCATAATCGTCTTGGCGGTTTAGGTGATAGCGTTGCTCAGGTATTAACAAGAGAGTTGCCTACTCCACAAGAATACGTTGCTGTAAATGATAGTTTTGGAGAATCAGGTACTCCTGCTCAATTGATGGAAAAATACGGTCTGAATGCAGCGGCTATTGTTGCAGCGGCTCAAAAAGTAATCAAAAGAAAATAACAAAACTACGCAAGTCAATATATGGATGACGCTTTAATTATAGCAAAATTCGCCGAAGAGAGTACGCGAGAAGAAGCTTTCCGTTTATTGTTGAAGAAATATCAACAGAAGATTTATTGGCATGTGCGAAGAATGGTCATCGATCATGACGATGCGGACGATGTTGTACAAGATATTTTTGTGAAAGTATGGAAGAACCTTGGGAACTTCCGGGAAGACTCACAGTTATACACGTGGCTTTATCGTATTGCAACAAATGAATGTATTACCTTCTTAAATAAGAAAAAGCAAAAGCAGAACGTGTCGTTGGATGACGACACGACTGCTTATCTGGCAGAAACGCTTGCTGATGGCAATTATTTCAATGGTGATAGAGCTCAAATGAAATTACAACAGGCTTTGTTGACCTTGCCAGAGAAGCAAAAATTGGTCTTCAATATGAAATATTTTGAAGACATGAAATATGAAGAGATTTCAGAAGTTCTCGGAACAAGTGTTGGAGCGCTTAAAGCCTCTTATCATTTGGCCGTCAAAAAAATAGAGGCATTTTTTAACAACAACGATTAAACCTTTTAGCGAAATTAGGTTCTAACAAATACTATGAAGGAAAATGGCACATATCATGATGGGCTGGAGCCTACAAATCTTCCAGCATCGTTGCGTGAAAATCCATTTGGCTTACCTGAAAATTATTTCAGTGATTTAGAATCAAAAATAATTACGCAAGTCAAATTGATTGAATGCAAGGAAGAATCCATCTTTGAGGTTCCAGAAGGATATTTTGATAGCCTATCTGAGGCCATTATGTGTAAAGTAGCAGAAGACAATTTAAAAAATCAAGTTGCTACTGACGGCTTTGAAATTCCTGAAAATTATGCTTCCGAACTATCTTCAACTATCCTCAACCGAATTTTAGAAGACAAATTAAAAGAAACGATTGTATCTGATGGCTTTACAATGCCTTCTGCTTATAATCAAACGCTTGAAGATTCCATCTTCGCCCGTTTAGCTGAGCAGGAATTGAAGAAAACAGTTCCTACAGATGGTTTCTCTGTTCCGGCTGGCTATGAAGAAACAGTTGAATCGACTATTTTTGCTCGTATCGCTGAAGAAAAACTCAAAGAAACGGTTGTGACTGCAGGCTTTGATGTACCACAACATTATTTTGAGACTCTTTCCGACAGTATTATTAATGCTGTGCAGGAGCCTGAAAAAGATCATACACCTATCCATCAAATAGGAAGACCGAAAAAATGGTATGCACGCTATGCTGTTGCAGCATCTTTTGCCGCCATGTTGAGCATAGGAGGATATTGGGGGTATCAGTATCAACAACAAAATGCAGCTCCCGTAGAAACAGTTGCAGAAGAGCAGTTGAGCCAACATTTGTCAGAAATTCCTAAGCAGGAAATTATTAATTACCTTGCGGCTTCAGCTTCTGGTGATGATATGATCTATATGTCCCAGTATACCGATGAAGCGAATCTCCCTACCAAGGGATTTGGGAGTAATATATCTAAACAAGAAATAGAAGATTATCTAAACTATACCTTATAATGATGTTCGATAAAAAATACATATGGATAACATTGTTCTTTAGTATATTTTCTATTGCCTTGGGCTTTGCACAAGACAAAAATCGATTTCAAGCTATAGAAAATGAAAAAATAGCTTACATTACTAAAGAACTAGATTTAACGCCAAGAGAGGCTCAGCAATTCTTTCCGCTCTATAATGAGTATAGCCAAACACTTTGGGATATCAGAAAAGAAAAATTGAATGGTGCTCCCAAAAATAGTTTTAGAGGTGGTTCCAGAGATGTCTTACAGTATGATGTTAAAGAAGTGGAGATCAAAAAAGAATACCGGGTCAAATTTGCCAAAGTTATTGGCAATGCGCGGGCATCGCAATTTTTTGAAGTAGAACAGGAATTCAGAGAACATCTATACAAATCCCTGCAGAATAGAAGAAAATAATCTCGAAAATAAAAAAGAAGTCTTGAAGACTTCTTTTTTATTTTCGGACATTTGTAAGATCATGTTAAGCAACAGAGAATTATTTTTAATGAATACTGCTCAAACATCTAGCTCACCTAGATTGGTTGAAGTAGTTAAGGCTGAAGGTGTCTACCTTTATGGCCCCAATGGAGAAGAATATATGGATTTGGTCTCCGGCTTCAATGTCAGCAATATAGGCCATCGTCATCCGAAGGTTTTAGAGGCTATAAAATCACAATTGGAGCAGTACTTACATGTCACCGTTTATGGTGAATTTGTGCAGGCGCCACAGGTGCAATTTGCTACAGAATTACTAGCAGAACTTCCCGCTAATTTTCAATCAGTCTACCTCACCAACAGTGGAACGGAAGCCGTAGAGGGATCTATGAAAATAGCAAAGAAATATACTGGTCGCAGGCAGATTATCGCTGCAAAAAAAGCGTACCACGGCAGCACACAAGGCGCGCTCAGTCTGATCGGAAACGATGAGTATCGCAAAGCGTATGCCCCCCTCCTTCCCGAAATAGATTTTATCGGGTTTAATGACATGGAAGATCTCACAAAGATTACGGAACAAACTGCTGCTGTCATCCTCGAAGCTATTCAGGGAGAAGCTGGTGTCCGAGTCCCGGATATCGCTTACATGCAAGCTGTTAGAAAACGCTGTAATGAAACAGGTACTTTACTGATCTTTGATGAAATTCAAACAGGTTTCGGTCGAACAGGCCGTCTTTTCGCCTTCGAACATTTTGCTATTGTTCCAGATATCCTGATGCTTGCCAAAGGCATCGGAGGCGGTATGCCCTTGGGTGCATTTGTTGCAGCCAAAGAAGTGATGGACGTTATTAAGGATAATCCCATGCTTGGGCACATCACAACTTTCGGGGGGCATCCTGTGAGTTGTGCCGCAGCGCGGGCTTCACTAGCTGTTATCAAGGAAGAAAAATTAGTCGAACAGGTTGAGCGAAAATCGCTTTTATTTAAAGAAAAACTCAGGCATCCTGCAATTAAAGAAATTCGAGGACTAGGCCTTATGATGTGTCTGCAACTGGCTTCTTTTGATCAAGTTTACAATGTGAGTAAGTATTGTGCTGAAAAAGGGGTTATGATCGATTGGTATCTGCATTGTGAAACGGCACTCCGTGTCGCCCCACCATTGACTATTACAAATCTAGAAATTGAAAAAGCTTGTAACATCATTATAAAAGGTTTGGAAAAGTATGCCTAAAGTATGTAACTTTAAACATAACAAAAACCTAATAATGAACACAAACCGCAGATCATTTATCAAAAAAAGCATTATTGGCACCGGTCTATTGACTGGCGCCGATTTACTGAGAAACGATGTATTCGCACACGAATCAACAGTCGGTTCCTCAAAAATCACTTTAAATAACGACGACATCATTTTATTTCAGGGCGATTCCATTACGGATGTGGGCCGAGATAGAAATAACAAAAATGCCAATGACACCGCAGCGCTGGGGCATGGTTATGCTTTATTGGCTGCCAGCCAACTCTTAAATAAATATCCAGCAAAGAGACTAAAGGTATATAATACAGGTATTAGCGGAAATCGTGTACCCGATCTTCAAAAGCGCTGGCAGGAGGATACTCTGGCAATTAACCCTACTGTATTGAGTATTTTGATTGGTGTGAACGATTTCTGGCGGACAATCGATCGAGGAGCACAGACTACGGTTGAAGAGTATAAATCCCAGTACAAACAGCTATTGCAGGAGACATTACAAAAGCTTCCAAATGTCAAATTGATCATTGGAGAGCCTTTTGCAGTAAAGGGTGTAGGTCACATTACTGAAGCTTGGTATCCAAAATTTTTGGCTTATCAAGAATCCGCTCGTGAGATCGCCAAAGAATTTGGAGCAATTCTTATCCCCTATCAAAAAATATTCGACAATGCTCAAAAGAATGCCCCTGGTGCCTATTGGGCTGCGGACGGCGTACATCCCACGCTTGCTGGGGCACAAATGATGGCCTCAGCCTGGATGGACTGCATCAAGTAATAAAAGAAAAGAGCGGATACTTTATTGAAATCCGCTCTTTCTTTTTTAACATATGCCTATATGTTAAATCTAAATTTCTTTATAAGGTGTTTTTTGTAGATTGGGAAGAAAATAAGCCACAATACCGATCAATGGCAGATAGGAACATAAGTGATAAATAAACTCGATGGAAGTATGATCTGCCTGCCAGCCAAGTACAGCGGATCCAATCCCCCCCATTCCAAATGCAAAGCCGTAAAATAAACCTGAAACCATACCCAACTTTTTAGGCAATAGTTCTTGTGCATAAACAATAATTGCTGGAAAAGCTGATGATAAAATCAACCCAATAATCACGATTAATATCCCCGTCATCGTAAGTCCAACATAGGGTAATGCCAATGCAAATGGCGCAACGCCCAAGACGGAGAACCAGATGACATATTTGCGACCAAATCGATCGCCGAATGCTCCTCCAAGTAGGGTTCCCACCGCAACGGCTATCAGAAAATAAAATAGATAGACTTGTGCTTCCACTTCATTGATTCCGAATTTCTTGATTGTATAAAACTGGAAGTAGTTTGTGATACTTGCTATATAGAAGTATTTTGAAACAATCAGTAATAGGAGTATAATAACCGTCACGACGATTCTGCTATTGGGTAGATCAGGTACGCGTATTGTTCTCTTCGTTGATTTAGCGGAGCTTTGAAGCCTCTTTTTATACCAACTACCGATATAATAAGATATAAATTGGCCGAGAATGGTAAATAAGCACATCCAAGCGATCGCCTGTTGCCCTCTCGGTAAAACCAAAAAAGCGACAATGATTGGAGCCATTGCGGTCCCTGCATTGCCTCCGATCTGAAAAATAGATTGTGCCATACTTCTTCTTCCTCCCGACGCCATATAAGCTACACGAGAAGATTCAGGGTGAAAGATTGAAGATCCAATCCCGACCAGAAAAACAGAAAATAAGATCCATTCATAACTATGTGCTTTCGAAAACAAAAACATACCGAGAAGTGAAAAAGACATCCCTATAATCTGGGAGTACGGTACAGGATGTTTATCCGTAAATGAGCCTACAACAGGCTGGAATATTGAAGCTGCTATCTGATAAACCATTGTAATCATCCCAACCTGAGAAAAGCTTAGATGATGCTCTTCTTTGAGCAAGGGATAGGTTGCCGGTATCACTCCCTGAATCATATCGTTCAGAAGATGCACCATACTCACGGCAAACAAAATAGAAAAAATAGGTCTACCCGCCTTCTCTTGTATCATGACGTCTTTCAAAAATTAAAAAGGTTGATTTTAACAAACCAACCTAAACTACCTTCATATAATAATTACAATACGCGTACCAACAATCCTTTCAGATATTCACCTTCGGGGAACGAGGCCCGGACAGGATGGTCTTCAGGTTGATGAAATTGTCTGATAAACTGAATTTCCTTACCGGCATCCAGTGCAGCCCAAGCGAGCACTTGTTTGAACGTATCCATATCCATCGCACCTGAACAAGAAAATGTCGCTAATAAACCACCGCTATTTAACAACATCAATCCGCGGCGATTCAGGTCTTTATACGCCCTTGATGCTCTTTCCAATGCAGATCGAGAGGGTGCATATTTCGGTGGATCCAGGACAATCAGATCAAATTTTTCCCCTTCATCAATGAATTTACGCAATTGCTTGTTTACATCAGACAATATTGCTTTATGTCGACTAGGTTCAAAACCATTTTCAACAATATTCTTTTCCAGGGTTTCAATAGCCAGTGCAGAACTATCTACAGATATGACTTCTGCAGCGCCACTTTTCAAACTATTTAACGTAAAACCACCGGAATAGCAGAAACAATCTAGGACTCGTTTATTCAAAACGTAGTTGGCCGTTAGCTGGCGATTTTCACGTTGGTCGCAATAAAATCCCGATTTTTGCCCATCAATAATGTTAACCTTATAATGAATGCCATTTTCGATAACGTCGACAAATTCAGATGGAAGTTCTCCAAACAAAAGTCCATTGGTATCGGGTAATCCTTCATGTTCGCGGGATTTCAGATCACTGCGCTCATAAATTCCTTTGGGTTGCAGCAAAGCATTCAATTCATCTATAATAATGGATTTGACTTTTTCCACCCCAACTGAATGAATCTGAATGGATATAAAATCTGCGTATTTATCTGCAATAAGTCCAGGAAGAAAATCTGCTTCAGCAAAGATTAAACGAACTGTATTGGTAACGCCTTCTTGCAACAGATGCTGTCTTGCTGCAACAGCCTTCTGAACTCGGGCACGCCACCAATCTGCATCAATCTGTGCTTGAGGGTTCCACTCCAATAAACGAATGGCTACACGCGAGCTATTGTGAAATAGACCATAGGCAATAAATTCACGTTCAGCATTGTAAACGCCAACAACTTCGCCATCTTCAATTTTATCGGACAATGATTTAATTGCTCCAGAAAATACCCAAGGATGCAATTGCCAGGCAGCTTTATCCTTACCCTTATTCAAATAAACTGATTTCATTGTTGCAAAATTAACTTATTAATTCGACATCCTGATGAAACTTTCCGGATAAAACAATCTAACATCCTCAATACATTATATATTTCCCAAAAATCCTTTTAATCCAAAAAACTCAACTATTTCTGAATAAAAATAAAAGGGCTCCTAAGGAGCCCTCAACGTTTAGTTATGGTTGATTAAATATTTTTTGAAGGCTTCAAAATCAACTTTCAAAGATTCTGCTAATTTCTCTTTTCCTTGCAATGTTTCTGCGCCGACAGGCAAAACTATTTTTTCGAATACATCTGCGGCTATTGCATCCGGGAATTTGCAGGGATGTGCTGTCGATAAGAAAACTGAAGCATACGGACCGGGGTACTCATTTGCATAAGCACGAGCGCCAAGCCAGGCAATTGCTGTATGCGGACAGGCGATATAATCCGATTCTTCAAGTAATTTCTGCATTCCTTCTTTTGTTTCTTCATCTGTAAATGTATAAGAAGAAAGCATATTTTTTAATTCAGCCACATTTCCGCCAAAGAGATCCTGTATACGTACCCAGTTGCTTGGATTTCCCACATCCATGGCATTGCTTAGGGTTTGAACAGAAGGCAGTGGCTCATATTTACCTGAAGAAAGGAATCTAGGAACGGTATCATTGACGTTTGTTGCTGCTACAAAATGTTTCACTGGAAGTCCCATTTTATAAGCCAATAAACCAGCTCCAATATTACCAAAATTACCACTCGGCACTGTAAATACGACCTCATTGACTCCTTGTGACTTCAATTGTGCATACGCATAAAAATAATAAAATGTCTGTGGGATCAACCGTGCTATATTGATTGAATTAGCGGAAGTCAAACGCAATATAGCATTAAGTTCGGCATCACTAAAGGCTTGTTTTACCAATGCCTGACAATCGTCAAAGGTTCCTTCTACCTCAATAGCACGAATATTTTGTCCATTAGTGGTCAGTTGTAATTCCTGAACCTCCGAGACTTTACCTTTAGGATATAGTATCGTCACACGTGTTCCTTCTACTCCCAAAAAGCCCAAGGCAACAGCTCCACCGGTATCGCCTGATGTCGCGACAAGTACGTCCAGTAATTTATCGTCAGTCTTTGAAAAATAGCCCATGACCCTACTCATAAAGCGAGCCCCAAAATCCTTAAAGGCATAAGATGGCCCATGAAATAGTTCAAGCACAGCGGTGCTGTCGGTCAAGAATTTTACAGGAGCATCAAAATTGATGGCATCGTTCACAATCTGTTTTAAATCGTCTTTGGGAATATCATTTCCCAATAGTGTAGAAGCTACTTCAAAAGCAATCTCCTGCAAGGAATACTGTTGAATATTCTTAATAAACAGCGGATCCAATTGTGGTATCTCTTCAGGCATATACAATCCTTTGTCTGCAGGGAGAGAATTGAAGACCGCATCTTTGAAGGAGACTTCTAATGTTTTATTATTTGTACTATAAAATTTCATATGTAAATAATCTTTTTGTAGAGGCCGATAAAACATCCTGTTATTTTCATTCGTGTTGACTTTAGAATGTGGATATTTCATTTTATTATCTTTTCTGAGGCAATGATCAATTAACCTAAGATTTTATAAACCTCGTTTCTGTCCTTAAATAATTTTTAATCTAATATTCTGGGTCCTTCCACATTGACACGGGAAACATAGCCAAAACTATCAATTTCATTTTCTTTGAGATGAGTTTGTATTTTGTCGGCAATATCCTTTGCTATTTTTTCATCCCGTGTTATTGCAACGACGGAAGGTCCTGAGCCAGAAATACCAAAACTCAAGGCGCCATTTTTCAAGGCAATCTCTTTCATTTCATAAAACTGAGGAATTAAAATTGCACGGGTTGGTTCAATAAGAATATCTTTCATGCTTCGCGCAATGAGATCATAATCTTCCTTGAACAACGCGGCAACCAATCCCGCGATATTTCCCCATTGTGTGACGGCGTCTTTTAACAGCACTTTATCTTTTATAAGTTGTCTTGCGTCACGTGTGGGAACATCGACCTGTGGAAAAACGACCGCTGCTACGAGTTCTTTTGGTGAAGGAATGGAAATAACATCCAAAGGTTCATTTCCCCGAATTAATGTTATGCCTCCATAAAGCGCCGGGGCAACATTATCGGCATGGCCTGTACCGCAAGCCAAACGCTCACCTTCAACACAAAATGGCAGTAATTCTTCTTTTGTCAAAGGGTTTCCAAGCATGGTATTGATGGCAAAAAGCCCAGCCACGGTACTTGCTGCACTGGAGCCAAGTCCCGATCCAATTGGCATATGTTTATGCAATTCAATTTCGACACCTACCTTTGAAGAGATATTCAAGGCTTGTAATAGATATTGAACACAGGCAGATACCGTATTCTTACCGGGATCGAGTGGTAGTCTTCCATCGTCGCCAGTTATTTCCCGAATCGTTACTCCAGGTTGTTGCGTGCGCCGCATAACCACCTCATCACCGGGTTCCTCGACAGCAAACCCCAATATATCAAAACCACAGATCATATTTGCGACAGTTGCAGGCGCAAAAACACGAACTTCGGACAGCATGCTGTCTAAATTTATCACCTTATCCTTGAGATACTCCACATTTAAATTATTGGCCATCACGTAATTTTTATTTTCCTTGACTAGTTTTTATGCTCCAACATTTACCAAATCTGCAAATACACCGGCAGCTGTCACCTCAGCCCCCGCACCAGGACCTTTTACTACGAGGGGACGTTCTTTATAGCGCTCTGTTGTAAACGATATAATGTTATCGCTGCCTGATAAAGCATAAAAAGGATGGTTTTCATCAACAAACTGAATCGCAATGGATACTTTTCCATTTTCCAATTTCCCGATATAACGGATTACTTTATTTTCATTAGCAGCTTTCTTCTTCATTGCTTCGAAATATTCGTTTTCTTGCTGCAATTCTGTATAAAAAGAATCTACAGTATCTGCTTTCAAACATGCTGGAGGTAATATTGCGCCGAGGTCTACGTCTTCGGCCTCAACAGCATACCCGGCATCTCTTGCCAAGATGAGCATTTTACGCATAAAATCTATACCACCTAAATCATCTCTTGGATCTGGCTCGGTATATCCAAGCTCCTGAGCCTGTTTGACGACATCATAGAAAGAAGCATCTGCTTTAAAATTGTTAAAAATATAGGAGATTGTCCCTGAAAGAATAGCCTCTATCTTCACGATACGGTCACCACTCAACATTAAGTCTTTAAGCACCCTGACGATAGGCAATCCAGCACCTACATTTGTTTCATAAAAGAAATCTACACCGTGTCGATGAGCAGTATCACGGAGTGTTTTATATTGCTCGTATTTACCTGAATTCGCAATTTTATTGCAAGTGACGATCGAAATATTGGATTTAAAGATATCTTCGTAGTAGGTCGCCGGTAATTTGCTTGCAGTATTATCGATAAATACACAGTTCGGTAAATTCAGTGCCTTCATTCGATCAATAAACAATGCCAGGTCTGATTCAGTTCCATTTTTAGCAAGTTCATCGGACCAATTATTTAAATCAACACCTTCGGTATTAAAAAGCATTTTACGGCTATTGGAGATTCCAACAACCTTAATTTCAATATCATTTTTATCCAAAAGGAATTCATGCTGATTTTCCAATTGTTTAAATAAAGTTGCACCAATGTTACCGGTACCGATATTAAATACATGCAAAGTTTTCTTCAGCTCTGCGAAAAACGCGTCATGTACCGCATTAAGTGCCTTTGCTAAATCTTCCTTACCAATAATTACAGATATATTGTATTCAGATGAGCCCTGCGCAATAGCCCGGACGTTAATACCGTTCCGTCCTAGCGCTGCAAATAACCGACCGGACATACCGGGAGTTTTTTTCATATTTTCACCAACGATGGCTAATACAGACAGGTTTTCTTCAATCGCAGGAACGACCAGTTTATTCGCCTGGATTTCAAGCTCAAACTCCACTTCGATCAATTGTATAGCACGTTTGGCATCTGATGGATTGACAGCAAATGTAATGCTATGTTCGGAAGAAGACTGAGTGATTAGCACAACATTGATCTGCTCTCTAGCCAATAGCGTAAAAAGCCGTCCGCTAAAGCCCGACTTACCGATCATCCCTGATCCACTCAGATTGATGACAGAAATATCGGAGATCGAAGAAATTCCCTTGATTGGCAGAGCGGTTTTTCCACTATCAAACTGAATCACAGTCCCTGAGAAATCAGGTTCAAAAGTATTTCGAATAACAATCGGTATTTTCTTTAAAAAAGCCGGAATCATCGTAGGAGGATAAATCACCTTAGCACCGAAGTAAGATAATTCCATTGCCTCTGTATATGATAATACAGGCAGGGAAAAAGCTTTCTTCACAATACGTGGGTCGGCGGTTAACATCCCATTCACATCTGTCCAAATTTCAATGGCTGTTGCGTCCAGTATTGAGCCGAAGATCGCTGCAGTATAATCTGATCCACCTCTTCCCAAGGTGGTAATACGCCCATTTTCATTACTTCCGATAAAACCTGTAACAAACAGCAGCTTATCACGATGCGTTATGTACAAGGATTTGACCAATTGCTCGGTTAGCATTTCATTTAAATGAGCATTACCGAAATTTGAATCTGTTTTCACATAATGGGATGCATCTACAAATAGAGATTCAGGAATATATTGTTCCATCACCTTAGATACCATATAATTTGAGCAACGCTCACCGTAACTAAGGATCAAATCTTTACTTTGATTGCTCAGCTCCTTTAGCGCAAAAATTCCTTGGAGGAGATCTTCTATCTCATTAAAAAACAACTTTAGCTTTGTAAATACAGGATTTTGATATTTCACAGCCAGAAGCTCTTTAACAACCGTAAAATGCTTATCTTCCAGGGACTTTAGGCCATCTGAAAAGGACTTTCCTTCTGCAGCGTCCTCAGCCAACTGGGTAAGCAAGTTCGTTACACCAGACATAGCTGATAACACAACCAATGGCTTTTCCTTTGCATCATAAGATTTTTTTACAATACTTAAGACCGCCTTTAGACTTTCTACCGTACCGACCGATGTGCCTCCAAATTTTAAAACTTTCATACTGTTTTATACTGTTTGTTTAGATTGATGATTTTTGTGCTAAAAAAAGAAGCGCTTTCCTTTGTCGAGGAAAGCGCTTCTAAATATTGTGTCTACAATTATATACAACGAAACTACTTCCTCCTGAGTTTTATACCGGTGGTAATAATAATCGATGTAATAATTGTATTTGTGTTCATTGCTATTGCTTATGTTTTGTAAATATAGAACAAATATTATCACTTTACCAAAGAAAATTAATATTTTTTTTTAGATTCACAATGAGAGCCCAAATAGAGTGGCATTCTATCAGATAGACATTTTTTTTAAGTGTAGCAAACAATCTACTTTATGTAGCCGACGATTGACAGAACCATTAATTTTCAATAAGTCTAGGTGGGTCCGATAAAGATGTTAAAATTGTTAAAATTTCGTTAAATACCTTAAAATAAATTTGACCTTAAACTGATATTGTATTATATTCGCAACAGTGCTGTCCAAAATAGATGACAGTGTTGAATTTTTAAAAGTTAAATGTTGTACAAAAAAGCGATTTAATGAAAACAAAGAAATTTATAGCGTCAATGCTATTTATCGGCTTATGTCTAGTGTCGCAGGCACAAACCAACAGAAACTCCAAACCAGAATCAGATCCTGATAACCTAGCGAAAGAATACTTTTCACAAATTATGGGAGTTGCAGTCTCAGCAACAACAAATACCAAACTTTATCAATTTGTTTACGAATGGTTGGGTACTCCATACCGTCTAGGAGGAGATTCAAAAAGAGGCATTGATTGTTCTAAATTTTCTTATGAATTATACGACAAAGTATTTAATACTTCGTTAGGATATAATAGCAGAAATCAATATTCTCAAGTCAAAACTGTCGAAAAAAATGAGCTAAAAGCAGGTGATTTGGTATTCTTTAAAATTAGAAGTAAAAGTATCACCCATGTTGGTGTTTATATTGGCGACAATAAATTTGCACATGCCTCATCTAGCAAAGGAGTTATGATCAGCAATTTAGATGAACCATACTGGAGACGTTATTATTACAATGGCGGTCGCTTACCAGAAGATAATAGATCGCTTACTGCAGAAATATTAAAAGCAGAAAAAGATAATAAATTGAATTAATAAGATCGGTTCGATCTAGGAAAGTCCAAAGCGTTTAACTCGTTTTGGACTTTTTTTATACAATATAATATCCTATTTTTACCCTATAATCATTGGAATACTATTATGTCTTCAAAGAAAACGCTCATCTTAAATAAAGAACAAATAAAACAAAAATCTATTCGGATTGCCTATCAAATTTTGGAAGACAATTTTGAAGATGAAACACTTGTATTAGTAGGAATTGCCGACCGGGGTTATGTATTTGCGCAACGCCTTCAAGCAATTTTACAGGAGATTTCAACGAAAGAAATTCTGCTGATTAAAGTTACCATGAAGAAAACGAGTAGATCACTGAGTGCAAGCACAGACATACCTGTTGATATTGCAAAAGACAAGACCATCATCTTGGTTGATGATGTGTTGAATAGTGGTAGAGCCTTAGCTTATGGACTGGGTGTATTTTTGAACGTTCCACTGAAGAAAATGAGAACGGCTGTATTAATTGATAGAAGCCACCATAAGTTCCCTATATTTAGTGACTACTATGGCACGAAGCTTTCAACGATATTAAGAGAACATGTTACCGTTACTCTTGAAGAATTTGATAAAGAAGAAGATGCAGCATGGTTAATTTAAACCATGCTGTTATTTCTTTGAGACTTTCAATTTCATCCCCGGTTTTATCCGGCTTCCGTTTAAATCATTTTCACTTTTAAGTCGACCGACTGATGTACCATTTTTATCTGCGATATCAGATAAAGTATCGCCTTTCTTCACGACATAGTAAGCTGTACGTGTAGCGCTAGCGGCATGCTGTTGATTCTTCTTTGAAGATCTTTCTGTATTACGAGCTAATTTCGCGTTTACGAAATCATCCTCCTTTTTTATCAGTAAGTTTTGTCCAGGGACAATTTGATTGCCGCGCAGGTTATTCCACGATTTTATATCCTGTACTGTTACTTCAAACTTGTCAGCAATGGAAGCGAATGTCTCACCAACTTTCACTTTATATTTGCCATTTTGTAAAGGTTCACTCAAATTTTCCGTCTGACTAAGAGTTGCGGAAGATATTGGTGTGTTGAGAGCTGCATACAATTCTTCTGAGGCAATCTTTTTATCCAAAACAGGTAACACCAATCGCAATGGAGACTCTTCGGTACCATTTAATACATTTCTTTTAAAACTAGGATTCAATGCACGTAATGTCTCTTTTGAGACATGTAAAGCATCCGCTATTTGGTTCAATGAAATCCGTTTATTGATATCTAATGCTTGAGTTCTTAGTGAAAGTTCAGTATCCGCAGCATTGATATCATTTTCGTCCGCGTATTTCATCGCATATGTCATTGCGATGAACTTAGGGATATAGTTTTGGGTCTGTTGTGTTAGATATGGTGCGATATCCCAAAAAGTAGCATTCTCTTTTCCGGAACGTTGGATCGCACGGCTAACCGCTCCTTTACCACCATTATAGGATGCTATCGCTAATAGCCAATCGCCATATTCATCGTAAGCTTCTTTTAAGATTTTTGCGATGGCATAACTAGAAGCAATCGGATCCATACGTTGGTCGGTATAACTGTCCACTGTAAGATGATAAGTTTTGGCTTCATAATACATCAATTGCCATAAGCCTGTTGCTCCGGCACTGGAGATATCGCGTGGATTTAATGATGATTCGACTACACTTAGATATTTGAGTTCCCGTGGCACTCCAACTTCATCCATGATTTTATCAAACAATGGGAAATAGTATTGCCCTAGTCCCATCATCCTACACATATAAGGGTTATAATTATCCGACGTATATTTAGCAACCAGATCTTTCACTCGCGGTGAGTAGTCCAATGGAACCTCACGTTCTATTGCTTTCAGTTTCCGCACGAGCTGTATATCTTCATCTGTAATTTCAGCATCATGCTTCCCGTTATTTCCGGAAGATTTTATACTGTCAAGGTATTGGTAAATCTCTTGTTTTTCTTTTTCGATACTTTTTTGAAAGAAGGTATGGGCGGCTTCTTTCATGCCTTCTACAGCGCTTTCTTGGGCCATGAGTGGTAGTACATAGCATACCCCTCCTAGTATTGAAATTAACGTCTGTTTTCCGATCATAAATTTACTGTTAAATCCGAGTTTGATTCATCTGCTGAAAAATCAACAATAATCTAAACGTTTAGAAATGGATTTTAGTATAAAAATGGTTTTCGCCCTATTTAGCTGTAGGTCGAGTATAAAACAAAATACGATTTTGTTCCTCACAAAATCGTATCCATGCTATATGGGATCAAAACCTCCCTTATTTGTTATCTTCTATTTCAGATTTTTTTTCAGGTGAAGACTCATCTTTTTGGCCTTCTTTAAATTCCTTAACTCCTTTACCCAATCCGCGCATCAATTCAGGAATCTTCTTGCCACCAAATAATAGTAACAATATTACTACAATGACAATTAACTCTTGCCCCCCGATTCCCATGATTAATAATGATGTTGACATAACTATAATTTCTTGTTTTTCAATTCTTTTAAACTAAAACTTTTCTCTCTCTTTACAAATGTAATGATAATTATTAAATATAGTAATTATTTCTTATCTCGCCAACCATGACATCGGATTCAGCGGTGTTGTTCCTTGTAGCACAGAAAATTCTACCATCGGAACTCCCGTATCCGAGTCCACATCAGCCGTTCCTATAGTTTGGCCCGTGCTTACTTTTTGCCCTTTTGAAACACTTACACCAGCCAAATTCATATACACAGTAAAGTATTCACCGTGTTTAATCATGACAATACGCTGCCCCATCATCGATACTATACTCAAAACTTCTCCATTAAATACTGCTTTCACAGCCGAACCGCTTGATGTTTGTATTTTAACAGTTTCGTGATCCCAATTGACATTTCTACCGACACTTTCCGAACCAAACTCTTGCATAATCTTCGCATTAGAAACAGGCCAAGGTAAACTACCGCGATTAGATCTGAAGTCATTTGAAAGTTTGACTGCTTCCGGTGTGCTACGTAAGACTTCAGAATCTGATTTTCGAGTAGTATTACTGCCTTTCGAACTTGTATTGTTCTTACCTTTTGTAGTTGATGTAGACTCATTCGCTTTGCGGTTACGCTCAGCAGCCGCTTCTGCCGCACGACGTGCCGCCTCAGCCCGTCGACGTTCAGCCTCAATTTCTCTTCTAATGATCTCCTTAATGGCCGCATTAATACGACGCTCCTCTTTTTGCTTTTGGGTAATATCTTTCTTGACACCGCGCTCTGTAACAATCAATTCACTCAATTGTCCAGAATAAACAGATCGCTGTTGAGATATTGTTCTTTTCTCATTTTCCTGCTCTTTCATCAAGGCAACCTGTTTGTTTCGGTCCGCCTGCAATTGAGCTATTTTTTGTTCAATCTGTTTCTTGGTATTTTCGATATCAGCAGCTTTCAGCTTTCTAGAATCATTAAACTGTTGTAAGTACTTAACCCGTCGGAACCCCTGATTAAAATCCTTTGATGCAAAAATAAACATCAATTTATTATAGGCATTTCGGTTTCTGAACGCAAACATCACCATCTTTTCATAGTCACGTTTCATCTTCTCCAATTCAGCTTTCAACTTATTTACGGCAGCGGTATTGGCATTGATATGTTTGTTGATTACAGCGACTTCCGAAGTAATGGTATTTATCTTCTGCTCGCGCAAATTAATCTGCTTACTCAATGCTGTCACTTGTTGTTGGGTCAGTGATTTTTCCTTTGCAATCTCTTTGACCGTATTTTGTAATTCAGCAATTTCGCGGTTGAGTTTCTCACGCTGTTTTTCAAGTTCAGCCCTAGTCTGCGCCGATGAAATCCCAATCATGAATAGGAAAGCAGCTATACCAAGTATTGTCTTTTTAAAGTTCATTTACAGTACTATTTTTTTGTGTTTGCCATCTTTCTATCCTATCAATTCACCCTATACTTTAGCAAACTAATTGCGAAAGTAATAAATCTAAAGGAAATAGACAGCTTCTCATCGGATTACTTTATAACGTGACGATACTGAAAAAGGCATTTCGACCGGTTCATTAAAAGTCACTTTGTTAAAATTTATCTCTGTTTTTATCTCTTGACGACCATCAGAAATGATCATTTTTAAAAGCATCGGAAATTCCTGCCCAGAAGCCATGGCATATTCGCCGTAATTGGCTTCCAACAACTGTTTCTTTGAAAGTTGCGCTAATCTAAATTGATAAGGCCTATTGTTATTATTTAATTTATATAAAAAATCTAGTTCATTCAGTTTGCCATCTAACTGGACAGACATCGAATCCTGCTTAAAATTAACCTGATCAATATCGGACAATAGATTCACCGAAAGATTTGCAAGCAACAAATCTTGTAGGTTCCCGAAAGTTAAATCCGGGCTGGCAAAACGATATAGATAGTCAAATGGCTTAACCATATATTCGCTCTGAAATTTATTTAAGATTTGTACACTGTCTGGAGTTATCAATACCCGGGCAACTTCTATACCCAGTGTGGCAGAAATGGAAATCCAAATCCTTTTATCTTTCTCTATTCTAATAGTGGAAGTGACATCATAATTATCCTTCCCAAGATCGAGACGCATTTTTGCTTTTCCAGAAAAAGTAGAATAATTCAAATTAGTCAAAAAAAGATTACGTAAGCTATTTTTCTTTGCTTCCCTTGTATTATCTTTTATCGTCAACTCATTTTCAGCTTTCAGATCAGCACCTTTTAGTAGCTTCTTCTTAGAACTACAAGAAGAAAGCAGCAACACAACAGCACTAACCCAAACAATTTTATTCCACATAGCTTTTAGTCTCAATCTTCTTTTTCAATTTCAGCTTACTCTCCTCCGTATCAGTCCCCTTTTCTAAAGCCAGGTTCCACTGCTTAACGGCATCTGTTGTTTTCCCTAACTTACTAAGAATGTCGCCGTAATGCTCCAGCAATACAGACGTTTGCGGATTTGTATTTTTTAACGCTTTTTGAATCCACACCAGCGCATCATCATATTTTCCGTTTGCGAAAAGTACCCAAGCATAGGTATCTTCAAAAGTTCCATTATTGGGCTGCAATTTCGTCGCCATTGCTGCATACTTTGTAGCATCATCAAGTCGTTCTTTTCTTAACGACAAATAGTATGCTAAATTGTTCATGGCCGTCACATTTGTACTATCCAATCGAATAGCTTCGATATAAGCCGCATCAGAGGCTTTATACATCTTAAGTGAATTATAAATATCACCTAATCCGCCATAAATATTTGCCTGTAGAAAAGGTGATTCATCCTGTGCATTATTAAGTGCGGCTTCCATAAACTTCCGGCTATTCTCCATGTCTTTCTTCATCAAATAGGCCATGCTTGTAAAATAGAGTATGGTTGCATTATTGGTCACATAGTGTAGCGCTTCCCCACCATGTGCAATGGCTTGATCAAATTCGCCTTTGTCCATATCCAAACTCATCAGCATCCGCCAAGCATCAATTTGATAAGGGTTCATACTCACTGCAACTGCTAGCGAACTTTGAGCGGCTGACTTATCGTCTCTCAACCATAACACTTGTCCCTTTGCCATATGGCTTTCGGCAATACGTGGATGAACTTCAACCAAGATATTGACCAGTTCCAAAAGTTGGTCTTTTGAATAGGGGCCCTTCGGATTCAACAAGGTCATTATAATCCGATTCTTATCTGCAAAGTCAACTTTCTTAGATTGAAATCCTTGTTTAAGTGCATCGAAAGATAATTTCATCTTTTTATCAAATCGATAGAGATCAGCCAAATCGAAATAAAGAAAATCCTCTTTTGTTGTCTGAATTCCTTTATTAATATAGTCCAATGCAAGCTTCGAGTTTTTGGAAAGATTATAAGCTTGTGCTAATTGACCATATACTTGAGCCAGCGAAGTTCCTTTGTCTGCCCAGGGTTTCAAAAGATCAATGACCGCTTTATAATTACCAGCATCATTTAACAAGACACTACCAACCATGTCCAATGTATCAGAAGCGACTGCAATCTCTTTGGTTTTATAGAAATACTCCAAAGCCACATCCTTGTATCCGCCATTGAAAAGGAGCATGATACGCTCCCGTTTTAGTGAGGCTGTATTATTGTCATCTTGATCTATCAACTTATCGAGATAGATTAAAGCACTATCCGCCTCGTTTTTACTTTTAAACGCATCTACGGCAAAACTTAGATATTCAGGCTTAGACTGAATATTCAACGCTTCTTTTATGGCTTCGATTGCTCCATCTTGATTTCTCATCTGTGCAAGAAGGATTGCCTTTGTAAAATAGATATCATCTGCTTGTGGGTAATCCGCGAGTATGGCGTCCAAAGAATCCATCCCTGGACCAATTTTCCCTTGCTTCAATATTTCCTGTACGTTTTTGAATCGTGCATCGTAAGGTTTAGGTTTTTTATCCGAAGATTGTGCCTTTAATGAACCCAGTGCTATTAGAAATACACCAATAAAACTTAAAAAAAATCGTTTATCTAAAAAATTCAATCTCATCTACTTCCGCTATAATAATTTAAAAATTCTTCCTGCAATATACTAACTAATGTAACAATATTCATTCGAGGAAGTTGTAAAAATATTGAGATTAGTGGGGCTCGTTTGAAATTCAACTCGTTTTCAACAAAATAAGCAAAATAGATTTTAAAATATAGAATAATAGATGTACCTTTGCAGACCCTTGAGATAAGGGAAGGAAAAATATTTTAATAAATTATTTAAACAAAAGCAAGTGAATACGTTAAGTTACAAAACTGTCTCTGCCAACAAGAACACCGTTAACAAAGAGTGGATCGTTGTTGACGCTGAAGGAGAGATTTTGGGGCGCTTGGCGAGCAACATCGCGAAAGTAATTCGTGGTAAGCATAAGCCTACATTCACCCCTCACGTAGACTGCGGAGATAACGTGATCGTTATCAATGCGGACAAAATCAAATTGACAGGAAACAAATTAGGCGACAAAGTTTACGTTCGCTACACTGGATACCCAGGTGGTCAACGCTTTGTTTCTCCAAAAGAGTTAATGGCTAAATTCCCTGAACGCATCATTGAAAAAGCTGTTCGTGGTATGCTTCCTAAAAACCGTTTAGGTCGTCAATTGTTTAAAAACCTTTACGTTTATGCTGGTACTGAGCACAAGCATGAAGCACAAAATCCAAAACCAGTTAAATTTTAAGGAGAATCGTCATGTCAACAACTAACACTTCAGGAAGAAGAAAAACTGCTGTTGCCCGCATTTACTTAACTGCTGGTAGCGGAAACATTATCATAAACGGTAAAGACTACAAAGAGTATTTCCCAACATTACCTTTGCAATACATCGCTACACAGTCATTGAACGTAGCTGGTGAATTAGCAAACTTTGATGTAAAAGTAAACGTTAACGGAGGTGGTGTTAAAGGTCAAGCAGAAGCTGTTCGCTTAGCGATCGCAAAAGCTTTGGTTGAACTTAACCCAGAAGTTAAACCTGCATTACGCGCTAAAGGTTTAGTAACACGTGATGACCGTATGGTTGAACGTAAGAAACCAGGACGTCGTAAAGCTCGTAGAAGATTCCAATTCAGTAAACGTTAATCAAAGGAGGATCAAAAAATGGCAAGAACTACTTATCAAGATTTATTGGATGCAGGTGTGCACTTTGGTCACCTTACACGTAAATGGGATCCGAAAATGGCTAAGTACATTTTCATGGAACGTAACGGTATCCACATCATTGACTTGAACAAAACTCTTACGAAATTAGAAGAAGCTGCTTCAGCTATCAAACAAATCGTAAAATCAGGTCGCAAAGTTTTATTCGTTGCAACGAAAAAACAAGCAAAAGAGATCATCGCACAACAAGCAAAAGAGGTTAATATGCCTTTTGTAACTGAGCGTTGGTTAGGTGGTATGCTTACAAACTTCGCTACAGTTCGTAAGTCTATCAAAAAAATGTCTAACATTGACAAAATGCAAAAAGATGGTACATACGATGTATTGTCTAAAAAAGAGAAGTTGATGATTCAACGTGAGCGTATCAAATTAGAAAACCTTTTAGGAGGTATCGCTGATTTGAACCGTTTACCAGCTGCTTTATTCATCATCGATGTGAAAAAAGAACACATCGCTGTTTCTGAAGCAATGAAATTGAACATCCCTACTTTTGCAATGGTAGATACAAACTCTGATCCTTCAAATATTGATTTCCCAATCCCAGCAAATGATGACGCTAGTAAATCTATTAGCTTAATCGCCGGTATCATTGGTCAAGCAATCCAAGAAGGTTTGGACGAGCGCAAACGCGACAAAGAAGAAGAAGCTGAAAAAGATGCTGCTGCTGCTAAAGCAAAAGCTGATAATGGTGAAGCTTCAGAAGCTAAACGTCCTCGCAAAGCGAAAGACGGAGAATAATATTTTTATTCCAAACCGGATGGCGTAGCGTTAGTTTCTGGAAAAGTTTACTTTTCTTGAACTAGCCTCTCTGTCCGGTTTTTTGGTTTAACAACACTTGTTTATCAAGGAATGTTAAACTTCATATTAGCTTAACATGTTTTAAGTTAATATTGTACAAATTTCAGTCGTAAATAATAATAAAAAGAAATAAACATGTCAGTACAAATTTCTGCATCAGATGTAAACAAATTGCGTCAACAAACTGGCGCTGGTATGATGGATTGTAAAAAAGCTTTGGTTGAGTCTAATGGTGACTTTGAAGCTGCTGTAGATTACTTGCGTAAAAAAGGCGCTAAAGTAGCTGCTAGCCGTCAAGATCGCGACTCTAACGAAGGTGTTATCATCGCTAAAGCGACTGCTGATGGTAAATCAGGTATCGTAGTTGAAGTTAACTGTGAAACTGACTTCGTAGCTAAAAACGCAGACTTCGTAGCTTTCGCTGAAAAAATTGCAGATCTTGCATTAAACAATAAACCTGCTTCTTTGGAAGAATTAAAAGGTTTGGAACTTGATGGCAAAAACATCGCTGATTCTTTAATCGAGCAAACTGGTGTAATTGGTGAGAAAATTGACGTTTCTAAATACGAAACTATCACTGCTGAAAAAGTTATTGCTTATATCCACGGGAACTACCGTCTAGGTGTATTAGTAGGTCTTTCTGCTGATGCAGCTGGCGCTGAAGAAGCTGGTAAAGATGTAGCAATGCAAATTGCTGCAATGAACCCAATTGCAATTGACAAAGATGGTGTTGATCAAAACACAATCGAGCGTGAAATTGCCATTGCTAAAGAACAAATCATCGCTGAAGGAAAACCAGCTGAAATGGCTGAGAAAATTGCGCAAGGTAAATTGAACAAATTCTTCAAAGATACAACTTTGTTAAATCAAGAATTCGTAAAAGATTCTTCTAAAAACATCGCTCAATTCTTAGATTCTGTTTCTAAAGGATTGACTGTAACTGCTTTCAAACGCGTACAATTAGGCGCATAAGCATACTTCCATTCCATTCAGAATGGAAATTTTAAAGCAGGAGCTATTCGATGAATAGCTCCTGCTTTTGTTTATATCTCTACCTCCATTTATTCCTGAACTATTTTTATCCGCTCCACCGTGGCTTTTATTTTATCCCAAATTTGTGTAACTTAAGGATACATAAAAACTGGACAGTATATGGGCATGTTAAAGGAAAACGCGTTAAAAGGAAAACGAATTTTGATTACGGGTGGTGGTACAGGTCTAGGGAAAGCCATGACAGATTACTTTCTCGAGCTTGGCGCCTCTTGCCTGATCACAAGCCGTAAAGATGATGTTATACAACATACAGCAAACGAATTATCGGAAAAACATCAGGCAAAATGTCTTGCAGTAGCTGGAGACGTGCGAAATTATGAAAATGTCGAACGCGTCGTTTCCTATGGATATGAACATTTTGGGGGGATAGATATCCTCATAAACAATGCTGCTGGAAATTTTATCTCGCCTACCGAACGTTTAAGCCACCGAGCTTTCGAATCTGTTATTGGTATCGTGCTCCAAGGGAGTATAAACTATACCCTAGCGCTGGGCAAACGATGGATTGAGGCAAATGAACAGAATAAAGCTATACTCAGTATCGTAACAACTTATGCTTGGACGGGTTCGGGATATGTTGTTCCTTCTGCAACTGCTAAAGCCGGAGTTCTTGCGCTAACCAGATCTCTAGCTGTAGAATGGGGAAAAAAAGGAATAAGACTCAACGCTATAGCTCCTGGTCCATTCCAAACTTCGGGTGCCATGGAACGGTTACTCCCGGGCGAGTTAGGCGAACTCCTCTCACCTACCAAACGTATCCCCTTAGGCCGCTTGGGCAAACTGGAGGAATTAGCTAACCTCGCGGCCTATCTAGTATCCGATTATGCGAGTTATATCAACGGAGATGTTATCACGATAGATGGTGGCGAATGGCTTAAGGGGGCTGGAGAGTTCAATGGATTAGATATTATTCCTGAAGATCAATGGGATACTATTGAAAAAATGACCAGAAATGCAAAAAGCACTTGATAACCGTTTAAAACAACGAATGATTTATATTTTATTGTGAATACATAACTGTAATCCATGTAGATTTAAGCGAGGAAAAAGTAAAGTCTTTAATTCATTTTTCTTAGGTTTGTAGCGATTATTTTCCAATAGGGTCTGTACATATGATGAATTTATCTTTCGAATCTCAAAAAATCAAACACAAACAAAAATTAGAACTAAACAAAACAGGTTTTGATTTTGCGTTAGTTTATATATCCGAAGGCACACTCGTATCGAAAGGAAATAACTTAAAATTTTCAAAAGAGAATTTACTTTTTTTGAATAAAGATTTCGAAACACTTGAGACAAAAAAGGATACAATCGCATTTGTACTCTATTTCTCAAACTCCTATTTTAAAGACCTGCACCTTATACAACAAAATTTCAGACTTTCTCACAATCCGGTTGATATCTTCAACTCGAAGACTTTATTCAATAAAAGCCTATCGCTTAAAAAGGAAAATAAAAAACTAATCGAGCGGGTAATATCTCTGATTCAACAATATGAGCGTGAAGATACAGCGGAATCAATTTTTATATTCCATCAGACAATGTCCCTCTTCGCTTTAGTCGAAAATATTTTGAAGGATCTGGAGCTACCTATTAACGAGTCATATGAAATGTCTCAAGAGATCGAGCAATACATACAGCAAAATATTTATTTCCCCGATAAATTACAAATCAGGTCTATCGCAGATCAGTTCCAAATTTCAGCAAATTACTTTGGGGCATTTTTTAAAAAAAGATATTCAAAAAGCTACAAAGTATATATAGATGATATTCGTATTAAACTAGTTGAAGAGAGATTAGCATCCAACAGATACACAATGAAACAAATTGTAGAAGAATTAGGATTTAATGATGAAAGTCACCTGACCAATTTCTATAAGAAGAAAAGAAACATTACACCTAGCTCTTATAAAAGAGCTAAAAATAGTGCTTAATTGTCAAGCTGGATTATACCATTAAGATCATGATTTAAGGAGCGTTGAATGGCCTCATCCAAAATAAGAATCTTTTTTCCTTGAAAGGTAGCTGCATCATCACTTTCAAAATTTGAGGTACTGGAATTAAAAGAATCCAATTTCATCGGGAAATAAATTGGGTTCTCGTCTTCAGCTCGACCAATGGTCAATAAAATATTGTAGCCTTGTAGGCGTAAACTCTGTAAAGTCTGATAATTTAAACGCTTGAAGATCATAGTCCCTATTTTAAGATAGAACAAACATATAATTACATTGTTTTAATGCTTTAATCATTTTTTGTGTTTTTATCTTTTAGAAGGATATTCGAACCCAGAATCTCTTAATACTTTTGGAATAATAGTTTTGCCGAATAAATTCAAAACTTTTTTTTTTGAGAACTGTTTTACAAATGAATAACATGAGTAGGATTATGTCAAAAAAAGAGCATAAAAATGGGAAAGTCGAAGAAGACTATTCCGATATGGATCAGGATCTTGCTTTCAATGAAGAGCTTGACAGTTATGAAATGGATGTCGATGATAATGACCCAGATTATGACCACCCCGCCGACTATGATACAGTAGCTGAGGGCTCAATTGATGATGATTCAACATACGATGATTCTAATCCATTTGTCGGAGATGAATATGCAACACAAGATGAGCTCGAAGAAGAAGATCTAGATAAAGCTAACATGCGAATTGAGACTTTTAAACATGAACGGCTATCCCCTTTGGACAAGAAATTAGCCGAGAACGAAGAAGATCTGAGAGATGATCTTGATGAAGAGGGATATCCCAAAAACAACAGGTAGTTTTTCCGAAAATAACATAGTTTTGAAGGGACCAAAAGGTCCCTTTTCTATTGATTAAAATAGAGATATTCTTCTCAAGAGTATTAAATATATACTTTTCAATTGGAAACTATAACTCCAATTTTTTATGTAAGTTTACTTTGAAGATTATAATCATATGGAAAGTATATTACCTCTCATCCGTATTGTTGACCTAAAAAAATCATACGGAGTAAAAGAAATATTGAAAGGAATCAACCTTGACATATTCCCAGGTCAAGTTATCGGGTATATTGGCCCAAATGGTGCTGGCAAATCCACTACCGTTAAAATATTAACAGGACTAATCGAAGATTTCACAGGCACTGTAGAAGTTAATGGCATCAATATTCAAGAAGATCCACTTGCAGTAAAAGCACTATTGGGATATGTTCCTGAGAACGCAGAATTATATGACGTCCTGACTCCCATGGAATACTTGGATTTTATAGGTAAACTCTATGGAATGGAAGATAATTTGATTTTAGAACGTTCCTTAAAACTGCTAACAGCCTTCGGTCTTGAATCTAATGCAAATAATAGGATGGATACCTTCTCCAAAGGAATGCGTCAAAAAGTACTTTTAATTTCAGGAATTATTCATAACCCACAAATCATCGTACTGGATGAACCATTGTCTGGACTCGATGCCAATGCTGTTATCTTTGTCAAAGAACTTATCTCATTACTTGCAAAAGAAGGGAAAACAATTTTCTATTGTTCACATATGATGGACGTTGTTGAAAAAGTATCTGATCGGATTTTACTGATAAATCAGGGCAGCATCATTGCGGATGGTACGATTGAGGAACTAAAAACAGATCCTAACGAATCATTGGAGCATATATTTGCTAAATTAACCAATACAGGCAACAGTGCATTAGACGCTTCCAATATCATTACAGCAATTCAATAACATGGAAAAATTTATCTTAAAATTTATCCTTCTTTTTCGTGGGGTTTGGAAAGGCTTGGGCATCAATTATGAACAGTTTAAGATCATCTTAGAAACCAAAGTAATCTTAGAGAACAGAAAGCCGATTAGCTTTAGGAAACGTAGCTCAGGGAAATCCTCTTCTTCGTCATCGATTTTACAATTCTTATTGTATCTCATCTTTGGCCTGATATTCATGGTAATTATTTTTTCGATTCCAGATAGGTACTTAGCCGTTTCGATTATGCTACTCAGTTTCATTAGCATGTTAAGCATTACGTTAATATCCGATTTTTCACCCATATTATTAGATACCCGGGATCAGTATATCATTATGCCTAGACCAGTTAATGACAAGACTTTAGCTATTTCCCGAATAACTTTTATTGCAATCAAGCTTTTTAATCAAGTAATTGCGTTGACCTTACCTGTGCTTATTTATGTATTATTCAATTGGGATATCGTCTCCGTCTTTCTTTTATGCCTGCAGCTTATACTAAGCACTTTAATCGCGCTGATATTTGTCAATGGATTTTATCTGATTAGCATCAAATATCTCCCCATCCAAAAGTTTAAAGATGTAATTACTTATATACAGATCGGTCTCTCACTGGTTCTTTTTCTATCCTATTATGTTGGCCCAAATTTGATCCAATCTATTGTGGAATCTCATTTAACGATGGAACAGCTCAGATTTCTTTGGATATTCCCAAGTACCTGGATTGCATCATTCCAACCATTACTCTTTGGTAACCACAATGTACATTTAGTCATCTTATCAACACTGGGAATACTAACTCCCTTTGCTGGTATCTACGCTTGTACTAAGCTGTTTTCACGTGGATTTAATGCAAAAATAGCGGCACTAGCAAGTGCCGACAACCTCCCTAGTGAAACTTCACAATTAACCCGAGATAATCCCTCCAAATTACCGCTATATAAAAGGATCTCTTCGAGCGTTTGCTCATCCCCTGTTGAAGAGGCTGGATTTGGCATTGTATGGCTGATAAGTTCTAAAACGAGAGAATTTAAGCAACAGCTATACCCTTCGTTGGCTTATCTACCTATTTATTTTGTCTTTTTATTTCTACGTACAGGAGATGATCTCCCAATAGCTGGCAAAATCGCGAAACTTCGGGATTCAGGCTTGTATATCATTATGTTTTATCTTTCGTTATTGACCATATTAACCGTTTTCCAGCTTATCACGCAAAGTAATAAATATAAAGCGGCCTGGGTCTACCATGTGACGCCGATACAAAAACCGGGACAACTGATGACTGGAGTTCTCAAAGCATGTCTTATTAAATATGTTTTACCGTTCAACATACTGTTTCTTTCTATCTGTGTACCGCTATTTGGTCTCAGTTCTATTAATGATCTGCTATTATCTTCCGCAGTCGGCGGTATCGAAAGTATTCTGATTATGCTTTTTATTGTCAAAAACTATCCGTTTTCTAAGGCTAGTCAATCCAATTCAAAAGCTATAACTAATCTACTGATATTAGGTCTATTGGGAATTTTGGGATACTTACATAAAACAATTTTCCACTATGAAACTCTAATTTGGATCTTAGCCGGACTTGCATGGGTCGTATTCTTTTTTATGCTGAAGTACCTACAGAGAGAAGACTGGAAAGGCTTAGCTTACGACGACAATTGATTAAACAGATAAAAAAAGCTTCATTAAAGGAGCTTTTTTTATCTAATTCGTCAAAATCTAAGCACAAAATATCTTTGTGCTTTTCTTTTATTCGGTTATCTTTTATTTATCCGTCCTTTAAATCGGCTCATACCATCCATCAGAACTTCAACGATTATTCTTCCTGGAGGTAGATGGCTCAGATCATAGCTCAGGACAGCTTGTTGAATGGATTTGTATTCATGTTTTTGCCACAAAACGCCATCAACCATAAAAAGCACTGTCATCTCACTCTGTTTATTGGACAATACGCTCAGTTGCGTCTTATCCACAACCGACCTTGGATAAAGTGAGAAGGCATATTGCGTTGAAATTGTGTTCATCTCAAATCCACGTTTGGCATTGAAACTAAACATTTCGCCATTTCCACAATCGCTTTCAAAAGCATGAATAAGGTTTCCTTTCAGATCGAAAATCCGTAAATGACCATCACCATTTTCAGGTTGTGCCCAAAACTGCAGTCCGTTACCTGCTGTATCAACCAAAGAGAGTGAGTGATTTCCCTCATTAAGATGTAAAGTATCTCTATACATCGTTGCCGCAGCCAGTTGAGAGCCTGTCTTACAAAAGACCGTATCCTGCCTTGCATTCATTAGAAATATACGATTATCCGCTGGTTTATTATTGGTCGTAAACTCCAAAATAAAATCAGTTGGAAATTTCTGCAGAGCTGTAAAGACGCTTTCCGCCTCATTGTCTGTGGGCCATGCATCCGGCTTTCCATTAGGCTTAAGAAGTGACACCGTGAATACATTCTCCCGATCTTTTTCCTGTATTTCTCCGGGTAGTATAACTTCTGCAACTTGATTAAAAGAAAGATTACCTTTCCAATGGAAAGTTTTGACAGGAAATCCTTTCGTGCCATAAACAATTTCTAGGGATCGAATCGGGTCAGCACCTAAATTTCTGAAAGAGATCCTTGGGCCAGCACTCGCCGGATTTAATCTAGAGAAACGCTGTTCATCACTTGGAACCATTATTGACTCGACTGCAACATCTACCTTTTGTTTAGGGACTGAATATTGAAACAAGTAAGCCGATATATTTTCGACAGCCTGTACATTGTCTGTCGCTGTATAGGGTTCCATCTGTAAGGCAACTTGATGAGTGCCAACTTTGGTAAATACATCAATAAAATCAGGCTGCTGTAAATCTCCAGGACACCAATATGCGCGGTCATGTACCCAGGTACCGCCTTGTGGATAAAGTGGATTACCTCCACATTTCTTCCACATATCACGTCTGTCTACAGTCTTTCCATCGAAGGTGAGTTCGCGCCATCGGCTACAGAATTCACTACAGCCACGCGGTTTATCCATACCATGCCCTGTATGCTGAATACGTATTCGGCTCAATGCAGATCCCGGACTCGAGGTATATGTTATTGGTCGTAGATTTTCTGCTATCTTTTCGTTGACATCCCCATATTTATATGCTTTATTCCACAGCACTGTTATTCCCAATGGGGTAACGACTGGTGGACCTGATAAAATTTCAAAATCTACAGTAAGTGCCCACCCTACAGTCTTGTCCTCAAAACCAGAATGAGTATAGACAATTTCCACGCTATCCCTTAAGAAAGGAGCAAAATCAGTTACATCGACCTGCCATTTCCAACTCCATCCTTTATTATAGATACTACCATATGGCGTAAGCATTCTTCCTAATTCATAATTTAGCACAGCTCCATTTTTTCCTCCTTTACGACGTAATACGATGTGATCCAAATAATCCCAATGCGCTGTGCGCAAACTATCTGGGCTCCCAAGGGTAACAAACATAGTAACCTTTCTTACAGGATCGTTTTCTTTCGGAAATACCCCCCAAGCTGGATAGGAATTCTCGCCTTTCTGTGCATCACATAGAATGGTTTTCCGTTGATGTGTAACGACATGGCCTATTGTGCCTTCTTGTGCAAAAACGTGATAGCAGATAAAAAAGTAGAATAGGGTTAGTATAGGTCTTATATTCATTATTTAAATATTATCCATGAAACAATACAAAGATAGATGTACTCTTGTCGGGATCATACCGAAAGTTTGGGGGAGGAGAAGTTTTTAAGCATACAATTTCATTACTCTATATAGGAAGAATGTGGTGTCTCTTACACCGCGAAA
>NZ_JBNPWQ010000024.1:0-101242 GCF_050433745.1 Sphingobacterium sp. HSC-15S19
TTTACACGGAAGCCCTTGCTGGAAACAGTCAAGGGCTTCTTTCGTTTAAGTACTTCCGTATTTCCATGTACAGGCTATTGCATATCCTCCGCCTATCGGTTATAGCAGCACTAAGCTTGAGTTTTCTGTATGATAATTTTCTAGTGCTAAAACTTGAACAATCGAATTAAGCCTATTGTAACTCATTCTGCTTACTTGATGTAGAATTACTGGTATGGCTTTATATAAACAAAATGCATACGTATGATCTTCTTAGTGAGGCTATTATTGGGTTTATCAAATTCGCAAACCGATACTGTTCGTTTTGCCGAGCAGGAATGAGGTTATAAAACTAGTAATAGAGAAGTCCAAGTTTAGAACATTTTATATGGAATTTTAACTTAAATATTTATAATTTTTTACTTAATATTCCCTATGCCTCGGGATGTCCAAAACATGAGCAATGAGACAATTATAATACGCTACGTATAGATATTTAAGTTAAATATTTAATTTTTTTAATGTTTTGCAGGTGGTAAAGTGAATTATTGGAATGAATTGTATATTTGTGGATATTAACTTATATAATGAAAAAAGCTAAATTATTAATGTTGGGCCAAATGATGGCAGTTATTGCTCTACTTATATTTTCCGAAACACTTTGTGCTCAAAAGAAATCTAATAATACAGATTATATTGTTTTCATGAATGGAGATAGCTTATATGGGAAAATTTCTTCAGTTACGGATAGTAAATTGTCATGGCGTGATGGAGATACGCAGATGGATTTTTTTCCAGACCAAGTTTTTCGTGTTTATCAAAATAGTAAAAGCAAAATTTTCGCACCTTCTTACATCGAAACAGGGCTAGAAAAAGTTAAAAATACAAAACCTCAGATTTTTCGGATTAATAAAGAAAAATCAGAGGAATTAAGATTTGCTGAATTAATTCAGGATGGTGAAATAATGGTCTATTATTTTAAAAGCTCTGGCTTGGCGGTGGGAGGTGGAACCTCTGGACCTATTCTCGGTTTCACGACAAGGAAATATTGGTGTGCTCTTAAGTGTTCTTCTGGAGAGATAATTGAATTGAATGATGTTGTAAAAGATATTTTGGGGCAAGATGTAAAACAAAGGGCTAAAGCGCTATCAGCGTTAATAGAAGATGAACCAACCATATTAAAGCAATTTCAGCTTGAACGAAAATATAGTTACGAGTTGTTTTTAAATTATATAAAAAAGTATAATGAAGCTAGGTTATCTAAAGAAAATGGTGGCGGCATCGTTTCGGAACGTATGATATATTAGCTTATTGGCGTCATTTATGACGCCAATAAGCTAATATATCATCAAAAAGGAATTCTGAGATAATAGACTTTAATCTTCTTCTGTATAAAAGTCAATCAACGAAGAGATATAAGGATCTTCCCATCCATCCGAAATATTATCAAAGTCTTCATCAGGGATATTCGTTTGCCTAATTTCCAAGGAAGTCCCTTTTTTATGTTCATGCAACTTTAATGTAACAATAGAAGGGCTGTCTGTTTCACCGAAATACCATTCTTGTACAATTTTTGTCGATGGTTCCAGTTCCAAGAATCGGCCAGTTATAGCACCATCCCACAAAGAGAATTCCCCATTGACAGTAGGGTCTATAGACACAAGGTCCCCTGTCCAAAGACGAGCGGTAATTTCGGTCGTTAATGCAAGATACAACTCCTCTGGAGTTGCAGGAATAATAGCATATTTCTTGAATTCTTTCATGGTACAAAGTTACTCTTTCTTGTAATTTACCAGTTATTTTGACTTCATTTTTATTTATCTTAATTTTATCGCAAACTATTGGGACAACATGAGTAATTTTCTGCCAAATTCTTTAGTGAAAAAGTTAGGGGTGAATCCGTTATTTGATACTGATGCATTTATTAAGATACATGAGGAAGGTATTCGGGCGACAGCAATACGCCTAAACCCTAATAAATTAGAAGATTGTCCGTTTCCTAATGCAGGACAAGTTCCCTGGTGTAATGTGGCTTATTATCTTCAGGATCGTCCAGTGTTTACATTAGATCCATTATTTCATGCTGGAGCATATTATCCGCAAGATGCTTCGTCCATGTTCATCGATCATATCATTCGAAGTTTGAAGTTACACGAAGGGAGTATTCGGGCGTTGGATTTATGCGCCGCACCAGGAGGAAAGTCTACCTTATTAAACAGTAGTTTACATCCGGAATCACTCTTGGTTGCAAATGAAATTATTAAAACTAGGGTTACAATCCTGCAAGATAACTTAATGAAATGGGGAAATGCAAACACAGTAACTACAAATAATGATCCTGCAGCGTTTAATCGTCTTCCTGGATACTTCGATTTGATGGTTGTTGATGCGCCATGTTCTGGATCTGGAATGTTTAGAAAAGATGCCGATGCCATCGATGAATGGTCCGAAGCTAATGTTAAGCTTTGTAGCGAAAGACAACAACGGATTTTGGTTGAAAGCTTGAGTGCTTTAAATAAGGGCGGATATTTGTTTTATTCAACCTGTTCTTATTCACCAGAAGAGAATGAAGATATTGTCGATTGGCTATTGGATAGCGGCGATTTTGTATCTGTTGAAATAGCTATTGAAGAGCATTGGGGAATTGATCATACAAATTCTAATAAGCATCGTGCACACGGTTATCGATTTTACCCGCATAAATTAGGTGGAGAGGGCTTTTTTATTGCTGTCCTTAAGAAGGTTGGTGAACAAGAAACATTCAATAGAAAGCGAATTAAACCGGAGAAATCAGATGTACCCAAAGGAATTTTAGATAGCTGGATTTCGGATAGTACTAGTTTTCATACTTTCCTTCATCATGAGGATGTATATGTTTTCCCAAAAATGTATGAGGATGATCTAAAGTATCTACAAAATGTGCTTTATCTTAAGAATGCGGGAACCAATGTCGGCAAGCTTAATAGAAAGGAGCTAATACCAAGCCATGCACTGGCCTTGAGTAATCATTTGACCAAAGACTTTCAATCGGTAGAATTGTCGCTTGAAGATGCACGTAATTACCTTAGAAAGGAAAATATAACTGTGGATACGATTGGCGAAAGTCTTCAAGGATGGACAATAGCAAGTTTTGAAGGTAAACCTTTGGGCTGGATGAAGGTATTGACCAACCGAATCAATAACTATTATCCAAAGGAATTGAGGATTGTAAATTTGTAAAATATAGCGGCATTGAACACAGAGAATGTGTTTATAAAAGTTGTGCTTAGGAAAGGCTCACGATAATTGAACAGATATCTTTAGCAACTTCTTCTTTTGATTTTAGGCTAAACTCACGGGTATTTCCAGACCGATCGATTATAGTAACTTTATTGGTATCTGTTGCGAAGCCGGCTCCTTTATCCTGCATGGAATTGAGCACGATAAAATCCAGGTTTTTTCGAATCAATTTGTCTTTCGCATTTTCGAGCTCATTATTGGTTTCCAATGCAAACCCAACGAGTAATTGGTTTTCTTTCTTTTTAGCCCCTAAAGTTGCCAGAATATCTACCGTTTTTTTCAGCTCAATGGATAATTCGTTTTCTTTCTTTTTTATTTTTTGGCTAGCAACTTCAACTGGTGTGTAGTCTGCCACAGCAGCACTCATCACAACAATATCTGCGGCTTCAAAATGTTCTTCACAGGCATGTAACATCTCAGCTGCCGAGGTTACTGAAATGGTATTGACACCTTTGGGTAGTTTAAGTGCGCTGGGGCCTGATACTAGCGTTACGTCTGCGCCAAGTTCTTCAAGTTGTGTGGCGATAGCATAGCCCATTTTTCCACTTGAATGATTGCCAATGAATCGGACTGGGTCTATAGCTTCATAAGTAGGACCTGCAGATACTAACGCTTTCTTTCCTGCTAAGGGTAGTCCTGTCTCCGAAAATTTAACTAAGAAATCCAGTATTTCTTCTGGTTCCGCCAAACGTCCCTCCCCCACTAGGCCACTAGCCAATTCCCCTTTTCCTGGAGGAATTAGGATATTGCCATAAGAACCAAGCTTATTGATATTGGATTGTGTGGACGGGTGTTTCCACATATCTAAATCCATTGCTGGAGCGAATAGCACCGGACATTTCGCGGATAGATACACGGCAGTTAGGAGGTTGTCACAAAATCCATTGGCCATTTTGGCCAGTGTATTTGCCGTTGCGGGAGCGACTAAAATGTAATCCGCATTTAAGGCAATTTCGACATGATTATTCCATTCCCCGGTATTCGGCTGATAATAATCAATTAAAACAGGATTTTTGGAAAGAGTGGAAAGCGTAAGCGGAGTAATAAAGGCTGTCGCTTCTTTTGACATGACTACGTTAACTCGGGCATCTGCTTTTACTAAAAGGCGGATGAGGGATGCAATCTTGTATGCGGCAATACTGCCGCATACAGCAATTACAATATTTTTCCCAGCTAAAGCCATTGTTTAAGGATTAGTCCTGCTCTTTTGAAGGATTTCTGTAGTACACTTTATCGTGTAAAAATTCATCAATAGCAACCAAAGTAGGCTTTGGCATACGCTCGTAATGTTTTGAAATCTCAATTTGCTCACGGTTTTCGAATACCTCTTCCAAGTTATCGTTGTTACTTGCAAATTCCGCAAGTTTTCCGTTCAATTCTTCTTTAATGTCTACTGCAATTTGGTTCGCGCGTTTAGAAATAACTACAATAGATTCATAGAGATTGTCTGTGCCTTTGTCCAATTGTCTCAAGTCACGTGTAACTGTAGAGTTTGGAATTGAATTGTTATTTTTTTGACTCATCTTTTTGGGTATTTTCTTTTTCTTTTTTCGCCTTTTGTTCTTTGATATATACTTCCTGCTCTGCAACGGCTTTATTATAATCCTTCACTTGAGAGAGGGCGGTTTTAATCCCTTTTTCAGAATTTTCACGAAGGGATTCTGCCTCTTTCATATGTTTGCTATTCGGAAAATTACTTGCGAAGCTACGATAATAGTCTAAGGCATCATCAAATCTACTTTCTTGTTTCAGGAAGAAACTTTTGGACGCATAGATGTATTGTGCTTTTAATGTTAAAAACTCAATCTCTTCCGCGTATTTTGTATCAGGGTATTCTTTTAATACATTCTGTAATGCGATTACAGCTGCCCTGTAATCATCCGTAAGCCCCATGTCATAATATAGTCTTGCATTAGCAAATGCTTTAAGCTCGAGCTTATCTCTTAATTTCTGAATAAGATCTGCGGCTTCTTTGGACCGTTCTGATTCGGGATAGAGATTGACAAAGAGCTGTAATGCATCAATTGCTTTTTTTGTATTCGCTTGATCTAACGTTGATCTCGGAGAATCCAAGTAATAGCAATAGGCATGCATAAATCTACATTCTTCTGCTCTCGCACTATTTGGATAAACATCCGCAAAATCTTTAAAGTGAAATGCTGCCGATGTATAATCTTTCAGCCGGTAATTGGCAAATGCCAAATAATAGTAAATATTTTCTGCTTCAGCTTGTCCACGGAATTTGGTCCGCAAGTCATCAAACAAAACTAACGCCTTTGTATATTTCTTTTTCTCATAAAGTTTTACGGCCTCTTCGTACTTTTGAGCGATGTTATTGCTTGCGCGCAATTTCTCAAATTTACTTTTACAACCAGTAAATACCAATAGAAACATCATGCCGGCACAGATAGCCGCTATACGCCTATTTAAAAACATTTTACAAAGATAAGTGAATTTGTTATACTAATCAATTAAATTTTACTGCGCAATATAGTTTAATAATTATTTGATCGCAAAAACAACATTTCTTATTAACATTCTTTAACTCGATTAGAGCTATGAAGAAGATATATTGTCATATACTTGTTGTTTTTCCATTGGTAGCGAGGCCTAGAAATACACATTTTAAAATATTTGATTATCTTTACATATTACAATCATTGAATAGCATTAAGAGTATGACTTTAAAAGAAAAAGTTGAGCAAGCATTAGATACCTTGAGACCATATTTGGAGACTGATGGCGGAAATGTGAGTGTTGAAGAGATTACAGCGGATAATGTCGTGCGTTTAAAATTATTGGGAGCATGTGCTTCATGTTCAATGAGCATTATGACCTTTAAAGCTGGTTTGGAGCAGGCGATTAAGAAAGCTGTTCCTGAAATTACAGCAGTGGAGGCTATTAATTTAACAGATCCCGATTCCCCAGAAGCAACTTTACCCCCTGTTAATTAGTTTTTCTACTTAACACAATTTAACGGCTAGTTCGGCTACTTTTGTTTAAATTTGTTCCATGAAGTTGCTGGTTTCTATATTATTTGCTGTATTCTTATCTTTTTGTTCCTCTGCTTTACATGCTCAGGAAAGGAAGATTGTTCAGTACTCCGGTGTCGTAACAACAGTTGGGTCTGGACTTCCTGTAGGTTATGCGACCGTCACTAATTTATCTTTCAGGAATGAAGCATTTGCGGCAAATAACGAGGGCTATTTCTCTTTTGTAGCACATGTAGGCGATACAATTCGTTTTACTTCCGTCGGTTTTGATCCTTTAGTTGTCACTATTCCAGAAGTTCCTGGAGATAAATATACCGCAAATATCATTATGCAAAATCTAGTTACGGAACTCCCGATGGTAACACCCTATCCATGGGCAAGCATCGAAGAGTTTAACATTGCATTTATGAATCTGGACGTTTCTGAAGATAACATCGTGAGAGTAAGGAGGTCCTTGTCTTATGAGTCATTAGCGGCAATGGCAGCTGTAATACCACGTGACGGAAATGAAATGCGTTCAATTAACAATGCGCAGAGCTTTAATACGATGAATAATAAAGTCATCAACCAACGTTATGCTAATCCATTGTTAAATCCTTTTGCATGGGGCAGTTTAATCCAACAGATTACAAAAGGTAGTCAGAGCCGAAAAAGCTCAAGTTATTAATCGGTCGCCTTTAATTTATTTAATTCTCTGACACTTAGCTTTGCCGAGAAATAGGAAACTAGACCAGAGATACTAATGACTGTCATGAAGACTAAAATATAGTCACTCCACTTACTTACCATAGGGTAGCTGTCAATAATTGTATTTGCTCCATCCTCTACACGAATGATTCCATAAGCTGACTGGATATAGTTGAATATGCCTCCTATCAATAGACCTAATACACAGCCAATAATGGCGATCATAAGGCCTTCATAAAAGAAGATACGTTGAATTAGATCATTTGACCCACCGAGACCTTTTAGTATTGTCATATCCTTTTGTTTGTCTAGTACAAGCATGGTTAAGGAACCTACAATATTAAAGATTGCAATCACACTGATCAAGGTCAGTATAAAGAAGACAACCCAGCGTTCAACACGTACATTTTTATATAAGGTAGGGTTTTGTTTTTCCCTATTCTTTACAATGTAATCCGGTCCTATTTTCTTTTGTAATGCTTGCCCAAATGAATTAACATCCACACCATCTTTTAGGTAAAACTCGATCGATGAAACGCGCTCATATTCTCCGAGAACCTCTTTAGCAAATGAAATTGGCGTAATAATCAAATTGTCAAAATCTTGCTGATAGCGCAATACCCCTCCGGGAGCTATGGATCGGATGTTGAATTCTTCTGCAGGATTGGAAGAATTCTTTACTCCCTTTCTCGGAGAATACACTTGAATTTGTTCCACAGAGTTCTGCATAGGAATTGCCAGATTTGCCTGTACACTTGCCCCTATAATTGCGAGGTTAGTAGAATCATGGGTAAGTTTGTACTGACCATCTACGAGAATACTGTCTCCGGCCTTTTTACTTAGCGATTGAGGTTCGACGCCTTTCATATTTGCAATAAATTGTCTATTTGAATATTGCAGTAATACTTTCTCTTGTAGAACCTCCGTGTAATGAACCACATTGGAATCTTTTCGTAATTCACTGAAGACAGCCTGTTTACTGTCAAAAAGTTTTCCTTTTTGGGGTTCAATTTTCAGTTCAGGAGCAAACTTACTGTACATAGATAGTATCAGCTGTTCCATTCCATTGAATGAAGATAACAATATGATTAAAGCAGCACTACTTACCATTACGCCAATTACACTAATAGAAGAGATGATATTAATGGCGTTAACTGATTTCTTAGAAAACAGATATCTTTTTGCAAATAGAAATGGTAGATTCATAACTTTTATCCTCGGATAAATGGATTAGAATTTTTTTCAAAGCCAATCGTTGTCGATGGTCCATGCCCCGGATAGACGATCGTGTCGTCGGGCAGGGTATAAAGTTTTGTTTTTATGCTATCTAAAAGCTGCTGGTGATTTCCCCCAGGAAGATCAGTACGGCCAATGCTATTGCGAAATAGGACATCTCCCCCGATCAAGAATTTTTGATTAGCTGAATAAAAACAGATATGTGCAGGGGAATGTCCAGGTGCAAGAATGACCTTTAGCTCATCATTATCTAAATAAATGGGATCATCCTCATTTAGAAATGTTTCTCCAATTGGTGAGATGTCATATCGGATGCCCATTTGAGGAGCGTAATTCTGTACCGCTACTAAAATTGGTACTTCACCTTCGTGGAACTGTGGGAGCAAGCCAAATTTTTCATGGACAAAACTATTCCCTAAAACATGGTCAATATGGCAATGTGTATTTAATAGGAATGTCGGCTTGAGGTTATTGTTTGCAATGAAAGCCAATAGTTCTTGCTGTTCTTGCTCGCCATACATCCCAGGGTCAATGATAATGGCATTTCCTGACTCGTTATAGAGTAGGTAAGTATTTTCCTGATATGGATTGAAAGTGAATGTTTTTATCGTAAACATAGTGGTAAAATTACAGTTTTTATTGATCTCTTACTATTGATAGCTCAACTATTCCAGATTTCCCAGTTTTTTTCTGCTTGTAGAACCAGCATTTCATATCCGTTTTTGATTCTGGCGCCTTTTTCTTTGCTTTTTCGAAGAAATGCTGTTTCCTCTGGATTGTAAATGAGATCATAACAGAGGTGGTTCTCGGTTAAGAATTCGTAAGGAATTTTTGGATATTCTGCCGTATTGGGGAATGTACCAACCGGTGAACAGTTGATAATCACTGTATGGTCAGCTAGGATAGCGGCATTAAGGTCATTATAAGTGAGCTGGTCTGCCTGTTTGGTTCTGCTTACTAAAGTATGCATTATTCCAAGTTGATTCAGGGCATAAATGACAGCCTTTGCAGCGCCTCCATTACCTAAAATCAAAGCCTTTTTATCCACCAAGGGATTCAGTAGCGGCCTTAGCGATGCCTCAAAACCGTAGGCATCAGTATTGTAACCTTTTAGATGTGTTGCGCCATCTGATGTATGGCTGATTCGAATGCAGTTTACAGCTTGTATTGCACGAGCTTCTTCTGAGAGCTCGTCCAAGTAATCCATAACCGCTATCTTATAAGGAATGGTCACATTGACACCATAGAAATCTTTATTGGAAGCAATTGTTGTAAAATCGGCTATTTGAGCAAGTGGATATAAATCGTAATCCACATCGGTAATATGTTCTTGTTTAAATTTTTCTAAATAATATTTTTTTGAAAAAGAATGCCCTAATGGGTATCCTATTAAGCCTAATTTTTTCATTTGAATTGCGAAAAGTACGTTGGGGATAGGAATATATCTTCATTTTAGTATCCGGTCGTTGCGTGGCAACGACCGGATGTGGCGCCTATTGTATGTTAATCTTTCGGCTTGGTATATTTTTTTACAATTTCAGTAATGATCTGATTCCCCTGCAGCTGTGGAAGGTAATCAAAAAGAATATGATGCTTATCGGGATCAGTCGCTAAGCCAAGCTCTAAAAAGTTGAGCGCTTCATTGTATTGTCCATTGGCAAATAGATAAGCAACTACACGATAGTACAGTTCTGCTGCATTTGGATTTTGTGTGATGGCATCAGATATCACATTAATAGCTTCTTCAATTTTACTTTGTTCAAATAGAATTGAGGAATAATCGAGCCAGGCATCGATGTCTGTTGGGTTTAAAGCGACTACCTTTTTATAGGCTTCTTCTGCAAGATCTATTTGTTGTAGTTTGTACCGGGCGTCGGCAATCGCAAACCAGTAATCGGGGTTTGTATCCTCCAGTTCCAATGCTTTTTTATAAAAATGCAGTGATTCAAAATAGCGTTCTTCGAAATCTAAGGTAACCCCAATACCGAACCAGGCATCAGCAAGCTCCCCGTCTAATTTGACGGCCTTTTTATAATAATTGCGAGCTTCTTCCATCTGCTCAAGTTTTTCATAACATTCGCCTATCGCACAATAGGTATCAGCACTTGGTTGTTCATATTCAAATGTTTGTTTGTAAACATCCAATGCTTCCTGATAGCGATCAAGATTGACTAGAGCATTTCCCTTATTGAAATAAGCGGAAGAAAAGTCTTCCTTAATTAATATAGCATAGTCGTATGCGTCTAAAGCTTCCTCAAACCGACTGATTTTATGGTAAGAATTTCCCAAATTGTACCAAGCATAGTAGGAGTATGGATCTGAATCAATGTATTTTTTATAAAAGGAGATACTTTCCTCTTGTCTATCCAATACATCATAACAGTAGGCCAATTCATAGAGTGCTTCTTGGTAATCCATGTTGAGCTCAAGTGCTTTCTTTAGATAAATTATTGCCTTGTCATAGTTCATTTGCGCTTGAAAGATCATCGCAATATGGAAATACACCTCATCTTTATTATCTAATAGCGGAAGTGCTTTGAAGAGCTGTTCCAAAGCATTATCAAATTGGCCGATACTGCCTAATATGCCACCGCGGATCAAGAAAATGTCTCCTTCTGAAGCTTCCAATAATTCCGCTTTATCTAGTGCTGCAAGTGCATTCTGATATTGTTGAATCGTTGAAAACAGTTGTGCCTGTTTCAATAAAAACGTAATATCAAAAGGATGTTGGCTGATCGCAAATTCGGTAACCTGTAAGGCCTTAACAGGGTCATTTTTTTCAGCGTAGTAATCAATAATTCCTTCAAAAGCTTTGGAGTCAAAAAAATACTGATCCTCGTTTCGAAGCATTTCCTCATATCTGTCCACCGAGATTTTTCTTTCCTCGGGGTTTTCAAATTCAAAATCCTCTTCCATTCTCAAAAGTTTAAAACCAGTATTCTGTTCCTTAATTCAAAATACTAATTTCTTATCTAATTTGTTCGAACTAATTTTCCACAAATCGGATATCCTCCACAAAGTTAAGGATAATACGGGTAAAATAAAAAAGCCGGCTTTAAAGCCGGCTCTTATTATAATGTATAAGTTATATACGATTATTTTTTGATCTCAACACGACGGTTTTGAGCGCGACCTTCTTCAGTAGCATTTGATGCAACTGGGTTTTTCTCTCCGTAACCTTTAGCTGTGATGCTTGATGAAGAAACACCAGCGTTTACTAAATATTGTTTTACAGAGTTAGCACGGTCTTTAGATAAAGTTAAGTTATAAGCTTCAGAACCTTCAGCAGATGCATAACCATCTAATTGTACAGCAGAGTTGTTATCACGTAACTCCTTAGCCAATTTGTCTAATGTAGAGTAAGATGAAGTTTTCAATACTGAGCTATCAAATTCGAATTGAATTGGAGCGTAGTAACCGTTAGAAGTAACGTTGTTAACAACTGGCTCTGGGAATTTGATTGGACATCCTGAACCATCTACTGGAGTACCAGCTGGAGTACCAGGACATTTGTCAAATTTATCAGATACACCGTCACCATCAGCGTCAGCGCTTAATGTGTTAACTGTACCTTCTAATGTGCTTACACGTTGTTTCAATGCTTCAACTTCGTTTCTCAATGAAGGATCTTTCAACTCATCGTACAATGTCGCAACTGGGTTAGCAAAAGTCAAGTTTTGTTTGTCTTTCGAACCTAAAGTGAATTCTAAACCAGCCATAACTGAAGAGAATTTACCTTTGTAAGAAGCTTGACGAGCTGGACCGTAGATTTGATCATCAGTAAAGTTCATTGTATACCCTAAGTTCAATGCAACAACTTCAGATAATTTGAATTTTGCACCAACACCTACAGGAACGAAAGCAGTTAATTTGTTATCGCGATCACCTTTGTTTTCACGGTCACCAACGATATCTTCACCCCATTTACCTTTGTTGTTATAAACAACTGTTCCAGAGAAATCATTGTTTGCGTATTGAACAGGGTTGTAAGCCATAGCTCCCAAACCTACTTTAGCGTAGAAGTTAACCGCATTTTCTCTTCTCAAGAAATCGATTGTACCCAATTGGAATACACCGTTCAAGCTAGCAGCCCAGTTTACACTAGTTTCTACTGAACGAGCACCCAATTTGTTCTCAATAGCTGGACCAGAAAGATCATGGTTGTACGTTTTGATCTTACCACGGTTTGCTTCAACTTCTAAACCAAATAAGTGAGAGAATTGTTTACGCACTGTTAAACCATAGTATTCACCTACTTTATTTTGAAAGTAACCTACTTTTTGACCAAAAGCGTTAGATCCACCGATCACGTTGTTAGGTGTGGTGATACCACCTTGAACTCCGATAGACCAAGTTCTGTATTGTGATCTACCACCGAATACTTGTTGAGCTTGTGCTGTACCAGCGAAACCTAAAGCGGCAACTAATGTAGCAGCAACTGCTGTTTTTTTAATTGTAGAATAGTTCATACTCTTGTTTTTAAGGTTATTATTAATTTTAATTGTTTTCAAATTTAATTATTGTATTAACACATGGAACAGTACAATTGCCGTGCCAAAGTCTTAAAGTTATGTTAAAATTTTGTTTTTGCTATATTTTGTACTAAATTAAGTATTTAATGTGAAACAACAAAACAAAAATCCGCTACGAAAGTACCAAATTTTTGTTTTGTTTCAATAGGTTTAAGAAAAAAATTAAGTATTTTTTTTCTAAAGCAAATAATGTACGACCAATAAAGACAACGCACCCAACAAAGCTGAAACTGGAATGGTTAATATCCAAGCCCATAACAAGCTGATTGTTACCCCCCAACGCACTGCGGAAACACGTTTGACAACACCGACACCGATGATTGCACCTGTAATGGTATGCGTTGTTGAGGCTGGTATGCCAAAATGTTCTGTGATACCCAAGGTGACAGCTCCTGCAGATTCAGCACAAACACCTTCCAAGGGTGTTACTTTTGTAATCTTGGTTCCCATCGTTTTAACAATTTTCCACCCACCGCTCATTGTTCCGGCAGCGATTGCTGCGTAACAAGTTAATGGAATCCATTCAGGCATGTGTTCAGTCGTTGGGACATAGCCACCAGCAACCATCGCGACAAGGATAATTCCCATGACTTTCTGTGCATCATTACCTCCATGTGCAAAGCTCAAGGCGGCAGAAGAAACAAGTTGCAATATCTTGAACCATTTTTCGGCAACACTTGGACGGGAGTTTTTTGCCAGGTTAATCACAATCAGTGTGATGATAACCGATATCGTCATACCTATAATAGGGGCCAGTACGATAAATGCAATAATCTTTAAGGTTGCATCAATATTGATAGCGTGGATAGGATCTGCGCCAAGTATGAACGCGTAAGCCATCCCCGATCCTGCAAAACCTCCAATAAGCGTATGGGACGAACTGGATGGCACACCATAGTACCATGTAAATAAGTTCCAACCGATTGCTGCAAGTAACCCCGCAAAAATAACTTCTAAGGTAATGTATTCTTCCAATACTGTTTTTGCAATGGTATTGGCTACTTTATGATCTGTAAAGTAGAAGTAAGCTGCAAAGTTGAATATCGCAGCCCATAAAACGGCCATTGCTGGCGTTAAAACTTTTGTTGATACAACTGTCGCAATAGAATTGGCGGCATCATGGAATCCATTGATGTAGTCAAAGGCAATCGCAAGGACAATCACAACAACGAGTAATGTTGACATCATAATCTCGTAGAATTTTTGTGCACTTAAATCGAATGATTATGCGTTTTTAACTAGAATGCTTTCTAATACGTTAGCAACATCCTCACATTTATCGGTTGCATCTTCCATTGCAGATAACACTTCTTTGTGTTTAATTAATGAAATTGCATCTTTTTCAAATTCAAAAAGGTCAGCTACAGCTTTATCGAAGATATAATCGGCTTTGTTTTCTACGCTATTGATGCGAACACATGAATCCGTAATATTCCGGATATTTTTCAAATCTCTAAGCTCATGAATAGCTTTTGATACATGTTCGGTAGCTTCAACAAGTAAGTCAGCAATTTCAATCATTGGCTCAGTGGCCTTTTCAACCTTGTAAAGGTCCATTCTATTGGCAGCACCGTGTATAAAATCTGCGACATCGTCCAATGAACTTGCCAAAGAGTGTATATCTTCGCGGTCAAAAGGAGTGATAAAGTTCTTTCCCAGCTCCAAATGAATTTGATGCGTAATGTTGTCGCCTCTATGTTCCAAATCTTCCACTTTGCGTGTTAATTCCTTTTTCTTTTCAGGGTTGCTTGAGTTAACAATATCTTTTAACAACTTTGACATCTCGATCAAGTTGTTGCCGGCTTGTTCAAACAAAGGGAAGAATTTTTTATCCTTTGGAACGAAGTATTGAAAAATGCTATTTAAAGACATATCTTAAATTTATTTTTGCAAAAATAATACCTTAATGTTAAGTTAATGTTAACATTGATTTTGTTTAAACACAAAAGTGTCATCAATTGTTTAATTTCCTGACTGAACTTTTTGTAAAGTAAAGCCAAATGTTGTCCCAATGCCTTCTGTACTACGGACATTGACGTTTTGCTGATGTGCTTCGACAATATGCTTTACGATAGCCAATCCTAATCCTGATCCTCCGATATCGCGTGATCGACTCTTATCAGTTCGGAAAAAGCGCTCGAATACACGGCTGAGATTTTTTTCTTCGATGCCATAACCGTCGTCTGTAATCTCGATAAGAACCTGTTCAAACAGCGGAAAGATCTTAATTTTCGTTGTTCCGCCCTCTTTTCCATATTTCAGGGAATTGTCAATCAAATTGTATAATACCTGGTGGATTTTATTGCGATCTGCTTTAACCCAATGTGGTGTGCCCACTTTTGGCTTGAATTCTATTTTGATATTGTGCTGTTTAGCTTTGTCCTCAAGAGAGTAGGTGGTGTCTTTAATAAGATCAACGATATCGAATTTCTCTATATTCAGGACCATTTTTCCAGATTCCAGTTTGGATATCTCATCAAGATCCTGAATCAGGTAATTTAGCCTGTCCAGATTCCGGGCAGCCTTATCTAAGAAGTTCTTGGCCATTTCCATATCTTCTTCCATAAGGCCATCTTGCAGGGTTTCAATGTAACCTTGGGTAGCAAATAATGGCGTTTTGAATTCATGAGAAATGTTGGATAAAAATTCTCTACGGAATTTTTCTTGTGATTTTAACTGCTCTATCTCGTTTTTTTTATCTTTTGCCCATGCTTTGACTTCGTTTTCAGCATCCGTAATTGGATCCTCACTGACATGTTCTCCGATAGCATCCTTAAGATCCTTGCCGAGTTTAAGGTTATGAATTAATTTATACATCGTATTGAGTCTACGATATATGTATTTTTCAAATAGATAGTTAAATAGGAGGAAGCTCGTTACCACAGCAACAAAGAAAATGATCAACGCTGTCTGTAGGTCATGTTTATAATAAAAGCTGATCGTGGATATTGCAATACCGACAGTTGCGGAGTTTGCCAATAGTAATTGTCTAAAATTCATTTGCAGAATAAAAAAGGCCCCTGATTTGGAGCCTAAGTTACTTATAATGATATTAATAAATTGTTAAAATTTTCCGATAATCGTTTTTGCTCCAGTAACCTTATCACCAATGTTAACATTGATTTCAGTCCCTAAAGGAAGAAACAAATCGACGCGGGAGCCGAATTTGATAAAACCAAACTCATTGCCTTGCACGACTTCGTCTTTTTCTTTTACATACCATACAATGCGGCGTGCTAATGCTCCTGCAATCTGGCGGAAAAGAACTTCCCGTCCAGCCTTATCTTTGACAACGACTGTTGTTCTTTCGTTATCGGTAGATGATTTGGGGTGCCAAGCCACTAGAAATTTGCCCGGATGGTATTTAAAGAACGTGACTAAACCACTGATTGGGTTTCTGTTGACATGCACATTGACAGGAGACATAAATATCGACACCTGTATCCGCTTATCATGGAAATACTCATTTTCCTCAGTTTCTTCGATAACAACAACTTTTCCATCGGCTGGACAGAGAATCACGCCATCCTGCGGGTTAACCACTTTTTTGGGACTTCTGAAAAACTGAACAACTGTAATGAATAGGAATGCTGAGAGCGCATAAATAAACCATTTAGTGTATTGCGGAGCGTCATAATAATCCGCAACGGCATTGATGATGAAGATAAAAAGTACAGCGATCGCTAATGTGGTATATCCTTCTTTATGAAATTTCATATCTATTTATTTCTGCAAAGATAATTATTTACTCGAATTGTCTATTTGTCTTTCGATTTTAATTGAATGGGTATAGATTTTTCCGTCATTACCCTGTGTGATTCCGCCGGATACTCTGATAAGATCGTCTTGAGGCTGATTGTCTTTATATGTAGGGAAATAGAAGTCAACACTTCTCGCAATACGGCTCAAAGTGCCATCGAAAGGCTCGTCGCCGGAATCTGATATTAACTTGAGGCTTTTTGGATTAGCCATTCCGCTTTTCTTTACTTCCACTAAGTAAGAAAAATTAACCTGTTTGGTGATGTCTAGCCCGGTTTTATTGAGATTGTCGTTAAAACGTTTGGTTAGGAATGCATAAAAATTGGAATAATCATCAAAGCTGCAGGACTTACCGTTAAATAGTTCCGCTCGTATAAAATAGTCGTAAGGGAGGATACTTAGCGACATGAAATCCTCATTATTTAGATCTCCATTGTCGTCATAGGTCGTTGTGAGTACACCATTTGCAAAGCGTTGTGTCATGGCGTAAACTGCTTGCTGACCTACATTGTAGAAATATGTATTCCAGTTTCCCTGCGGCCTACCGTTTTTTACCTTTCCTTTGCGTAGATAGAAATCAAAACCGAACTCCGTAAAACCTTCAAAAGGAATAGAAAATTCATAGTTGCCTTCGCCGTCTATCACCTCCTGTTTGCCTCTGTTGTCCCAGTAATCTTTGATAAAATAGCCTTGCTCATTATAGGCAATGGTTAATAAGGGTTTTCCATCCGGGTAGTAATATTTCCAATCACCGGTTGGATGGTTGTTTTGAAAATTTACTTCCCATTTTAGCACTCCGTTCGGATGAAAGGCTTGGAATAAGCCTTCTTTTTTACCATCTTTATAGGAACCAATGAGTATTCTCGATCCATTTGGCGCAAAATCGCGGAACTCTCCATCAAAAACTTGCTTTGCAAAATCAAATTTGCTCACACGTTCGATCGTTTTAAACTCACATTCTTTTGAAACTAAATAATAATATTTGTCAAAATAAAAGCGAATCAATCCCTGGTCTAGTTTTTCATAGAATACAGGTTTGTCATCTTGCGCATGTAGCTTTGTAAAGCTACAGACACACAATAATAATAAGATATGGATGAGTTTTCTAATCATAACTTTAATGTGCTTCTAGCCAATTTTTGCCTTCTCCAATTTCTACGATCAAAGGAACATTTGTTTTTATAGCATTGGACATTTTATCCAAAATGATTTTTTTGAATACCGCTACCTCGTCTTTAGGTACGTCAAAAACCAATTCATCATGCACCTGCATGATCATTTTGCCGGATAAACCTCGCTGCTCAATTTCCTTTTGAATGGCGATCATGGCAAGTTTGATTAAATCTGCTGCTGATCCTTGGATCGGAGCGTTGATAGCGTTTCTTTCTGCGAATCCGCGGACGGTCATGTTTGCGGAATTGATATCTCTCAGATAACGTCTCCGTTTTAAAATTGTTTCAACGTAACCATTCTCCTTTGCAAACTCGACGGCATCACTCATGTATTTTTTTATCCCTGTATATTGGTTAAAATATTCATTGATGATATCGGATGCTTCTTTACGTGATATGCCAAGATTTTGAGAAAGGCCAAATGCCGACTGACCATATATAATGCCGAAGTTAACTGCTTTCGCGTTGCGACGTTGTTCAGAAGTAACGGCATCAAAATCCATATTGTATACTTTCGCGGCTGTTGCTCGGTGGATATCATGACCTTGGCTAAACGCTTCCATCATATTTTGATCTTTACTTAGCTCTGCAATTAGGCGAAGTTCAATCTGCGAATAATCGGCAGAGAGGATCACATTGTCTTCAGATCTTGGGATAAAGGCTTTTCTGACTTCTCTCCCCCGCTCGGTACGGATCGGGATGTTCTGCAAGTTCGGATTCGTTGAGCTCAGACGGCCTGTTGCGGCAACCGCTTGATTGTAGGACGTATGAATGAGCCCTGTTTCGGGGTTTATCAACTCAGGTAGTGCATCAACATAGGTTGATTTGAGTTTTTGCATTTGCCTAAAGTTTAAAATATCTTGGACGATATCTGATTTATGGGCCAAAGCTAATAACACATCTTCACCTGTTTTATACTGTCCCGTTTTTGTTTTTTTAGCTTTAGGATCCAGTTGCAGTTTATCGAATAAGACTTCACCCAATTGTTTAGGGGATGCGATATTGAAATTTACACCTGCTTTCTCAAAGATAGCTTCCTCGAGATTTTTAATGTCCTGCTCCAGTGTTTTTGAAAATTCTTCAAGTGCCGGAACATCAATTTTTACACCGTTTCGTTCAATTTCAGCGAGGATATATACTAATGGAAATTCAACATCCTGAGCGAGCTGCATAGTGTTGGTCTCGACAAGAAGAGGTTGAAATATATTTTTGAGCTGTAGCGTGATGTCTGCATCTTCAGCGGCATATTCTTTTATTTTTTCGACTTCAACGTCGCGCATATTCCCTTGCTTTTTTCCCTTTTCACCGATAAGTTCTGTGATTGATACCGGGCTGTAATTTAGGTAATTTTCTGCGAGTACATCCATTCCGTGACGGGTATCTGGATCAATCAGATAATGTGCAAGCATGGTGTCAAAAAGGGTGCCTTGTACTTTTACACCATAGCGTGCTAATAATAAAATATCGTACTTGATGTTTTGTCCTATTTTTTCAATTTTTGGGTTTTCTAAAGCGCCCTTGAAAATATCGACTATAGCCTGAGCGCTATCACGATCGGCAGGTGTTGGGACATAATATGCTTTTGCGTTCTCAAAAGAAAATGATAAGCCCACAATGTCCGCAAGGTTTGCATCTAATCCTGTTGTTTCTGTGTCAAAACAAAAACTATCCAAAGAAGCAAGCTGTTGAGCGAGCGCTACTTGTTTTTCGTTTGTATCAACCAAAACATACTCATGTGCGGTATTATGGATGTTATTTATTGCTGCATTTTCGACGCTAACTTCGGTAACAATTTCGGTGGTGGTAATTGTCGTTGTTGTGGTCGAAAATAGATCCATTTGTCCATTTGTAGGGCTGCTCTTGTCAAGGACGGAGAAATCTTCGCCGAAAACTCGTTTTCCAAGTGTTCGGAATTCTAATTCAGCAAATAGCGGTTCAAGGATTTCTTTGTTTGGATCTTCCAGTTCTAGCGATTTTTCATCGAGTTCAATAGGTACATCCAATAAAATAGTGGCTAATTTTTTGGAGATGAGCCCTTGTTCTGCAAAATTCTCTACGTTTTCACGCATTTTTCCTTTTAGTTGGTCCGCGTTAGCGATAATGCCTTCGACAGATCCGTATTCCTGAACAAGTTTTTTCGCTGTTTTCTCTCCAATACCAGGTATACCAGGGATATTGTCTACGGCATCACCCCAAAGACCGAGAATATCGATGACCTGGCAAACATCAGAAATTTCCCATTTTTCAAGAATCTCTTTGACACCTTGTACTTCTGCTCCATTACCCATGCGAGCAGGTTTGTAGATAAAGATATTTTCAGACACAAGTTGCCCAAAATCTTTATCGGGTGTCATGCAATAGATTTGAAAGTCCTGTTTCTCGGCCTTTTTTGCAAGTGTTCCGATAATATCATCGGCTTCGTATCCATCCATCGTGATAATTGGGATATTGAAGCCCTCGATTAAGCGATTTATATAGGGGATAGAAGCAGCAAGGTCTTCTGGCATTTTCTCCCGATGTGCTTTATAAGCTTCAAATTCAATATGTCGAGCGGTAGGTGCCGCTGTGTCGAACACTACTGCTATGTGGGAAGGTTGCTGATTTTTCAATACATCCAATAATGTATTGGTAAATCCCATGATTGCTCCTGTATTTAACCCTGTTGAGGTAATTCGGGGAGTTTTGCTCAAAGCAAAATAAGCTCTATATATGAGAGCCATTCCGTCTAAAAGAAATAGTTTTTTATTATATTGATTTAAATTGCTCATTATCAAAGAAATAATTTTTAGTCATAAAGATGAGATACCTAAATAGATACCTACTTTTTTAAAATAGCTTTTGAAGTTCGAGCAAATGCAGTTGCACGGACGTCGACTTCTGAATTAGTTTTGTTTAAGTTCAAAGGTACAGATTTAGACGCTTGCATTATATTGAAAAATATCTCTTTTCCGATTTCTTTATGATTTTTTATATTATACTTTTTTAAAACAACGTTAACGATATTGATTAAATCCAGAGCATTCGTTGATTGTTTATGATACTCTAAATCCTCAACATAATTATACAAACTTTGAATTGATGTGTGAAATTGTGATAGCTCTAATAATAATAACAAAGACGATTCATCTTTTTTTTGGAAGTTTCTGATATCATCAATCCATTCATTTACCAATTGTAGGACTTGCACATAGTCTTGCTGAATGATTGTATCAATTAGAGCATCTGTTTTTTTTTCATCCAATAAACGGGAAATAGAAAATAAGTGAGTAAATGGATGAAGCAATGTGTGGATAGTGTTTTTCATTCAATCTAGTCTTCTGATGTGAGCTTGTCTAATGATATGTCAAGGGCTTGAGCTATGCTATGAGCTGTACTTAGGGAGCAATTAACTATTGCCCTCTCAATTGTGCTTATAGTGCTATATTCGACATTGCACGCATAGGCAAGTTGCAACATAGTTAGTCCCTTTTTCTCACGGTATTTTCGAACGTTTTTGCCGAATAATATTATCAACTCTTCGTTACGTGGATTCTTAGTAGCCATACATAACAAAATTTCTTAATTTAAATTTTCTTGTATATATGACATGTGCTATATTTGCTTAATTTATTAACTTAATTACTGAAAATATGAAAATTATAAAACTAAGCTATCTGTTATTAACCTTACTTATCTTTTCATGCGGTAAAGATGGAGCAATTGGAGTAGACGGGAAACAAGGAGAAAAGGGTGAACAGGGGATTAAAGGAAACGATGGTAACACAATCTTGAGCGGAGACGTAGACCCTACGATGTCCGTTGGAAAAAATGGCGATTTTTATCTCAATCTTAAAACTGCAAAATTGTTTGGTCCAAAATCTCAAAGTGGATGGGGTGCTGGGGTTGGATTAAGTGGTAATGATGGAAAGGACGGTGCAAATGGAACTAACGGAAACGATGGTAATACAATTTTAAGTGGAAATTCTGTGCCTTCTTCATCCATAGGTAAAATTGGAGATTTTTATATAAATATTTCCAAAATGGATTTTTTTGGTCCAAAATCTCAAAGTGGGTGGGGCAATCCTGTATCATTGAAACCCCAAGACCAACTTACTAAAAGGGTTTTAGTAAAAGAAAATTTCCCTTATTCAAAAAATTGTAGCTCATGTATTAATTATTCTACAACGTGGTTACCAGGTTATTCTACATTTTCAGCAACAAGTGCAGATTATTTCATTAGCACTGGTAATATCCAAGATTATTATGATAAAGGGATTGTAACTTATGAGGCTTCTATAAATAATGGTGAATGGTTCATTCTAGACCCAAATTATAATAAAGACCTTACCAAACAATTTGTCATAAATGGTCGGGAATATATGGTCACATTTATGCCTTCTTTGACAAAATATTATAAAGATTCTAATAAACTATTTATCGGTTCTGATAGAATGATTATGGTACGAGGTAATTACACAAAAAGTCAGCTAATTTCGTGGCTTGACAACGATGTTACTATAAATATTCGAATTACGCTATTGCCCAAAGAAACAATAGAATTGCTATCTAAAGCTTATCCTTATTATAAGATAGACAATAGCTTTATATCTAAATACCTTTTGGTACAATAAGCATAAATAGTTATTATAATTATAAAATACATTGTATGAAAACTATTAATTACACTCTTATTTTTTCAATTTTTCTATCCCTTTTTATTTTTTTATCATGTTCGAAGGATGAAGATAATTCTTTTTTAGGCACCTATTTTTTAGTTAAAAAAGGTATTGTAAAGGATGGTAAATTCATAGAAGAAAATGATGATGAAGAAATAACGTCAGAAATAACCTTTTTTAGCGACAAATCATTTCGAATAGTTTCTAATACAAATGATAAAGGAAGTGTCTCTAGTGGTACATATGACATTGTAAAAAAGCAATGTACAATGCAAGATGAAGATGGTAACTATTATATTTTTGATTATTATTTTGATAGAAAATATTTAGTTATAGTAACGGAATACAACGACGCATATAACGAAGTTGGATACTTTCTGAAAAAATAGCTTTAAAATAAAAGCGGAGTAATATCGCTTCGCTTTTTTCATTGATAGTTTTTGTATCTCTAGACAAAAAACAACATAGTATTAAATTAATATTAGGGATAGTGTAAGTATCCCTGAAAAAATAGGGACTATCTAATCTTTTTTTGACAGTCCCTTTTAAAAAAAGAATCTATGAAAATTTTATTTAGGTATCCATGACCTTATGCAATCCGCTTTGGTGGTATGCCATATTTTATTAATTTTTCTTGGGTTAATGGATGAGAATAATTTTTAATAGCATAATCGTAATCATCGACCAAGTCAAATTGGGTAACTAATCGGTTCGCACTACAATCGATATTCGTATCCCATTCAACGAAATCGCTGTCAAGACGCTTCTTCTCTTCTAGCATATAGCCAATACATTCCTTTGAATTGTAAATTTTTTTTACCATTTGCTTTTTACGTTTGCAATATTTCCATCTGTTATAACAGAATGTATGTTTATTTTTAACCGACTTATCTACAATATTAATGGCTATGTGACTGTGAAATGTATTGTCATATTTTCCTTTATGATAGCAAACAACATAGTTGTCATAAATTAGATTTCCATCTTTATTGCGTAATAGATTCAAAAATTCGTTAGTCCTTTTCATACACGTTTTTAGTGTAATGCTTTTGGTAATTTGATATTTATCCTGTTGCCTTAATAATCGATATTCTTCTTTATTTTTAGGCAATTTAGAATCTCTTTTATCTAAATTAAATCCTGACTGTAAAGAAATAAAAAAATTAAACTGGTAATGAGTGGAGAAGAAGCGTTTGAGAGCTTTGACCATTTTTTCTTTGGTCAAAGTAGATAAGGTTTTATCAATATCTTTTAAATCTTTATCTCTTTTTCTATTGTAATTCTTCATGCGACTAACGTTACTACTTAGGCGTTTACGCTTTTGTCTCTCTTCATCTGAAATTTTTAATCTTGGTCTTCCTATCTTATTCACTTTGCATTTTCGTAAGCGTAGGTTTTTTAACAACCATCTTTTTTTACCACGTTTTTTTGTAACAGTATTTAAAATATTACGGATTGATGGATTGCTGATATATGAAAATATAATTAATGTCATAGTTTTTTCTTACATACTTTTTTTTCAAGAAGACCTAGTAGAGAAATCTCTATCAAGTCTTTTAAATAATTTAAAATTTGAGAGTACCTATAATGATGGTATGGCTCAAATAGCCAATATAATGCAAGATGATAGTGAACCCAAATTATTGATATTGTATATAATAGCTCATAACGGAAAATTTGTAAAGTTTGAGGCTCAAAAATTTTTGGAAAATTTTTTTAATGTAAAAATGTCGCTTGTACCCACTTGAAGACACCGACTTATGTACTTCATTACAATGATTAAGCGGATACTTACATTTTTATGATATTTAACTTAGCTGATTTATCCTTACAAAAGGTTGTATAGGTGTGGTAAAAAGGGGGTTATTACCAGGTTTTAAAAAATAGAGGTTATAAGTTATCCCAAATGTCTTTCGGAATTATAGCTTCATATTCTCTGCTATATTTTTTTAATATGGCGGTGTTGCTGTGTCCTGTCAATTTTATAATTTGTTCGTCGCTCAATATTCCTTGCTTTTTATCGCCACCATTTTTGAAATATGTATACCCATTAGCTTTAAATCCATAAAGTGTATGATTTTTAGTAAATAAGGTCTTGTCAGTACCTTTTTTCTTTTTAAATTCATCGAAATGATGAGATATCGTATAGGATGGTGTTTTAAATTTACCGAACATTACTATATCATAACTGTCTTTCCCTTTACAGTTTAGAACCATATTATTATGACCAAACCAAAAGTCATTTGGTTGAGGGGGGTATTTTTCTACATATTCTTGTATAGATGGTAATAGATGTTTACTTATTCTGATGGTTAGTTTTTTTGTCGTTTTGATTTTATCGCTGGGGATATTGATTATACCCTCTTTTAAATTGAAGTCTTTATATTGCAGTTTTGTAATTGTATCCATGCGGTGGAGACTATAATATATAACCTTAGCCATGAAACCTAAGTAGAATTTATGTTCCGTTAAGTCAGAGAATGCTTTGTCAATATTATTATAAATAGCATGTTTTTTTGTTTCATTTTGCTTATATCGTTCAATTCTGGATATTATATTTTCGTCATTGGTTAGTATTCCGAGAAACTTGATGAGGTACTTTTTATAAAAATTTGATAAAACTGTAAGATAATAATTCGCCCTACTATTTGAATAGTCAAGTTTTCTGTCAACTAAGTTCTCAATTAAATATACATCCACATTTTTAAGGCTAATATTTTGTAATCCTTTTTCTGAAAGATATTTAATTATTTCATTGATAACGCTTTGGTAAGTGATTAGGGAACTAGCTGTTACTTTCTTGGATTTCCAAGAGATAAACTCATTCAGTAAATCTACAAATAGTTTGTTTTTACCATCTTGGATGAACATGTGTCTATCTACATCGAATACTGTATCTTGCAACATTTCATTTAACATGTCGACATAGTGGTCAGCCAATTTAAATCTTTGTCTTACGACGTTTTTATTCATATTAACGACCCCGTTAACTACATAAGGCTCTTTATTTAATTTATAAGTATTTGTATAATATTTCTTCTCCCCAGCAGAATTGAGGTATTCAAAACTTATTGTGAGTTTTTTAGCATCTTCTTTTCTGCTCTTTAACCTTGCTTTATATATATTTTTTCCTGCGTTAACCCCGTTTTTTAACATATTAATATGTTTTTACTAGATACCTATTTAGATACCTTTTTTATCAAATTGATACTTATTTGTAATGAAATATATAGGTTTATTCCCCTATATAGCGTGGTAAAGGTCAATAAAAATATATTATAAAAGAAATAGTTTTTTCACAAAATTGAATTTTAGTCTCCTTACAAAGGTAAGAAATTCATCAAAGGGTAAGTTTAATAAATTTTTCCGATTTTTGTACTATGACACATTTAATGCAACAGGATTTATGAGAGGACTGGTAACTAAATCGACAGGTAGTTGGTACCAAGTTTTGGGTGAAGATGATAAAAGATACGACTGCCGTATCAAAGGAAAGTTTCGTACCAAAGGAATAAAAACGACTAATCCTGTTGCTGTGGGTGATTGGGTGCATTTTGATGTGGAACCTGATCAGGAAAGTGCGGTCATTCACGAACTGGAACCTCGTCGAAATTATATTATTCGAAAATCCGTCAATCTGTCCAAGCAAACTCAAATTATCGGAGCAAACCTGGATCAGGCTTTTTTAGTGGTGACACTTGCCTCGCCACCAACTTCTTTGGGTTTTATCGATCGCTTTCTAGTAACAACAGAGGCGTACGGAATTCCTGCGGTAATTATTTTCAATAAATTGGATCTTTTTAGTGATGAAGGATTGGAGATATTGGCCGACTATAAAGCTATTTATGAACATATTGGTTACCCCTGTTTCGAGGTTTCTGCGTTAACCGGTACAAACATCGACGTTGTCAAGCAACTGCTTAAAGATAAAATAACCTTGGTATCAGGCCATTCCGGGGTTGGTAAATCAACGTTGATTAATGCAATCGTCCCTGAATATGGGTTGAAAACTGGTGAAATCTCCGATTGGTCCGACAAAGGAAAGCATACAACTACTTTTGCTGAGATGTTCGATCTCCATTTTGGAGGGAAGCTAATTGATACGCCTGGTATTCGTGAGTTGGGAATTGTCGATATAGAAAAACAGGAGCTATCCCATTTTTTTCCAGAGATGCGCGCGTTGATGAATCAATGTCGATTTCATAATTGTAGGCATATCAATGAACCCGGTTGTGTCATTATGGAGGCTGTGGAAGAAGGCTCTATTGAGAGTTCGCGCTACGATAGCTACCTCAGTATATATCATAATGAGGATAGTAGATCTTAATCTATATAAATCTTAATCTTTATAAAAAAATAGCGCCTTCTTACATCAAGAAGGCGCTATTTTTTGTAAAACGAGATAGGATGAAGCCCTTAATGTATCGCTTGTGTTAAATTTAGAAAATCACGGAGATAGGTACACTCCCGCGAAGCGATTGTAAAGAAAGGCGTATCCTTATATTGTGTACTCAATTCTTTGAAGTATTTATTTTGCATCGAAAAACGATAGAAAGGATTCTTTAATGGCGAATCATAGTATTGCCAACGCGATTCATTGGTATAGACAAAATCTTTCTGCTCACATTTGGCAAGCATAAAGGTACATTTCGCTTTGAACTCTTTGTCTGTGCTCAGCGTACGCGCTTTGCTGTACCATTCTTTTGCTGATTTTGTCTGTAGATAATTTCGTTGCCAGTGAAGTGTCGAAGCGGCGTGGTTGTCGGTGGACGACCAGTCATAGGACACCAGGGACCAAGCATTTCCATAGGTACTAGTCTGATAAATACCGGTGGCCATTTGGAAATAATAATCGGCTTTTTTCTGGTTGTTCTTTTCCGTTTTTATGGCATTTTCCAAGCGTGCCATCCGTTCAGCATATTTTAGCTTAGTGGTGGACTCTTTACCATATTTTTTAGGGTAATCATTTATCGTTACAATAAATGGATTCGGTGTAATATCGCTTTCATCCGCATCGTACCAGTTTTTAATTTCTTTTATTTTATGGTCTTTAGGAAGTCCCACTAAAGTTTTTGCTGCTTTTTGGAAATCCAGTTCGCGCAAATAAGTTGTACCCAGTAATTCGGTGAGATAATCCCTATTAAAATGTTTGATATCTTTCAATAAGAATTTAGACAGGGTGTTCTGTTGGGAATTGTCCGACAATAAATTCCTTATTTTTAACAGCGTTTTAGGTGTAAGGCTATTTTCCCAAAAGTGCATTGTTGTCCACTGCATATTATCTTCCAATGAGTCTTTCACAAAGCCATAGTTGTAAAAAGCATCTGCCTTTACAGCAGCTAAACTAGCCATAGCGGTGTCTTGTGTGTTCAAATAGTGTTTTACAACAAGATTTTGTAAAATGTTCCGGCAGATTAAACTATAGTTGCTGTATTCAAAAGCACTATAACCCCAGTTTTGTTTGCGGATATCTTCTTTACCATCTAGTTTTGCTTTTTCTTCTAACCACGATAAGGTTTTGGTCAATTGAACTTCATCCAGCTGCTTACTGCTTTGCCAGTCCGTCAATTGTGTGAGCAATCGGGTAATTTGAAGCTGATCAATCAATTTTGGACTGAGGTCAGTCTCTTTTATTCCAGCAAGGTATTCTTTTGCTAAAGCATTTTCCTTATTCATCCAACTTAGGTAGGCAGCAGTAATAAGGCCCATTTGGGGTTGAACATATTTTTTGTCGCGATAAAGTTTTAGGGCAAAATTGCGAAGAGAATCCAGATGTAGTTTAACTTTTCCTTTATCGTCATTTTTACTGTAGTAATTATAATTATCGTTACTGAGGTAAAAAGACTCGTTCATTTCTGTTTCTATCTTATTGACTTCGCGTCCCAATAGTACGGCATTTACGGTGTTGGCAGGATCGAGCTGATAGCAGTCGCTCAGATATTTCAGGGCATAGTCACTTGTGCCAAAGCCTATGATAGCATTGATATTGAACCGATCCGCATCATTTTTTGCATATTGAAATATCTCAGCATCACTGGCTGTGATATAATGGAAATTAGCATAAGCGAGGATGCGCCTTTCTGGACTGGCAGTGAATAATTTAGAAAAGAGATAAGCTGCCCTTGCAGGATCACCATTTTTGCGGACAGCCCCCGCATAGTTGGATAGTGCCCAATTGAGGATAGCTTCGTCTCCCTTAGCAGATTGCAGGTACTTTTCATAAATCGTCATGCTCTTGGCGTATTCCTGCCCAAATAGATATAAACGGGCAGCTTGATAAGCATAGCGGATATAGAGAAAGCTATTTTTGGGGTACTTGGAGATCTGCTGTTCGGCGAGTTCAGCTAATTGTGTGATTTCTTTGAAATTTCGGGTATCCGGATCCCAATAGTTATGTTGAATATTCGTGATGGGTTCCTGCTTTTTGGTGAACATAAAATAAGCGCGTTCAGCTTCATGTTTTCCGTCAATCAATGTGCTTAAGAACGTATTTCCTTTAATGGAATCTGGCAGGTTGATCCAAGTCGACTTTTGTTGATTGCTCGCTAAATTAGCGGTTGCAGCGTTGCTGTTGTACATCAATTGCTCGACATCCTTAACCTTGACCTGCGAACCTAAGTGTTTAGCCCAGGTTTCGGAATTGATTAAACTTTCTTTGACTGGAGCTTCTTCCGTATAAAGAAATTGGTAGGGGATAAATTGAAAGGCAGAAAATCCATTGTCCTCCAGATTGGGGAGATAATATGTCGTTTGATTGTCGTAAGGATCCACTTCAGGACCACAGGCGATATTGGTTGCAATCTCCCCAAAGAAGAAAGCTAATGTAGTGCTAGAAAGTAGCAATAATTTTTTGTAATTCGGCATTGCCATGGTTTGCTAGTGTAGCTTGATCTAAATGATAAAAAATAATCCGGTGTTCTTTTCCTTTCAGCTCTCCCTTCAAAAATTTTGCCGTTTGTAAGAGTTCCTCCTGATTGATGGATTCAAAACGTATAACATCTCCCTTTTTAAGGTTTGCTTTTGGGAGATCTTTCGTTAAAATATAGAGGTTCGTATTGGGGTTATGGGTAAACAATGACGAGTTTTTGAGATCTTCTTCATTGATATGTTTTGAAATACCGATGTAATTATTATTTCTGAAAACGACAAACCACTGAAATAGCGGTAATGCAATATCCATTTCCATGGGATAGTTGCGTAATGTTCCGCTTAGATAGGTCTTGAGGTCCTGTTGATTTAAAATGGAGTTTTGATTGCCAAATTGTCTGAGATTTCCCATGTTGTAACACATTAACATCGCTTTTTTCACAGGCGGAATTCCGCTGGTGACTGTGTTTTTGACCTGGTGTAGCCGCAGAGTAGAGCTCACGACAACATCTTTTAAGGCCGGCAATTGTTGTAAATAGGTGAGCAGGTAGAAAAATTTATCACGGGATGTCTTTGTCCAATCGCAGTCCAGTTGGAGTTCGGTAAATTTTTCCTTTCCTGCTTGTTGTATTTTAGCCGTCACAAACGGAACAATTTTATTTGCCAGTCCTCTGATTTGCAGGCTATCCATTTCCACAAAAATACGTTGGTTGACAAATACTACAGGAATCAGCTGCTGTTCTTTGGGGACAGGTTGCGAAAACGTAATGGGGCTAATAGGGACGGCTTGTACACCAGATGGATCGAAATCAATATCCATAATGCGGACATAGATAGATTTCGCATCAATTTCCTTTAAAGAGCGGCTTTCTACGGTGTCTAACTGGAATACTGTCTTCCAAAAATAGAAGCCTGTTTCATGCTTTGTTTTGGTGCAGGAACTTAAAAAAAGTAGAGAGAGCGGTACAAGAAATAAAAATAGTTGTGTTTTACGCAGCATATTCACTTTATTTAGTCGTAATTCAAACAAAATGGGCTTAATTTTGTTTGTTATTCAATAAAATAAAGACGAAATTACAAAGAGATTGTGACTTTATGAAGCCTATTTTCAAATGGATCCTTGGTATTGTAGCGTTTATCCTATTGGCATTGGCTGGAGGTATTTGGTATTTTAGCAATAAGTGGAAGCCTCTTTTAGATACTAAAATCAAACAGCTGGTGTCCCAAGCAACGGACAATTTGTATACTATTACATACGACGATATCCACGTCAACCTATTATTGGGTAATATAACAATAGACAATCTGCATCTCGTGTCAGATAGTTCCATCTATAAAAAGTTGGAGCTGGTCAAAAAAGCGCCAGATAACCGTTTCGAAATTTCCATCAATAGGTTGAAAATAAAAAGCTTTGGTATTCGAAGGGTATTGATGGATAAGGAGCTTTTCCTGAATGATATCACCGTCGAAAGACCAACGATTCATGTCATTAATGAGGTACACCGTTATAATGATACGGTGAGTCGGGGATCTAAAAAACCACTGTACGAGAAAATAAAGGACAATCTGAAAAAAATTCAGGTGCGGGCCGTCAATTTGAATGACATCGATTTTAAATATACGCAAGTCCAAAAAGGGGTTTATCAAGATTTCGAGGTCAAGAAGGTCAAGGTCCGGATAGATGATGTTTTGATCGATTCAACTTCTGAGCACGACAGGCAGCGCTTTTATCATACGAAAATGATTGATATTGAGGTGCCTGGTTTTACCTATAAAACTCCGGATGGGTTTTATAAAGTAAACTTTGATCAGTTGAAAATCAATAGTAAAAACCGCAATGTCCTCTTGACTAAAGTTGCTTATCAGCCGACGCTGAATAAGGCTGCTTATTACCGGAAGAAAGGTGAAGGTGGAAGCTATATGGTGCTGAAAATGGATACCCTGCTTTTGACGGGATTCAATTTTGCCGAGCTTTCTCGTGATAAGAAAATATATGCACAAAATGCACGCTTAAAAAATGGTTCTCTTTCGATTTATAGTGATAAACATTATAAAAGCCCACCAACCAGTCAGATTGGAAATGCTCCGCACATGAAATTAATGCAGATGTCGACACGCTTGGGAATTGATTCATTAATTTTAGATAATATAGGAATTACGTATGCTGAAATGAGTGATGAGTATAGTCAAATCGGTACCATTACTTTTGATCACACGTATGGTACGATATTGAATGTGACAAATGATTCGACAAAATTGCTTAAGCAGAAGCTCATGCGTGCAAATTTGAGCAGCAATTTTATGAATGCGGGCAAGCTTTCTACCAACTTTGTTTTTGATATGACCTCTAAAGTTGGAGCCTACACCTATAAGGGCACACTTGGGAAAATGGATCTAACGGTCGTTAATAAGATGATCCGGCCATTGTTAAATGTTGAGGTTAAATCGGGCAATCTCAGTCAGATTACATTTGACATATGGGCTAACGATTACCGTAGTAAAGGAACCTTTAAAATGGATTATGATGACCTCAAAGTTAATATCCTGTCGGAGCCAGGTGATGATGGTCGTCGAGAAAAAAAGGGGCTGCTGTCTTTTATGATTAATCAGGTGTTGTTTAATCCGGGCAATCCGGATTTATACGGTAAATATACGGTGGGGCATATTAACAAGCGTCGGGATCCCAATCATCCGTTTTTTAAAGCGATGTGGCAGACTTTGTTGGTTGGAATTAAACAATGTGTCGGCCTTGGTCCAGAACGGGAGGCTAAACTGATGAATACGGCTGGAAAAGTTGAAAAAGTCGTTGAGGGCATCAGCAAGGCCAAGAAAATGATTTCAAGTATATTTAAGAAACACAAAACTCCTGAGGAGTTGCTGAAGGAAGAAAAAGAAGATGAGGCCAAAGAGGCGGCAAAGATTGAAGAGAAGCGGAAGCGTGACCGTGAAAAAGCTGAAAAGGAACTTGAGAAAGAAGGAACGGGAAATTGAGGATCCGTTTCACGTGGAAAGGTTCCCGTTTGGTGCCGTTGCCGATATTTTTTAGAAATGGTAGAGGAAGTGATGTACTGTATTTATAAAACCTCATTGCCGGCTTCGTTAGCGCGCCAAAAAATACAACGGAGATAGATTTACATTTATTGACAGATTTATCTTAGTTTGAGACATTATGATAGATTCGATTTTAAGTTTTATCCGGTTTGTTTTCAAATATAAAAATGGGCTTGTAGACAAAATCATGTTCTATGTGAGCATGATTTGCGCCGCAATCGTTATTTTTAATGTGGGCTATGTTACTGATCCTGCATTGGGGAAATTGCTTGGTAAAACAATTCATTATCTTTTCTTTGTCCTCTTTTTCATGATTGCTCTCCGCGAGTCATCTTCCATTTATGCACTCAAAAAAATTGCTGTTGAGCATTACTCGGGCTTAGTTATCCTCATCTACTTTGTATTTATCCTTATTGCCCGTTTTGCAGGATTTGGAGCGCTTTCTGTTTTTTCAAGAGAACAGTGGGTTTATCTAGGAATCTATCTTATTTTTATCGCGGAGCTATCGAAAAGTACGCTTTTCTTTGACAATTTTTATTTTAATCCGACAATATTATTTGTCATCAGTTTCCTGGTTCTTATCTTGCTCGGAACCGTACTCTTGATGCTGCCCCGTACCACGGTAGAAGCTCCGTTAAGTTTTGTGGATGCTTTATTTATGGCAACTAGTGCTGTTTGTATCACTGGCTTGTCTGTTGCCGATATTTCAACCAATTTTAGCATGTTCGGACAAACCGTGGTCATTGTTTTGATACAGGTTGGCGGATTGGGTATTATGACATTTACAGGTTTTTTTGGCTATTTTTTCTCTGGCGGATTTTCTTTTAAGAATCAATTGATGTTTGGTGAAATTCTGGGTGAAAATAAAGTGGCCTCTGTCATTAAAACCCTATTGACCATGATATTTATTACGCTGCTGTTTGAATTTCTTGGAGCTATACTGATCTTTAGTACCTTAGAAAGTGCTAATTTTCCAAATTTAGGGAGTATGGTTTTCTTTTCGATCTTTCATTCCATTTCTTCATTCTGTAATGCTGGATTTTCGATCTTATCTGGGGGTATTACCAATGAAGCCTATAAATTCAATTATCCATTCCAGCTGGCGTTATCTTCGCTTTTCATTCTTGGTGGTTTGGGGTTTGGAATTGTATTGAATTTCTACACCTATATTAAAGAATCCATATTGCTTTATTATCACCGATGGATCACAAAGAAAAACTATAAGCATAAAGCATGGAGCTTTAGCTTTAATTCTAAATTGGTGCTGGTCTGTAATGCGATTATTATTGTAGGTGCAACTTTGTTTTTCTACTTTTTGGAGCGAGGGAACACCCTTTCTCTTGAAAGGGGAATCGATGGTGAATGGGCAACTTCCTTCTTTATGGCCAATGCAGCGCGTTCAGCAGGATACAATAGTGTTGATTTGAGTTTTGTCGGGCCACCGACTGTTTTTTTGATTATGATTCTGATGTGGGTCGGGGCTTCTCCCGGATCTACTGGTGGGGGAGTAAAGGTAACTACCGTTGCTGTTTCGCTGTTGAATATTGTTTCTCTGGCTAAGGGAAAAGAATATATTGAGATTTTTAAAAGGAGGATAGCCGGCGAATCTGTTAACAAGGCTTTTGCGATTATTCTGTTGTCGCTATTCGTCGTAGGGTTCAGTTTTTTTGTGCTCATTTTTACAGATCCCGATAAGAGTATGAAAGCACTCCTCTTTGAATCACTATCAGCCTATACAACATGTGGATTAAGTTTGGGGATTACACCATCACTCAGTATGGGCGGAAAATTGATTATTGCCTTAACAATGCTCGTCGGACGTGTGGGTATGCTGACTCTGCTGGTCGCTTTTATTAAAAATACAACACGGAGAAATATTGTATTTCCGGAAGAAAAGATCTTGTTTTAGGTAGACCGACAAGCGTATTGACTAACTTTTGATGAACTTATCGGAGTAATATGAGCAGGTAGATCGAAAGAGAGCTTGGAAATAACAGTAAATTTATTTTAGTTTGAGATATGAAGTATATTGTTTTAGGATTGGGGCATTTTGGACGTTCTTTAGGAGTACATCTTACTGAGCTCGGACATGAGGTGATTGGGGCAGACCGAAATCTCAGTATCGTTGAACAACTCAAGGACAAGATAACGCACACGGTATGCCTAGATACAACCGACCGAGAAGCGGTATCGTCATTACCCCTTAAAGATGCCCATGCTGTCATTGTTGCTATTGGAGAGGATGAGGGAGCTTCGCTCATGACCGTAGCCCTCTTAAAACAGTTGAAGGTTAAACGTATCATTGGTCGTATCGTTTCAGATTTACAAAAGACTGTTTTGGAAGCAATGGAAATCAATGAATATATTATGCCCGAAGAAGAAGCTGCTGAACGATTGGCGATGCGCTTGGACAATATTGATATTGTCGATTCGTTTAAGGTTTCGGATAAATATTCCATTGTGGAGACTAAAGTGCCTGCTCGTTATGTGGGCATGACATTACGTGAAGCGAACCTGACCAATTTATACAAGGTTATCGTGTTGACCACTGTGAAGATCACAGAAACGAAGAAGGACGGTGTGACCAAAGAACAAAAGGAAGCTTCTGGAATTGCTGCCTCGGAAACGATCATGGAAGAAGGCGATATTTTGGTTGTTTTTGGGGAGTTATCCAATATTAATAAGTTAATTCAAAAAGGAGAATAAAATATGTTATTGACAACAACTGGTACTATTGAGGGACACCAAATTGAACGTTATTTGGGGATAGTCTCTTCCGAAGTGGTTCTGGGAGCGAACGCAATCAAGGATATGATGGCGGGTTTTCGTGATTTTTTTGGCGGAAGATCCAATTCTTATGAACGCGCATTCCAGGAAACACGTGAAGCGGCGTTACGTGAACTTGAAGACCGTGCACGCGCATTGGGTGCTGATGCGGTCGTTGGCGTTCGACTGGACTTTCAAACGGTAGGAACAGGGGGCATGATGATGGTAGGCGCGACGGGAACGGCCGTAAAAATGAGATCTTAATTACTTAAAGCCCTAAATAACATAGGGCTTTTTTAGTGCTTAAAAGATGTGAAATGGATCGATCGGATGGAATACCTGTTATAAACTTTCCACTAACAGCAATCTGAGCGATAATTATAATTGTATATAAAAACAAATTTATCTAAGTTTGGCTTTTAAGACTTTTAAACAACCTAAGAGGATAAATGAAATCATCGGAATTTATCAAAATCGTGTGTAATGCGTGCATAAATACAGCAAAAAGCCAGCTGTGAATGAACGATATAGCGTGAGTTGAATAAATGAGATAGCTTCATCACCTTTAAATGACAAATTTATACGGATGAAAAATTGGTTTAAGGCGAATTCGGCACATTTGATTGTTATAGCGATATTCATTGTGCTCGTGTTTTTTTATTTTACCCCTGTTTGGCAAGGAAAAACGCTGGCGCAGTCGGATGTGGTACAAGCGCAGGCGGCACAGAAGGAATTATTTGATTTTAAGGCAAAGGATGGTAAAGCGCCCTTATGGACTAACTCTATGTTTGGCGGGATGCCGACTTATCAAATTTGGCAAGAAAATGAGAATAACATTGGTACCTATTTCTTAAAAGCGGTTAAGTTCGCCTTTCCGAGCCCAATGGATACGGTGCTATTTTATTTGCTGGGTGCTTATTTCCTTTTTAGCGTCTTACGGATCAAACCCTGGTTGGCAGCAATTGGTGCAATAGCCATTGCGTTTACATCCTATAATTTTATTTATATTGAAGCTGGGCACATAACAAGGGCTAATGCAATTGCATTTATTCCACCCGTTATTGCTGCGGTTATTATGTGTTATCGGGGAAGTAAATTGTGGGGCCCTGTATTATTGGCGCTGTTTCTTTCGCTGGAGATTCGTGTAAATCACTTGCAGACAACCTATTACCTGTTGATAGTCCTGATGGTATACGTGATTTTCACTTTCGTAGATGCAATTAAACAAAAACAATTAAAAGGTTTTTTTATTGCATCGGGTAGGCAGATTATCGCAGTGGTCATCGCTTTGATGGTAAATGCATCAATTTTATTACCAACTTGGGAATATAGTAAATTAAGTACGCGTGGACATGCCAATATTACTAAGGTTGATAATAACAACAGCAAAGAGAAAGGGCTTGATAAAGAATATGCCTATGAGTGGAGCCAAGGGATTGGTGAAACCATTACCTTTTTGATTCCAAATGCCTATGGTGGTTCAACTGGCGGACAATTGGACGAAAAATCACATGTCGCTAAATTCCTAATGGAACGAGGAGGTGCATCGGAGATTCAAGCTGGTCAGATGGCACAAGGCATGCCAACCTATTGGGGCGACAAACGTTTCACTTCGGGACCATGGTATTTTGGGGCCGGAGTTTTCTTCCTATTTGTTTTAGGCCTTGTTATTGTCAAGGACCGCTTCAAGTGGTGGATTCTGGCAACAACCATTTTAGCATTGCTTTTGTCTTTTGGAAAAAACTTTACACTTGTATCAGATCTGTTCTTTGACTATTTCCCAATGTACAATAAGTTTAGGGCTGTTGAATCCATTCTTGTTGTGGTTTCCATTACAGTACCTATGATGGCAATTCTGGCTGTCAATGAGCTTTTGACACGGGCGAAGGAGATTCCAAACTTAGATAAAAAAGTGCTGTATACTTTTATTGGTGTCGGTGGCGTCTGTCTGCTTATTGGCGTGATGCCCGATCTCTTTTTAAGTTTTAGGAATGCGGAGCATAGCAATTTAGTAGCAACTTTTGAGCACCAGATAGGCGACAAGGCCTTTGCGACGGACTTGGCAAACCAGTTGGTTCTGGATCGTAAAGATATCGCAAGCAAAGATGCCTATCGTTCCTTTGTCATCGTTCTACTAACTTTTGGATTTGTTTGGGTCTTTTTAAAGAAGAAACTGAGCGAAGGTGTATTACTGGGGACATTGTTGGTCTTATTCTTGTTTGATTTATGGAGTGTAGATAAGCGCTTTTTGAATGACAAATCTTTTATGGAGAAAGGGGCTACAGTACAGCAAGTATTCCAACAACGTGAAGTGGATCAATTGATCTTAATGGATAAAGATCCAAGCTACCGCGTTCTTGACTTGACTTCGGACCCATTTTCGGATGCCCGTCCATCCTATTTTCACAAATCTTTAGGAGGATACCATGCGGCAAAATTAATGCGCTTCCAGGAAATTTTGGAAAATCAATTTAATGGTGCCCTTAATGAAGATGTGTTGGATATGTTCAACGTACGTTATTTGATTACGACAGATCCTCAGAATCAGTCGCAACGTATTGTAAGAAGAAGTACAGCTGCAGGAAATGCTTGGTTTGTGGATCGGGTAAGTTTTGTGAAAGGAAATGCCGAGGAGATGCAAGCAATCAGTTCTTTTGATCCACATAAGGAGGCGTTTGTGAATCAACAATATCAAAATGAGATTAAGGCTAAAACTTCGAATGCTTCAACGACAGGGGAGATTAAGTTGACATCTTACCATCCGGATAAAATGCAATATGAATATACGGCTGCCAATGATGCCTTTGCTGTATTTTCTGAAGTATTTTATGATAAAGGATGGAAAGCGTATGTGGATGGAAAGGAAACGCCAATTATTCGTGCGGATTATATCCTAAGAGCACTGCAATTACCTGCGGGAACGCATAAGGTAGAATTTGTTTTTGATCCAGAGTCACACAAATTTGGTAATTTATTGACATTAATCTCGTCTATTGTTCTTGTATTGGGAATAGGAGCGGCGATATATTTCTCCTTTAGAGGGAATAAAAAAGAAACAGCGGCTTAGTTGCTGTTTCTTTTTTTATTGTGTGAGCTTTAGAATAATTTGAGCTGCGGATCGGTTATTCTAAAGCTTTTTCTATGATGTGGAGTGGAGCCGTGTGCCAATACAGCTGTTCTGTGCTTAACTGTCGGATACCCTTTGTTGTTGAGCCAGTCGTAATCGGGATAATCCAAGGCGATGTTGTCCATGTATTCATCCCGGTAAGTTTTAGCCAGAATCGAAGCTGCGGCAATCGATAGATATTTCCCGTCGCCCTTGATGATACATGTATGCGGTATTTGCTGATATGGAATAAACTTATTCCCGTCAACAATAATATACTCGGCTTTGGTCTTTAAGAGATCAAGTGCCTTGTGCATCGCCAGGTAGCTTGCATTGTGGATATTTATGCGATCTATTTCTTCTGCTGAAACGCTCGCAACGGCATAAGCAAGGGCTTCGCGCTCAATGATGGGACGTAAAGCCATCCTCTTTTTTTCACTAAGTTGTTTGGAGTCATTAAGAAGCTCGTGATGGTAGTCTGTGGGGAAAATCACTGCTGCAGCGAAAACTGGCCCTGCCAGACAACCTCTTCCCGCTTCGTCACAGCCGGCCTCTATCCACTGCTCCTGATAATATGATAATAGCATGTTCAGTTCTTTAAAATAGCCGAAAATACAAATAAATTTAGAGTTATCTATTGTAACTTCTGTGTGAATATCGACCGTTTACACTAATTAACACTAATAATGTCTTCTTTTGTAAAGATTAAGAGCGCTAGACTATTAAAACGTTGGAATAATTTCCATTAACAAAATAAAAGTTTGTTCTTGTCTAGGCCATATTGTTTCAAATTAAACTTGAGCAATAGTTTTAGAGTCAAAGATTTATCAATTATAGAAATATAAAAATACGTATTATGAGAGGCTTTGTGCTTTTTTTATTTAGTATGCTGATGGGATGGACCGTTTATGGCCAGACGAAGAGCATACAGGGAATGTTGAAGGACGACAAGAATCGAATTGTCGCCGGTGCAACAGTGAAATTAACGTCAAAATTGGATTCCATGACGACAGGATCTAATATGGCCGGGATTTTTATCTTTGATAAAGTCAAGGCGGACACCTTTAAAATTACTGTTTCAAACCTTGGGTTCGAACGCTTTGAGCAGGAATTTAGTATCCCTAAAGGCGAATCAAAGCATATTATTCCAAGTTTGACTTTACAACAGAACTCACAGATGCTACAAGAAGTTGTTGTTGATGGAGTCCCTACAGTCGTTGTCAAAAGTGATACCCTCGAATATACCATGAAAGATCTAAAACTCCGCGATGGGGCTGTTGCAGAGGATGCTTTGAAAAAGTTGCAAGGGGTCGAAGTCGATAAAGACGGCAATGTAACGGCACAAGGGGAGTCTGTTAAGCGGGTTCGTATAAATGGTAAGGACTTTTTTGGTGGAGATGTAAAGACAGCTACACAAAATCTACCGGCAAATATTATCCAAAAGATGCAGGTCATCGATGATTATGGCGATATGGCCAATGTAACCGGTAATAAAACGGGTGATTCAGAAAAAGTCTTAAATATTCAGATTGACCCAAAATACAATACAGGACATATGACTACCTTACGGGCAGGCGTGGGAACCGAAGATCGTTACCAGGCTACAGGGATGTGGATGGGGATGCGCGAAGGTGAACAAATTTCTGTATTGGGAAATTTGAACAATACCAATGCACCCTTATTTGACTTTAGTACTGTAGGTGGCGGTGCGCGTCGTGGCCAAGGTGGTGGCGGCCGTCGCGGCGGCGGCATGTTTGGCGGATCGGACGGTTTAACTAAAATCGGTTCTATCGGGCTGAATTACCGTAAAGACTTTAATGATAAATTGACGGTTTACGGTAGTTACAGTTATAGCCATAGCAACAATACAACAATCTCGCAGCGCTTTCAGGAAAATACACTACCTAATATCATGCAAACGGACAGTGTTCAATCTAATTCCAATACAGTAGGAGCAAGCCACCGTTTTGAAGCAAATGTTGAATGGAAGCCTACAACGAAAGACTATATCAAAATTTCTCCTCAATTTGGTTACGACAATAGTGATGTAACGACAGGTACTAATTCGCTAACTTACCGTAGTAGTGTATTTAATAATTCACAGGCCCAAGATATTGTTGCAAATTCTACTGCACCGAGATTTGGGATTAGCGGATTGTACAACCATAAATTTAATGACAAAGGAAGGAATGTTTTTGTAAACATGAACTTCAATAATGCAAAAACAACGAAGGATCAGAATGCCATTTTAGATAGGCTATTGGCTGATCCCAACAATGCAAACGCTCCTCTAGATTCGATCTATGAAAAAACGATTCTAGAAGCAAATAATAAAAGTTGGAATGGGGGCGCTTCAGTGAATTATACTGAACCTGTTTCTGAGAAGGGAAAAGTAGAGTTTACCTATGACTTCAACAAAAACAAGTATGACAATTCGAATAAACAACAAGGGTTTGATCGCGATGGAAACCTTATTGCAGAAGATCCCAAGTTGAATTTTGATTATAATTATGATTATTCGTTCACAACACATAAAATCGGGGCAAACTATTTGTATAGTGGCGATAAAATAACCTATTCCATTGGAGCTGCTGCTCAGCCTTCTCAATTAAGAGGTGATGCGATCAGTTCAGGGTTAGTCGTGCCAATTCATCGCAACAATATGAACTGGATGCCTATTGCACGTTTTGAGTATAAATTTTCGAGACAGTCCAATATCTCTGTCAATTATTCGGGAACACCGAATGAGCCTTCAGTAACGCAGATCTTGCCGTTTGATATGAGTACAAACCGGACGAGTATTGTGATCGGTAACGCCAATCTGAATCCGGAATTTAGCCATCAATTGAATGTAAGATTCCGTAAGAATGATTTTCAAAAAGGAAACAACTTCTTTGCGTTCGTTAATGCCGGTTTGACTAACAACAAGATTGTGAGCTTGAGCAAAAGCTATTTTGATGATTTAATGGATTATCAAACTGGCCAAACAAATTCAACGTTAGTTTCTGAAACCCGCTATTTGAATGAAACAAGCGATAAGCCATTTAATGTGAGTTCTTTCTATCATTATGGTAAATCACTGAAAGAAAAAACATATAATATTATGTTAATGGGGGGTGTGTCTTACAATAAAAATATTGGATATGTTTCCACAGAGAAAGATGATAACGTAGGTCAAAAGAACATCGCCCGGAATATTGTATTAAATCAAGGTTTAATGTTTAGATATAATCCTTCCGAGAACCTAGAAATCAATCCAGGGGTACGCTACCAATTTAATCATACAGAGAATTCATTGACAAATCGTACGACGAATGTCTCGTCCTGGACACCAACATTGATTGGTTCTGTTAACATAACAAAAACAACCATTTTCGGAGCGGATCTATCCAAGCAATTCAACAGTGGTTATGGAGCCGGTATTAATGCAAATCCTTTCGTCATAAATACCTATTTGGAGCAGAAGTTCTTGAGTCAACAACGTGGTACTGTGCGTCTACAAGCATTTGACTTGTTAAATCAGCAAACGAATGTTTCAAGAACGGTGAGTGAGTCTATGATTACAGATAGCCGTACCAACCGTTTGGGTCGATATTTTATGATTCTGTTTACTTATAAATTCCAAAAATTTGCGATGGGAAATCCAGAAGGAGAGAATAGATTTCCGGGCGGAATGAGACCTCCGCGTATGTAATCTGATTCCCATAGGATATAAAAACGGTCATAGTGATTTCGCTATGACCGTTTTGCATTTAAAAATGCCTAGTTTTGTGAAGACTTCATATGCCCATACGATTTTGAAGATTGAGTAACGTAGCAAAAAATGTAAGATTTTGTATTTTTTGTTTTAGGGAAGACTGTCAAGGTTAATGGGCACAAAAAATAGATAAACTAAAAGAAGCTACAGCAAGTTTGTACTGCATGGAATACGAAATTATTAGACTTTCAAACGGAATACGCGTAGTATTTCAATATCAAAATTTACCGGTTACTCATGTCTGCATGGTCATCAACGCGGGGTCTCGGGACGAGTCTGCTGGAAAGTATGGTGTAGCCCATTTTATTGAGCACCTTTTATTTAAGCGTACTGAAAGACGCTCTACACAACAGATTATAAATCATTTGGAATCCGTTGGCGGAGATTTAAATGCTTATACGACGAAAGAGTATACCTGTGTACATGCCTCTATTCTTCAGCCTTATTTAAATCGTGCGTTAGATCTTTTTGAAGATATCTTCTTTCATTCCACTTTCCCCGATATAGAATTGGATAAAGAAAAATCTGTCATTGTAGATGAAATGGCATCTTATCTGGATAGCCCGGAAGAGTCTATTGTGGACGATTTTGAAGATCTGGTTTTTCAGGGATCGGGTTTAGGGCATAATATTTTGGGCCTGGAAGATCAGCTTCTTGCACTGCAAAAGGGTGATATTGTCGATTTTATGCGGGCAAATTATGATACAAATGAAATGGTTATTGGTATCACGGGCAATTATACGCTAAAAGAAGTTGAGCGATTGTTGCACAAAGTATTTGGGACCGTGCCTTCAAATACGATAGCACGTCTCCGCAATGACGTCAGACCACTTGTTGAACAGCATGTTGCCGTAGGCAAGCCAATCAATCAGGTGCATTATATGCTCGGTTCTTTAGCTTATAATTATCGAGATGACCGTAAGACGGGGCTGCTGCTTTTAAATAATATGCTTGGTGGAATGGGAATGGGATCTATCCTGAATCTCTCCATACGGGAGAAATATGGAATAGCCTATACCATTGAATCTAATTATACTATTTTTTCGGATACAGGGTTATTTAGTATTTACCTCGGTACCGATGAAGAAAAAGTTGAAAAAGCTAAAAAACTCGTCTTTAAAGAACTTGCGAAGCTGAGTGAGCAACCGCTATCTGAAACTGCGGTAAAAAAGGCGAAGCAGAAATTTATTGGGCAGATTGCTTTGACCGAAGAGAATCGTATGAGTATGATTATCTCTGCCGCGAAAAACGTGATGGACTATGATCGTGTCATTTTATTGGACGAAGTAATTGAAAAAATTCAGGATTTGACGAATACAGAGCTGCTGGAAATAGCGCAAGATGTATTTGACCCGAAGAAGATGTTGTCGCTAAGTTTTGTCCCCGAAGACTGAATTTAAGGACCTGTATAGATTCTTCAGAGAAGATGAATAATATGAGATCGATCGGCCGACGATGGGAATAATAGCTGGCTGACATGAATTTATATTGCATATAAAAAGCAATTTATCTAAGTTTGCGCTTACGGGAATTCGTTCTTCTCAACCATTGACTGCCGAAGGCAGATTCAATACCTATGGTAGCAGACAAATAAATGAATAAAAAATATAAGGGATGAAAACAGCATATGTATTTCCTGGTCAAGGGGCCCAATTTGTTGGAATGGGGCAAGACCTGTATAATTTAAATGATGAAACGAAAGCCTTGTTCGAACAGGCTAACGATATTTTAGGGTTCCGCATCACGGATATCATGTTTTCCGGTACAGACGAGGAGTTGAAACAAACGAAAGTAACCCAACCTGCTATTTTCTTGCATTCGGTTATTTTGGCGAAAGCGCTGGGAGAGTCTTTTCAACCGGACATGGTTGCAGGTCACTCATTAGGTGAGTTTTCGGCTTTGGTAGCAGCCGGTGCATTGAGCTTTGAAGATGGTTTGAAATTGGTTGCACAACGCGCCAATGCGATGCAAAAGGCATGTGAGCTTCAACCTTCGACGATGGCTGCGATATTAGGTCTGGAAGATGCTATAGTGGAAGATATCTGTGCTCAGGTTGATGATGTCGTGGTAGCTGCAAATTATAACTGTCCTGGACAATTGGTTATTTCGGGATCTATTGAAGGCGTGGATAAAGCTTGTGCTTTATTGACCGAGGCTGGTGCTAAGCGCGCATTAAAATTAAACGTGGGTGGAGCATTTCACTCACCATTGATGGAATCTGCCAAAGTGGAATTGCAAGCGGCTATAGAAGCTGTAGACATTTTGTCGCCTAGCTGTCCGATTTATCAAAATATCGATGCCAAACCACAGACAGATCCAGCGGTTATCAAGCAAAACCTTATTGCGCAATTAACTGGCGCTGTACGGTGGACACAGACAGTACAAAATATGTTGGCCGATGGTGCAACAGCTTTTGTAGAAGTTGGTCCAGGAAATGTATTGCAGGGACTGGTTAAGAAGGTAGACCGTCAAGTTCAGACTTCCGCAGCATCAGTGACCGCGTAACAAAATATTCAGTATAAAAAAGGAATTATTTTGCAGTGCCCTCAAAAAGTGTCCAACTTTTTGAGGGCATTTTTTATGAACGAAAAATCCAAATCACATCAAGAATTACCTGTAAAAATGGATAAGACATAGGGATCATTTTCGGAGATTACTCGGTGCTTCTTCGGAGCTCGTTCGGTACTTCTTCGGTTGGAAGCGAAGAAACACCGAACGAGCTCCGATCAATATCCGTCTTTTGACCGAGAGAATGCAGAATCAACGATGGGCTTAAAAACTATTTATCCTTAAACATACTGTAATGATCTTTCATAACTTGCAGGACAAAATCATTGGGGGTCATTTTTTCCGGATGTTTAACCTCCATCACCGTTTCCAGGCGTTGTACTAAAGCAGTTAAAATTCCTACGTCTCTTCTATCAAAAGCTGTTTGATAGATCTCTTTGACTGAGTTAGCATCCTTGTCGCTCAATTTAATCACTTGAGGAAATAGGATAGGGTGATTGTCGAATGTCTCTTCATAGATTGTGTCGCTCAATTTTAAGGTAGGTTTGAGACTGATAACAGAAGTTTCACCCGCAATATCTCCAATGCGTTGTCCATTTTTGGATAAAACGATCGAAGTAATGGCGACACCACCCATCGTCATCCAGATATCTACGATAGATAGGCTCCATCTGGACAAGTATTGATAGAAGTTGGCACGTGAGCCGTCAAGTTTGACGACCTTTATTTTCATGATTTTCTTGCCTACTGTTTGGCCTCCGAAGGCTGTTTCAGTAATCAAAGTATAAAAAAATGCAGGTAAGGTCAATGCCATCATAATCCCATAAAAGAGATAGGGATCTCCTGTGTTCATGTTAATGCTGTCCAAGAGAAAAAAGCAAAAGAAATAATAACAGACTATAATAAAATAATCTATTGCAAATGCGATCATTCTTGAGCCAAGACTGGCAAGATTATATTCGATTTTTACATTTTGTGCCGTATTTATCTCAAGCTTATTCATATGCAAATTAGTTGAATTTAATGTAATATAGCATATCTAGGTCATTTTAGCTCTAATTTGTGCTTTTCAATCATGGATATTTCCTATATTTGGTTATGCCAGTTAAAAAAATTAATGAGAGAAGCATCCTTTGTAGAACGAAATAAAGAAAAATGGACGTTAATTGAAAATAATTTATCAATTAATATGCAGGTTGATCCAGATGAATTGGCCTCAAATTACATTGAGCTCACAAATGATCTGGCGTATGCGCAAACCTTTTATCCTGAAAGTAAGGTAAAGGCTTATCTGAATGAACTGGCCGTGACCGTCCATCAGAAAATCTATAAAGATCAGAAAGCTTCCAATAATAAGTTTAAATCTTTTATCACCGAAGAGATACCACAAGCAATTTGGTCCATCCGTAGACCTTTGTTATACTCCTTTTTAATTTTTGTTTTGGCTTCGGTCATTGGTTTTGTGTCGTCTGTATACGATATGGATTTTATTCGGCTTATTTTAGGTGACTACTATGTTGATTCGACGATAGAAAGCATAAAAGCAGGAGATCCTGCTGCGGTATATGAAAAGGGGAGTAACTTTGGGTCAGCAATTTGGATTACGATTAATAATGTGCGGGTTGCCTTTATGGCCTTTGCTGCTGGACTATTTTTCAGTGTAGGAACAGGTTATGTTTTGTTTAGCAATGGTATTATGCTTGGTGCATTTCATCATATGTTTTTCCAGTACGGCGTTATGGGGAAAGCCATGTCGGCGATTTGGATTCATGGCACTATTGAGATTTCGGTAATTATTGTGGCTGGAGGATGCGGGTTGGCCATCGGTAATAGCATTCTATTTCCCAAATCGTTTACACGTTTGACATCTTTTGTCCGCGCAGCAAAGATTGCGATGAAAGTTCTCGTCAGCACAATTCCTTTTTTTATTATCGCTGGTACATTGGAAGGTTTTGTAACACGGTATTATAATGTGTCAATTTGGTTATGCTTATTGATTATCGTTTTATCCTTACTGGCTATCCTTTATTTTTATGTTATTAATCCTTATCGACTAGCAAAACGATTTCAATGGAAATAGATTTTGAGTTTCAAAAAGAACGGAAGGTAGGGGACTTTGTTCAAAGTTTCATAGATCTTTTTAAATTGATCTATAGACACTTTGTTTCTACTATTTTTGGTTTATCTGCGGTACCTCTAGCAGGGATTGCCTTGGTTTATTATTTTCTGTCTACAAAAATCACATTCTCTGCCAACAGTGATTCTTTTGAGGATATCGATGCTTTTACTTGGGCTGGATTACTCATTTTGGCGCTGGTAGCTTTGGGGCTTTACGTTTATGGTATTTCTATCGAATATTTTTTACTGCTCAAAGAGCGCAAAAGTACAGCATTTTCGGGCGCAGAGGTGCTGAAGAATTTCCGATCAAACCTCGGGAAATACTTTATGTTTTTAATTGCCATGATATTGGCGTTAATTGTCGTCTTTATTCCCCTGGCCATCGTCGCTGCAATTTGTGCTTTTATCCCTTTCGTCGGGAGTTTTGCGATCGGTATTTTGGGGTCGATGGTCGGCATTTGGTTATTTTGCTCATTTTTATTTTATCGGGAAGGTTATTCGGATCTAGGGAGCTGTTTTACAGATGCCTATGTGATGCTGAGCAAAAAATTGATTCAATATGGTATCGCGACCTATATCGTGAATTTTATTTTTCAAATGGCGGTCATGATGATTTCCATAGTTCCTTTGATTATCATGGGGCTTTTATCATTCAACTTCTTAGGTATAGATGCCGCCTTTTTTGATTCATCCTGGGGAAAACTGCTGATGACATTGGGAGGCTTATTTATCACGTTATTTACCCTTTTTCTGTATATGTCCGGTGTTTTGGCCAATGGTATTATTTATGAAACGGCCAAGGACCTCAAATTTGGAGAACGTATTTATGGCATGATCGAAAAGATAGGAGGAAAAGATGAATAGACTCTTCGTTTTTTTTGGTATCGCCTTATTATCCATTTTTTATGCTTGTGATCCAAAACCAAGGGATACGGATTCCAATAGTGATAGAATCGATTCGCTCAATGTGAGAATAGATTCGACCTTGGTGGGAACAGATTCTGTCGCTATTGACTCAATAGCCGTAAAAGCTCCTAATGGCCAACAGGAAAACGATGAAATTGACCTGTGGGATCCAACATTATTTGATTCAATCCCAAAATATACCGAAGAACGTTCGTTTAAAATGGATCCTTATCAGGATATCATCAAACGTTACGAGACTGATGATTTTGTTTATTCAGAAAATATTAAGGATCGCGTAGGCGTATTACAGCGCATCCTTGCGCGGCTCGCGGACTGGATTGGAAGTATCATGCCAGATAATCCCTATAAATTTCGGGAAGAGTTTGGTTATGTATTTGCTTTTTTAGCTGTTATTGCGTTAGCGTTTATCCTTTATAAAGTGCTCTACAACAGAAAACAATATTTTATTAAACATAGTGAAGAAGAGAGTGAACTTGACGTTTTAGCGTATGTAGAGCGAAACCTGATGAATAGCAATCTAGAACCTTACATTCAGGAGGCTATTGCGCAAAGGAATTATGCGTTGGGAATCCGATACTTACAGCTATTGAATATTCAGAAACTAGCGCAATCAGATCATATAAAATGGAAGCTGAGCAAAACAAATGCTGAATTTGCAGAAGAGATTCAAAACGAGGAGCTCCGTCGTGGATTTGCTGAATGTACAAGAATATTTGATTATGTCTGGTTTGGTCAATTTGAATTGGCAGAAGACAATTTTAGTCAATATCAGCAATTGTTTCACCAATATCAAAAACAGATTAAATGAAGGGATCGGTAAAATTTGGATTGATATTATTGACTGTTGTGTTAGTGCTAATAGCTCTTATCGATGCAACAAGTAAGAAACCTATTATCTGGGATCGGACTTTTGATGCAAAGGATAAAAATCCCTTTGGAGCTTATGTATTGCGTCAAGAACTGAAGCATATCATTGATCAAAAGAATACAACGATTGAGCGACCATTGTATGAGTATCTGGATAGCACAAAGAAAACAGACGCTAACTTATTTTTTTATACCTCCTATTTTTCGATGGGTGAAGCCGCGGAAGATAAGTTACTTGATTATGTAAACCGGGGTGGGAAAGCAATGATTGTAGCTGAGGATATTGATAATTATCTGTTGGATTCCCTGGGTTTGAAAGCAGATAATTTCTATGGTTTTAAAAAAGGTGTAGATATAAAAAGTCAGTTGCGCGTTCGGTTGATGAACGATAACAATAAAATTCATTACAGTAAATCAGATCTTGGCGAAGTATTTAAAAAACTTCCTAAAAATGCGACTATTTTGGGCTCGATCACCTATAAGGAATTTGCGCTACCGAACTTCATCGCGGTTCAATTTGGTAAAGGAACGTTCTATCTTCACCTGACCCCTGATTTATTTGGGAACTATTACTTGCTGAATTCCGCCTCGCAATATGCCTATGTTGCGAAGTCGTTATCTTATCTAAATGATAAGCCGATCGCTTGGTATGATTTTAAAGCGAATATGGAGCAATATCGGACACCTTTGCGTGTATTGCTTATGAATGATGGTCTTCGGCAAGCCTGGTATGTTTTGTTAGCGGGGCTAGTCCTTTTGCTTGTGTTTAGAAGTAGACGTGAGCAGCGGGCTGTGGCGGTAGTGAGTCCGGAACCAAATCTCTCGAAGGAGTTCTGTGGAACCATCGCTACTTTATATTATGAAAATGGTGCACCAGGTAATATGGTCGCAAAAAAAATAGATTACTTCCTGCACGATCTTCGGATGCGCTTTCATTTGGACACGCTGATGTTGCGGGAAGAAGAGTTCAGTGAGGAACTGGCCGAGCGGTCTGGGGTTTCGCTCGCAGAGACACAGTCTTTAATCAGGCTGATTGTTCGTATGCAAGATGCTAAACAACATGATGTGGCTGATCTCAAATTGATTAATGATACAATAGAAGAATTTAAACATAAAGCAAAAATGATATGAGTGACTTCGATAAATATATATCTTTTGAAAATCGAATAGATGTGTCCGTTTTATTCGATAAAATGGCGCAGGTAAAGTCGGAGGTGAAAAAAGTAATCGTTGGGCAAGATCAATTGATTGACATGCTCTTAATCTCGATCTTGGCTTCAGGGCATTCTTTGATCGAGGGCTTGCCTGGGGTGGCAAAAACATTATCCGCAAAATTGATTGCCAAAACTATTCACAGTGAATTCAAGCGGATTCAATTTACACCGGATTTAATGCCTTCGGATGTAACGGGATCGTCGATACTCGATTTGAAAAGTAATGAATTTGAATTTCGTCGGGGACCTATTTTTGCAAATATTGTTTTAATCGATGAAATCAATCGTGCTCCGGCAAAGACACAAGCCGCACTTTTTGAAAGTATGGCGGAGCAACAAGTGTCGGTCGATGGAACGACCTATCGATTGCCAGGACCGTTTATTGTTTTTGCGACACAAAACCCCATCGAACACGAAGGTACTTATCGATTGCCGGAAGCTCAGCTCGATCGTTTCTTGTTTAAGATCAATGTGAATTATCCTGAACTTGAACAGGAACTGGAAATATTAAAGGAGCACCATGCCCAAAAAGCAGAGAATAAAGAGGATCAGGTTCAGGCTGTAGTTTCGGCCGCAGAAATTTTAGAATTCCAGAAATTGATCAAATCTATCTTTGTTCACGAAGAGTTGTTAACTTACATTGCTCAAGTTATTATAAAGACACGCACGAATCCAAGTTTGACCCTTGGGGCATCACCGCGGGCTTCTATTGCTTTGTTGGAATCAGCAAAGGCTTCAGCTGCCTTGACAGGCCGAGACTTTGTTACTCCTGAGGATATTCGGAGGGTGGCATCTGCCGTACTGGGCCACCGTGTTATGTTAACTCCAGAAAGGGAAATGGAAGGATTTACCACCGCTTATGTCATCGACCAAATCATTAATTCTGTAGAAATTCCAAGATAATGAAGAAATTAAGGCAGCTTTTTCTAACAAATCAATTCTTCTACACCCTATTAGGTGTAGCAACACTCTTTACATTTTCTTTTTTCGTTAAAGGATTGTTGATTGTGGCTTGGATTGTTTTTTGGATATGGTTGGCTGTTTTGGCTTTTGATTTTATTGTCTTGTTTTCAGGAAAGGGGCGAATTGAGATCACAAGGATATATCCTGAAAAATTATCCAATGGCGATGAAAACCCGATGCGTCTGATTGTGAATTCTTTTTACCCGTTTGGGACAAAAGTGGATATTTTGGAGGAGTTTCCGGTACAGCTTCAAATTCGGGATAAAGATTTTGCGACAAGTTTGCTGGCCTTTCAGCGTTCGGAAATTTCGTTTTCCTTGCGGCCCACACAAAGGGGAGTTTATCAGTTTGGTCGTTGTATGGCTTTGGTTAAGCGTTTTGGATTTTTCAAAAGAAGGTTTGTTACCAATCAAGAACAGGAAATACCCTGTTATCCATCCTATATTCAACTCCGAAAATACCAGCTTTTGGCAACAAGTAATCGGTTGAATGAACTGGGGATAAAGCGTATTCGACGGATTGGTTCGGCTATGGAATTTGACCATGTTAGAGAGTATGTGCAGGGGGATGACTATAGACACATGAACTGGAAGGCATCTGCAAAAGTAAAGAAGCTGATGGTCAATCAGTACGAAGAGGAGAAGTCTCAGCCAATTTATTCTTTTATTGATTTAGGTCGGGCAATGCGTATGCCATTCAACGGTCTTACCTTATTGGACTACTCGATCAATGCAGCACTCGTTCTTTCCAATGCGACCATCTTAAAGCAGGACCGTGCCGGATTATTAACCTTTTCAAAGGATATCAATGCATTTATAGCGGCTGAGAAGAGGAATAATCAAATGCACAAGATTTCGGAGGCACTATACCAGGTGTCGACCAAATTTGAGGAGTCGGAATTTGGAAGATTATATAGTTATGCCAATGCACATATTAATAAACGTTCGCTGATTTTTGTCTATACAAATTTTGAGACCTTAGATTCCTTAAGACGTCAGCTAAATTATCTGTCGATGTTAAATAGAAGCCACATTATTGTCGTTGTTGTTTTTAAAAACGTAGAAATAGAGGATTTAGCGAAGAGTACGCCGAAAAAGACAATAGATATTTACAACCAGGTCATTGCTGAAAAGTTTATCTATGAGAAACAACTTATCGTACAGGAACTGATTCGCAATGGGTTTCAGACAATCTATACAGCACCGGAAAACCTGACCATTAACTCCATCAACAAATATTTGGAAATTAAGGCACGTGGCCTTATTTAATGATGGAGGTATCTTTGACCATTACTTTTGTCCACAAATGCTGATATTTTTCGATCGCTTTTAAATGAATCGGATGTGTCTCGTACGTTGTAATATCTTTAAGGTTTTTGAAAGTGACAATCAACGTATAGTCAAAGCTGTTGTCTACGACAGGTCTCGGGTTTGTCTGCGCCGGAACTCCATAATTGAGCGTTTTGATGACGTCGATTTTTCGAAGGTCCTCAAAAAATCCAACAAAATTCTTTTTTTCTTTTTCACTGAGATCTTTTTTTAGCCAAAAATTGACAACGTGTACAATGGTGCTGGACTCGATAGCCTCATCCGATTGAACTGTATTTGCCCATGTGGGAGCAGTTACGAGCACCATGGGTGCTAGAAGAAAGTTGCGTCTTTTCATGATTGAAACGGTTTAGAAGCTTTAAGATACAAAACCTTCGTGAATTCACCAATACCAATGACGCTCATCGTGAGAAAAGGTTTTTTGTGTTTAATGAAAAATAGGCGTTTTTAACAAACAAAAAAAGGAAGACATCATGTCTTCCTTTTATCTTTTTATGGAGGGTAGGCTCTTACAAACCAAACTCTTCTTTCACTTTATCGATATAATCCAGTTTTTCCCAAGTAAAAAGTTCAACCTCAATTTGCTTTTTCTCGCCAGTTGAGCTTTCGAATTCCTTGGTTACTTTTCTTGGTGTTCTTCCCATGTGTCCATAGGCAGCCGTTTCTGAATAAATTGGATTTCTCAGACCCAAACGCGTTTCAATTCCGTAGGGAGTCATATCAAACAAATGAGCAATTTTTTCAGCAATCTGACCATCGGTCAAATTTACTTTGCTCGTTCCATAGGTATTTACATAGATTCCCATAGGATCTTTTACACCAATTGCATAGGAAATCTGTACGAGAATTTCATCTGCAACACCTGCTGCCACTAAGTTTTTAGCAATATGGCGCGTTGCGTATGCAGCAGAACGGTCTACTTTAGATGGATCTTTTCCTGAGAAAGCCCCTCCACCATGTGCACCTCGGCCGCCGTAGGTATCGACAATGATCTTGCGACCGGTAAGTCCTGTATCTCCGTGAGGTCCACCGATAACAAATTTTCCAGTTGGATTGATATGAAACTTAATTTCATCGTTAAATAACAACTGAAGTTCTGGTTTCAATTGTGCTTTAACACGAGGAATTAAGATCGTTTTGATGTCATGTGTAATTTTATCCAACATAACTTGTTCCGTATCGAAGTCGTCATGTTGTGTGGAGATTACGATTGCTTCGATTCTTTTTGGTTTGTGATCGTCGCTATACTCAAGGGTAACCTGAGATTTTGCGTCCGGGCGCAAATACTTGATTTCGTTATTTTCGCGACGTAGCTCGGCCAATTCATAAAGTAAGCGATGCGATAGGTCCAATGCCAGAGGCATAAAATTTTCAGTTTCGTTGTTTGCATAACCGAACATGATACCTTGGTCGCCCGCACCTTGTTCTTGCCTTGTCTTGCGGTCTACGCCCTGGTTGATATCAGCAGACTGCTCGTGAATCGCCGAAAGAACGCCACAGGAATTTGCCTCGAACATGTATTCAGACTTGGTGTAGCCAATCTTTTGGATCACCGAACGGGCTATTTTCTGAACATCGAGGTATATGTTTGATTTAACTTCCCCGGCAAGGACAACCTGTCCTGTGGTTACTAGTGTTTCAATAGCGACGCGAGAATCCTCGTCCCATGCTAAAAAATTGTCTATTAATGCATCTGAAATTTGATCCGCAATTTTGTCTGGATGCCCTTCAGAAACAGATTCTGACGTAAATAAATAAGCCATGCTTTACGTAATTTTTAATATTGGATTTGCGCTAGAATGAAATAACAGCAAAGTGATAAGAGCCGTGATAGCGAAGGGTTTTTAGCACTTTTTTACTGTGGTTGCAATCTCCTTGTCGTTGCCTTGTAACGCAACAGCACGCAAATCAGTCCACATTCTATTTTTTGTGCGACAAAGCTACAATACTTTGAGGATTATTTAAAATCAAATTTATATTTTAACTTTTAAAAGCATAGGGAAGTGCGCTAATTAGTATAAAGATTACATTATTTTAAGAAATTGGTAATTTCCGCTATCTTTGGATATGTCAGAACGTAAACAAATACTGTTTGTTATTAATCCTATTTCAGGGGGGAAAAATAAAACTTCCTTTAAAAAACAAGTGCTGGATGTGCTTGATCTGCAGAAGTTTGATCCTACTTTTCAGCAGACCGCGAGACCGAACCATGCTTACGAAATTGGGCTGAAAGCGATCAAAGAAGGCTATGATGCAGTTATCGCGGTCGGTGGTGATGGGACGATCAATGAACTGGGCTCCGCTTTGGTAGGATCTGGAATTCCATTGGGGATTATTCCTGAAGGTTCTGGTAACGGCCTGGCGCTTTACTTGGGGGTTCCAATGAATGAAGCTGCTGCTATCCGTCGGATTAATCGTTTTGAATCGATAGAGGTGGATTGTGGTGTAATTAATGATAGACGATTTTTTAATATCGCGGGTTTAGGTTTTGATGCCTCTGTAAGTGAAAATTTTGCGAATGAAAATATTCGCGGACCTTTGGGCTATATGAAGTCCGTTTTTAATGTGCTCAGCAAGTATCAGCCTGCACATTACAAATTGACGATTGATGGAAAGGTATACGAAAGGCAAGCGTTTATGATCAGCGTAGCGAACTCTCCCCAATATGGAAATAATGCCTATATCGCACCACAGGCTTCGGTTAACGATGGCATTTTAGATGTCTGTATCGTGCACAAATTTCCGCTTTACATTTTGCCAAAGATGATTTTCCATCTTTTTAATAAATCGGCAGATCAATCCAGTTATGTCGAGATCATTCCTGGAAAGAACATACAGATCGAGATTGATAAGGTGTCACCGGTTCATGTGGATGGGGAGCCGATCGAACTTGGCGATAAATTGGATATTTCTATTATGCCAAAAGCATTAAAGATAATTTGTTAAGATCATGAGTAAAAATAAGAAACAGTCCTATGAGGGCGTTGTATATTCAACAGATGACAGCTTCAGCTATCAGCTGGCTGATTTTTTTCAGGAAGCAGATACGTTACCTGTAAATCAGCAAAACTTAAAAGTGCAGCTTGACCGGAAAATGCGGAAGGGGAAAGTTGTTACGTTGGTTACGGGGTTTGTTGGAAAAGCGGAAGACTTGGAGAATTTAGGTAAATTGTTGAAAACGAAGTGCGGAGTGGGTGGAACAGTGAAGGATGGGGAGGTCATCATTCAGGGAGAGTTTAAACAAAAGATCTATGATTTGTTACTTAAAGAGGGGTATCGCGTAAAATTAGTTGGTGGTTAAACAAGTATATCAGGGATAATCGTGGTAAATCTAATGAATTGTCTATTAGGCAAGTATGCTTTGAGTGTAGGATGTCTAGTTGTTCAGAAACATGAGTAATCACTTACTTTTTGTCGTTTAAAATCCTTGATTTTTTTGCATATCAAAAAAAAAATGGCTTTCATTGTAAAATAATTATTGCGAATAAGCGATTTAGCATAGAGTAATAATGATTATATAACGGGAACTGCTGAGAAAAATAACACTGATTAATGGTGTGTTCAGTTTGAAAAAACAAATTTGATTTTTTTTATATATTTGAGATGAATATTTTAAATTTGACATTAAATATTAAATTTGCTTTGCAAAATTGGTCTCAAAAGCGAATAAGAGTGCATATAATTTAAACAACATTATATATTTAAACAACAGTAAAAAACTAAAAATTAGAAAAATGGCAAACGCACCTAAAACTGCTGCAAAACAAGAGAGCAACAACGGAGGATCTTTCTTTGCTCAAGCTGCAATCATCATCTGTTTCATCGTGGGTTTCTGTGTATGGAAATTTGTGATGGGCAATCCAACTAACTTCGTTGACAACAATCCTGAAAATGCTCCAAATCCAGGTAACTACTTAGGAATGGTTTACCATGCTGGGGCTATCGTACCTGTTTTGCTTGGTTTATTCTTGATGGTATGGGTTTTCTCAGTAGAACGTTTTATCGTTATTAACAAAGCTTCTGGTAATGGTAACGTAGGAAACTTCGTTCGTAAAATTCAAACATTGATTAATGGTGGAAACATCGATTCAGCTATCGCTGAGTGTGACAAACAAAAAGGTTCAGTAGCAAATGTTGTAAAAGCTGGTTTATTGAAATACAAATCAGTATCTGCAGATCCTGAAGTAAACACTGAAAAAGCTGCTATTGCAATTCAAAAAGAAATCGAAGAAACTACAGCATTAGAAATGCCAATGTTAGAGAAAAACTTAAACGTTATCGCTACATTAGTTTCTATCGGTACATTATGTGGTCTATTAGGTACAGTAACAGGTATGATCAAAGCGTTCTCGGCATTAGCAACAGGTGGTGCTCCAGATTCAGCTAAATTGGCAAACGGTATCTCTGAGGCCTTGATCAATACAGCAACTGGTATCGCGACTTCAACATTCGCTATCGTATTGTATAACATCTTTACTGCAAAAATCGATAAATTAACTTACTCTATCGACGAAGCTGGTTTCTCAATCGTACAAACATACGCTGCAAACCACAAATAAGAACTATGATGAAAGTTTTTGATTTTATTTTATGGAAATCAAAAATCAAAAGCATCATAGGATAGAAGATTGAGTTTTTAATTTAAAAAGAAGAATTTAAAATGGGTAAAGCAAAAGTAAAAAGAGCCAGTACGTCGATCGACATGACAGCGATGTGTGACGTATCGTTCTTACTGCTTACGTTCTTCGTCTTAACGGCGACTGCGCGCCAACCGGAAGCATTGACGGTGGATACCCCAGCATCGACTACAAAAGATAAGTTACCTGATTCAAATGTAGGTATGATCACAATAGGCGATCAAGGTAAAGTTTTCTTCGGTACGACTGATCAACAGGTTCGCGTAAAAGCACTAGAAAGAATGTCAGCAAAATATGGCGTTGGCTTTTCACAAGAAGATTATGATCGTTTCAAATTGATGGAAAACTTTGGTGTACCAATGTCTAAATTGAAAGGATTATTAGCTCTGGATGGAAGTAAGCGTACGGAAAAAGGTGTGCAAACTGGTATCCCGGTTGATAGTACAGAGAATACTTCAAATGAGTTGTATTACTGGGTTCAAAATGCCCGTCTTGCAGCTGAGGAAGTAAATAAAGAAAAGGAAGCATCTGATAAAAACTTCGTGCATCCAGGACCTTTAAAGATGGCTATCAAAGCAGATGCGAATGAAAAATATCCTTCGGTTAATTTAGTTATTGAAACGTTGCGCAATCAAAAGCAAAACAAATTTAGTTTCATAACAGGCATGCGTGCTGAGGAGAAATAATTGACGATTTAATAAGAACAAACAATGGCAGAATTAAATCAGGATAGTGGTAAAAAAGGCAAAGGCGGGAAAGTAAGATCCAAGAAGAATGGCGGTAAGGTCGACCTTACAGCGATGGTGGATTTGGCGTTCTTGTTGATTACCTTCTTCATGTTGACCACATCCTTAAATAAACCGCAAGCGATGGATGTGGCTATGCCAGACAAAAATAAAATTAAGGAGCAACAAAGCGATGAATTGCTTACAGCAGATAATCGCTCCCTGACAATTTTATTGGGTTCTGACAATAAAGTCTCTTGGGTATATGGTCAAGTTGCTCGTCCGATCGAAGGTCCTACTGTTGCTGGTTACGGTGCAGATGGGATTCGTAAGGTTTTGATGGAGAAAAAGGCATATGTACCTCGCGTTTCAGGCGGTAAAGACATGATCGTAATCATAAGACCGAGTGATAAATGTACACAACGTAATCTTGTTGACATTCTTGACGAGATGAAAATTGTAGACGTAAAACGCTATATGATCGGAAAGATTACTCCAGAGGAAGTGGACGTGTTAAAACGTGACAATATCTATAATGATTAGTTATTAGATTGACACAAAAAACTAAAATAAGATGATAGGGTCAAAATTAGATATTTTTAAGAAAGAATGGCTTGACGTCGTTTTTCAAGGCCGCAATAAGGAGTACGGAGCTTATGAGCTTCGTAAGCTAGCGCCTAAAGCGACTAACAGGGGACTTCTTGTCGTTATCGGCATTGTAGTCATAGCCAGTTTCCTTAGTGTTTATGGAAGTAAGCTGTTCCCGAAGAAAGCCGTTGAGGCTCCTCCTGCAGTAACTGAAGTTACTTTGGAAGACCTTGAAGAAATCAAACCACCAGAGCCTGAAGAAGAGGAGCCGCTTCCACAAGAACCGGAAGAAAAACCTCAACAAGTGGCTATGGATGTACCGAAAGAAGATTTGGTTCGTTTCCCTGAACCTAAAGTAGCTCCTGCAAACAAAGTTGTGGAAGAAGTTGCTTCTCAGGAAGAGTTGAAAGATCCAAATAAAACGCCAGCGCGTATTACTTTGAAAGGTAGCCCGACTGGTACTTCTGTTGCACGTGGTGAATTTGGTTCGAAAAAACAAGATGGCGCAATAACTGGTGCTGCAAAAGGCGATCCAAATGGTAATGGAGATGAAATTCTTCCATTTAATGCCATCGAGGTTCAGCCAATGCCTGTAGGCGGTATGCAAGCATTTATGTCTTGGGTAGGTTCAAACTACGAGTATCCAGCTGCGGCAACTGAAAATGGTGTAAATGGTGTCGTTGAGGTATCTTTCGTTGTAGAAAAAGATGGTAGCTTAACAGACATCAATATCAAACGCGATTTGAAATATGGTACTGGTGATGCAGCCGTAAGGTTGCTTAAGAAAGCGAAGAAATGGAAACCTGGTATTCAAAATGGTCGTCCAGTTCGTGTAGCGTACACTTTACCAATTCGATTGAACCTTCAAAATTAGAATGACAAATTTTAATTCGAATAATAGTTCAAATTATAGACAGAAATCGCCTCTGAAGCGGTTTCTGTCTATTTTGGGACTATTTATGTTTGGCTTTTATTTTGTTTTGGGCCTTTTGATTATATTCTGGGACAATTTTCCCATTGAGATTAATCCAACCTACAAAACAATCTTTGGTGTCGTATTGATCCTGTATTCTTTTATGCGATTTGTGCGGCTTTGGCAAAATAATTTTTAATTAACTGCCCTCTTCTTTTTGGCTAAAACCAATTCTCTCTTCAAAAATTAAACTATTTTTTAATTAAACTGTCTTATTTTATGATGTATCATATGAGAAAATATAAAATGATTCTTGTGATGCTTGGCATCTGTATGGGCATTTTTGTTTCCTGCGAAAATAAAACAAAGCAAACGAAAGAGAGCGATGATATTCTAACGGGTAAGCTACCCGTTATTGTGGATCAAACTTTGTTGCCTATTATCCAAGAATCTGCGGATGTGTTTGAGAGTTCTTATCCAAATTCGAGTTTGGAGCTTATTGCTCGTCCTGAAATTAAAGCGGTGAATGCATTGCTTGGCGATTCGGCCTATGTGGTTGTGTTGACGCGCAAGCTGACAAATGAGGAAGATAGCTACTTTAAAAAGCGAGGTATTCAACCTAAAATATTCCAAATGGCGTCGGATGCCGTTGTATTGATCAATAATCGTAACAGTGCTGATACTATAATGCCTCAAAAAGACGTTAAGTCTTTGTTGGAAGGTAACTTAGCAGGACAACGACTGATCTTTGACAACGCCAATTCAAGCACACTGCGCTATTTGAAAGATTATTTTAAATTGAACAAAATCGATCCGAAAGCTGTTTCTGCTTTGAAAGATAGTGAGGATGTGATGAAATATGTGAGCGAGAATGCGAATACAGTAGGCGTTATTGGTTATAATTGGTATTTAAAAGCTGTAGAAAAAAATTCGAATTTATTGGATAAAATTCGTACATTGAGCATCGAAAGTGTTGGTAAGGAGGGCGAAAAGGTCAGTTTTTATAGACCATCCCAATCTACTATCGCCGACGGCTTATATCCTTTTGTAAGACCTGTCTACATTATGAACTATCAGCCGAATATGGGCTTAGGTTTAGGCTTCAGTGCCTTTTTGACAGGAGATCGTGGACAACGTATTGTATTGAAAGCTGGACTGGTTCCTGCTACAATGCCTGGACGTGAGATCATTATTAGAGATGAAAGTTATATTAAATAGATAATAAATAGTACAAAAATAGATTATGACAAACAGTAAATTATTATTTAGTCTTTTATTGGCGGGATCTGTGGGCACAGTAAGTGCACAAAGTTTGAAAGATGCTAGAGCAGCCATCGAGGCTGAAAATTATGGTAAAGCGAAAACTATCCTTCAACAGTTAGTGACTAAGCAACCTAAGAATGGAGATAATTATTTCTATTTGGGTCAAATTTATTTGGTAAACGACAGAGCGGATTCTGCCGCTGCGATTTTCAACCAAGGTTTGGCTGCTGATCCAAAGGCTACAATCAACAATGTAGGTTTGGGCTATGTTGACTTAATGAAAAAGGATAAAGCGAGCGCTGAATCTAAATTCGCTTTGGCAACAGCAAAATTAGGTAAGAAAGATTACGAGCCATTATTGGAAATCGGTCGTGCATATATAAAAACGCCTGAGCCCGATTATGCGAAAGCTTTGGAATACCTAACGCAAGCGAAAGAAAAAAACAAAAAAGATGTTGCAATTCCTATCGCATTAGGTGATGCATACCGTGGTTTAAAAGAAGGTTCATTAGCTTATACAAGCTATGGTGAAGCGACTGATATCGATCCAAATTCAGTACAAGCGAAAGTTGGACAGGCTGTTATCGTACGTGGAGCGCAGGCTTTTGATGAGGCAATTGGACAATTGCAGACTATCGCTACAGAAACTCCGGCATACGCACCTACTTACCGTGAGTTGGCTGAAACATATAACCAATGGTCTAGATTGCCGGGTACTTCTGACGAGAAATATGTCGAGTTAAATAAAAAAGGTGTTGAGCAATACAAAAAATACCTGGAAGTTGCGGGTGATAATTCATTGGAAGCTAAAATCCGTTATGCCGATTTCTTGGTTTACGCGCGTCAATACGACGATTTGAAAGTAGTTTCTGAAGAATTAGCTCAAAACCCTTCTGTAGATCCAAAAATCTATCGTTATTTGGGGTATATCGCCTTCCAAAAAGCTAAAGATTATCCGAAAGCATTGGAGTACTTAAACCAGATGTTTAGCAAAATGGAAAAAGATCGTGTAATTCCATTGGATTATATGTATCTAGGTATGTCTGAGATTGCTGCAAATAGCCCAAAACCAGCGGCTGCTGGTGCAGATAGCACGGCTACTGCGGCTCCGGTATTGACAGCAGAGAATACGGCGAATATTCAAAAGGGTATTGCTGATATTAAGAAAGCAATTGATTTAGACAAAGAATTGTTGGGAGAAACAGCTGAGTTGGCATTTGCTAAATACCAAGAGCAAGAATTGCAGACAGCAGCCTCTTTATTCGAGCTAGTTGCTTCTTATAAAGATAACAAAACATATTTGTTTGATGCAAACTACTATGCTGGAGAAGCCTATTACCAAATCGGTGCAAAGGAAGATGCTGCTAGTAAGAATGAAGAACAAGTCGTCGTTAATCAAGAATTGAGAGATAAAGCAATTGCTGATTTGCAAAAAGCACAGACTTTCTTATCTGTTATTGAAACGACAGACAATAAAGAAGCACAAGATAAATATTTGATCAATGCGCTTTATTATAAAGCTTTTGCTGCCTTAACCGCGGACAACTTGGAGCAACCTAAAGGTGATTTTGTTGCACCATTCCAAAAATTGATCGAAACCATCAATCAACGTGGCGCACAAGAGAAGAATAAAAATTATTTGATCGATGCAAATACATATATCGGACTTTACTATTACGTGAAGCAAGATCTTCCTAAAGCGAAGGAGTGCTTCCAAAAAGTATTGGCTATAGATCCGGCAAATGAAGCTGTTAAAGGTTACTTAGAGGGCCTGAAATAAGCTTAAATAAAATCATTCTAAATTAGGCGTAGATAGTAATATCTACGCCTTTTTTGTTTTGATTTTTACCTTGAAATCTCTATATTTAGAGATAGTTACCAATATAAATTTTAATTGAGATGGAGCAAGCCAATAGTATGCCGATAGACTACTTGCCTATATTTATACAGCTTTTAGTAGCTGTAGGATTTGGAGTAGGTACCATAATTATTACACATCTTATCGGGCCAAAAGTCCGCACGGAAAACAAGCTTGGAGCTTTTGAGTCGGGAATTGAAGTTGTCGGAAATGCCAGGCAGCCTTTCTCCATAAAATATTTTTTGGTCGCTATCCTGTTTGTCATATTTGATGTTGAAGTTATTTTCATGTATCCATGGGCAGTCAACTTCCGGGAAATGGGACTACAGGGCTTGATCGAGATGTTTATTTTCATGGGACTGCTCTTGTTGGGCTTTATCTATGTGATCAAGAAAAAAGCATTGAGTTGGGATTAGATATTCCCGTGATGGTTGGCCTTTGGGCCAGCAATACTTAAACCTATAAATCGACTTTTCATGAGTGATATAAAATTGGCAGAAGCTCCTCCGGGAGTAGAAGGCGCAGGTTTTTTTGCGACAAGTTTGGACAAAGCCATTGGCTTGGCCCGAGCCAACTCCTTATGGCCTTTACCCTTTGCCACATCCTGCTGTGGTATCGAGTTTATGGCTACGATGGGCTCTACTTACGATTTGGCTAGATTTGGTGCCGAACGCCCGAGTTTTTCGCCGCGTCAGGCAGATATGCTATTGGTGATGGGTACCATCGCTAAGAAAATGGCTCCGGTGTTAAAGCAGGTGTATATCCAAATGGCCGAGCCGCGCTGGGTAATTGCTGTAGGGGCCTGTGCATCTAGTGGGGGTATTTTCGATACGTATTCTGTGCTACAAGGAATAGACGAAATTATACCGGTTGATGTGTACGTGCCTGGTTGTCCTCCCCGTCCAGAAGCAATTTTGGATGGTGTGTTGCGTCTACAGGATATTGTAAAGAATGAATCATTGAACCGGAGAAATACACCCGAATACAAAGCGCTGCTTGAGAAGTACGGAATACATACAAATAAATAGATGATGGAAAACAGTTTTTTATTGGATAAGCTCCAAGGAAATTTTCCGGCAAAGATTAACGAAATTCAAGATGCACACAATTTATTGACGATTGTCGTGGATACGGAAGATGTGATTGATGTACTTCGTTTCTTGAAATCGAATAAGGAGTTGCAGTTTATCCATCTCACGGATATTACGGCGGTACATTATCCGCATTTAGAAAAGGAGTTTGCTGTGGTTTATCATATTCATAGTCTCGTTCATAATATCCGAATCCGAGTGAAGGTCTTTTTGTATGGGCCGAATCCTGAGATTCCGACAGCAACCGTCGTTTGGAAAGGTGCGAACTGGATGGAGCGTGAGACTTTTGATTTTTTTGGTGTCAATTTTATAGGACATCCCGATTTGAGGAGGATTTTGAATGTAGATGATATGGAGGTGTTTCCAATGCGTAAGGAATATCCTTTAGAGGATCCAAATCGCGTAGATAAGAAAGATTTGTATTTCGGCCGTTAATTTATACGATATGAGCGAATTTATAAGCAAGATAACATCTAATCAGCCTGTCTTCGAAGACAACGATCCGCAAGACGAGTTGATTACCCTGAATATTGGTCCCACGCATCCCGCCACGCATGGCGTATTTCAGAACGTGGTACAAATCGATGGCGAGCGTATTGTGAGTGGCGTGTCCACGATCGGTTATATTCACCGCGCATTTGAAAAAATTGCTGAACATCGACCTTTTTATCAAATAACACCTTTGACTGATCGTCTAAACTATTGCTCGTCTCCAATCAATAATATGGGCTGGCATATGACCGTTGAAAAATTACTTAAAATAGAGATTCCTAAGCGGGTGCAATATATGCGTGTTATCGTCATGGAGCTTGCCCGTATTGCGGATCATATTATTTGTAATGGTATTTTGGGGGTAGATACGGGTGCTTTTTCGGGCTTTTTGTATGTGATGCAGGAACGCGAGTTTATCTATGAAATCTTTGAAGAAATCTGTGGCGCTCGTCTGACAACGAACATTGGTCGTATTGGAGGCTTCGAGCGTGATTTCAATGCTATAGCCTTTGAGAAAATACGTGAATTTCTGAAACGCTATCCTCCGGTATTGCAAGAGTTTGAAGAGTTGTTTGTTCGTAACCGCATTTTTATAGAACGAACGTCGGGTGTTGCTGCTGTAACAGCAGAAGATGCCCTGGATTATGGCTGGTCTGGTCCTATTTTACGTGCGACAGGTGTAGATTACGATGTGCGTGTACAGAATCCTTATTGCTCGTATGAAGAATTTGATTTCGATGTGCCTGTTGGCACGACAGGTGATGTATACGATCGTTTCATGGTTCGCAATGCCGAAATGTGGCAATCACTTCGGATTATTGAACAGGCATTAGCGAAAATTGAGAAAGAGCCTAAAGGAGTCTTCCATGCGGAGGTTCCTGATTTCTATTTACCTCCGAAAGAACAGGTGTATACCAATATGGAAGCTCTAATTTACCACTTTAAAATCGTCATGGGTGAGGTGGATACACCTAAAGCCGAAGTTTATCATGCGGTCGAAGGGGCAAATGGTGAACTTGGTTTTTATTTGATTCATGATGGTGGACGGTCACCTTATCGTCTGCATTTCAGGAGACCTTCTTTTGTCAATTATCAGATGTTTGCACCAATGAGTGCAGGAATGCTGATTTCAGATGCTATTATAAATATGAGTAGTCTTAACGTTATAGCTGGAGAATTAGATGCTTAGTGTAAAACAACATAATGAAAATGTAACGTTTTCTCCAGAATTGTTAGCCAAGTTTGGAGAAGTGGTAAGCCGTTATCCCGAAGGAAAGCAGAAATCGGGCTTATTGTCCATTTTACATTTGGTTCAGGCGGAATACGGCTGGGTCAGCGCAGATGCGATGGATAAGGTTGCTGTTTACCTGAATATATTACCGATTGAGGTATATGAGGTGGCAACCTTCTATACCATGTTCCTGTTGCAACCCAAAGGAAAATACGTACTGGAGATTTGCCGTACCGGGCCTTGTTGTTTGGTCGGTGCAGAGCGTATTATGGGGCATTTAGAGCAAAAGCTCGGTGTAAAGGAGGGGCAGGTCACAAGCGATGGGCTTTTCTCTTGGCGTGGTGTAGAATGTTTGGCTGCCTGTGGTTTCGGACCAGTCTTACAGATTGGCCCTGAATATACATTCTATGAGAATCTGACAGAAGATAAAGTCGACGAATTGATTGATAATTTAAAAGCTAAAACAGAATAATATGGCACGTAAACTTTTGTTGACTCATATCGATGTTCCGGGCATCAATACCTTTGAGGTCTATCGACAAAAAGGTGGTTATGTTGCTGTTGAAAAAGTATTAAAGACAATGTCTCCTGAGGATGTTGTCGAAGAAGTTAAGAAGTCTGGATTACGTGGCCGTGGGGGAGCTGGTTTTCCTACGGGGATGAAATGGTCCTTTTTGGCTAAACCTGAGGGGGTGCCACGCTATTTGGTCTGTAATGCCGACGAGTCTGAGCCAGGGACATTCAAAGACCGTTATTTAATGACACATATTCCGCATGCACTCATTGAGGGAATGATTGTATCCAGCTTCGCTTTGGGGGCTCACACGTCGTATATCTATGTGCGTGGAGAGATGATGCCACAGATCAGAATTTTGGAGCGTGCTATTGCTGAAGCCAAGGAAAAAGGGTTTTTGGGTAAAAATATTTTAGGTTCGGGGTATGATCTGGAGATCTATGTTCAACCGGGAGGTGGAGCGTATATCTGTGGTGAGGAAACGGCTTTATTAGAGTCTTTAGAAGGTAAACGAGGTAATCCGCGTATTAAACCCCCTTTTCCGGCGATAGCGGGTTTATATAACTGCCCGACAGTGGTGAATAATGTGGAATCTATTGCAACGACAGTTCCCATTATAAATTTGGGTGGTGAAGAGTATGCTAAGATCGGTGTAGAGCGTAGTACCGGAACAAAATTAATTTCCGCTAGCGGAAATATTGTAAAACCAGGTGTCTACGAGATCGAACTCGGTCTGCCTGTTGAAGAATTTATTTACTCGGACGAATATTGTGGTGGTATTGCCAACGGAAAACGAATGAAGGCTGTCGTGGCCGGAGGCTCTTCGGTGCCTATTTTACCGGCTAATCTGATCTTGAAAACTGCTGCTGGAAATAGTCGATTGATGACTTATGAGTCATTGGCTGATGGTGGCTTCCAAACTGGTACAATGCTCGGATCAGGTGGTTTTATCGTATTTGATGAGGATCAGTGCGTGGTGCGTAATACCTGGAATTTTGCGCGATTCTATCATCATGAAAGCTGTGGTCAATGTTCGCCTTGTCGTGAAGGAACAGGCTGGATGGAGAAGGTGTTGCATAAGATCGAGAGCGGTCACGGCTCGATGTCAGACATTGATTTGCTGTGGGATGTGCAGCGGAAAATTGAAGGCAATACAATCTGTCCATTAGGGGATGCTGCAGCATGGCCTGTGGCAGCTGCAATACGACACTTTAGGGATGAATTTGAATGGCATATCCTGCATCCGGAAGAGTCACAAACACGGAATTATGGACTGGCACATTATGCTGATCCTTTACAACCAATAGTATCATAATAGAAGCTGTAACGATAAATTAATCATATCATGGCAGAAGCGGAAGATGTAAAGTTTAAGGTCACCATCGATGGTATACCGGTAGAGGTTGCTCCTGGGACAAGCATATTAAATGCAGCGAGACAGATCGGCGGCGATATAGTCCCTCCGGCAATGTGTTACTACTCCAAACTGGAGGGGAGTGGCGGTAAATGCCGTACCTGTTTGGTAAAAGTCTCCAAGGGATCTGAAAAAGATCCAAGACCGATGCCGAAATTGGTGGCTTCTTGTCGTACAACGGTGATGGACGGTATGGAAGTACAAAATATTACTTCGCCAGAGGTGGTGGAAGCAAGAAAAGGTGTTGTTGAAATCTTATTGATTAACCATCCCTTAGATTGTCCAATCTGCGATCAGGCTGGTGAATGTAAATTGCAGGATCTTGGATATGAACACGGTAGTGCTCATACACGCTACGAATTCGATCGACGTACCTTCGAACGCATTGATCTGGGCGATAAGATCCAATTGCATATGAACCGTTGTATCTTATGTTACCGTTGTGTTTATGTCGCAAATCAGTTGACCGACCAGCGTGTACACGGTATCTTAGGACGAGGAGATCACGCCGAGATATCGACTTATATCGAAAATGTAATCGATAACGATTTCTCCGGAAATGTTATTGATGTATGTCCTGTGGGAGCTTTGACAGATAAAACCTTCCGTTTCAAGAATAGGGTATGGTTTACGAAGCCTGTCGATGCACATCGCGATTGTCCGACATGTTCGGGTAAGGTAACCTTATGGTATAAGGGAGAAGAGGTCATTCGGGTAACTGCTCGAAAGGATGAGTTTGGTGAAGTGGAAGAGTTTATCTGTAATACCTGTCGCTTTGATCAGAAAAAAACGAGCAATTGGGTGTTGGAGGAACCAACAGAAATAGACCGACATTCCGTCATTTCTGCCAATCACTACGAGTTATTTAATCCGCCGAAAATTGTTAAGGAGAATCCGATACTACAGGAACAAAATCGCGAACAGTTGGCTAGAACAGAAAAATTGAAATAATCACAAACATGGAGTGGTCTTTTGTCATAGAAAAATTAATACTGGTGTCTATTGTATTCGTTATCACCTTGGTGATCGCGATGTATTCGACACTTGCGGAACGTAAAATTGCAGGCTTTATGCAAGATCGATATGGTCCTGATCGGGCTGGTCTCTTTGGTATCTTGCAACCACTGTGTGATGGTGGTAAATTCTTCTTTAAAGAGGAAATTATCCCGGCAGGCGCACATAAGGTGCTCTTTATTTTGGGGCCTACAATTGCGATTATAACGGCATGTATTAGTTCAGCCGTTATTCCCTGGGGGCAGGAGCTACAGATTGGAGACCGAACGATTTCTTTGCAGGTTGCACAAGGGATCAATGTAGGGGTGTTGTATATGTTTGGTGTGATTGCATTAGGTGTATATGGTATCATGTTGGGCGGATGGGCTTCCAATAATAAATTCTCACTTATGGGGGCAATTCGTGCAGCATCACAGAGTATCAGTTATGAGATTGCAATGGGATTATCACTTATTGCGCTATTGATGGTAACTCGCACTTTGACACTCGAAGAAATTGTTGCGCAGCAGTCGGGTTTTGTCAATTGGAATATCTGGGCACAGCCGCTGGGCTTTATCATTTTTATGGTCTGTGCTTTTGCCGAATGTAATCGGGTTCCATTTGATTTGCCGGAATGTGAAACGGAGCTTGTTGGTGGTTACCATACGGAGTACTCCTCCATGAAATTGGGACTCTACATGTTTTCCGAATATATTAACATGTTCGTTTCCTCTGCATTGATGGCATCACTCTATTTTGGCGGATATAATTTCCCTTTTATGAATGATATGGGATTGTCTGCCAATATGGTCACGATCATCGGGGTGGTTGTATTCTTCATTAAAATATTGCTGTTTATCTTTTTCTTTATGTGGGTGCGTTGGACTTTACCACGTTTCCGCTACGATCAATTGATGAATCTAGGCTGGAAGATGTTGATTCCATTGGCTATTGCCAATATTGTACTTACAGGTGTATTTACATTGATTAAAGATACTTATTTCTCATAAGAAAGGACTTTTTATGCAACTAACCAATCGTAAAAAAGTAATTGAACAAAAACCGATGACATTTTCGGAAAGAATCTACTTTCCCGCTATTATCAAAGGTTTACGCATTACATTAAGGCATTTTTTTAAGAAAATTCCAACCATTAAATATCCTGAGGAAATAAGACCTTATTCGAAAAACTTCAGGGGGCAACATTCGCTCAAACGTGATGAGGAAGGGCGTGAGCGGTGTACAGCCTGTGGATTATGTGCTTTGTCCTGCCCTGCAGAGGCGATTACAATGACTGCTTCCGAGCGAAAAAAAGGTGAAGAAAATCTTTACCGCGAGGAAAAGTATGCGTCAGTATATGAAATCAATATGTTGCGATGTATTTTCTGTGGTCTATGTGAAGAGGCCTGTCCGAAAGAAGCGATCTACCTGGATGGACCACATGTGACAGCAGATTATCTCCGTAAGGATTTTATCTATGGAAAAGATAAATTGGTAGAACCAACTTTTGATATTACCAAATTAAAGAGCTAAACCAGGAAATTATGACAGTATTTTATTTTGTAGCCTTCTTGTCTATTTTCTTTGCGCTGCTGACCATTTTTACAAAAAATCCTGTACACAGTGTACTGTATCTGGTCATTACGTTTTTTACGTTTACAATACATTATATTCTTTTGAATGCACAGTTTTTGGCTGTGGTGAATTTCATCGTATATATGGGAGCCATCATGGTGTTGTTTTTATTTGTACTGATGCTGCTCAACCTGAACAAGGATACCGAACCCATGAAATCCAATCTGGTTAAGTTTATGGGTGCTATCGCCGGTTGTTGCCTATTGGTGACTTTCTTCGGTGTATACCGCGTATTTGACATTTCTAATCCCTTAACTGTTGTTAATCCGGAAATAGGGTTGGTTAAGAATCTGGGTAAGGTGTTGTTTAACGAATTTTTGCTTCCTTTTGAGTTATCATCATTATTGTTATTGACAGCAATGATTGGAGCAATATTATTAGCTAAGAAAGAACCTAAACAAATCTAATGGAAACAGTTGTTCAACAGTTGCAGGGGGTGCCAATAAATCATTATCTGATTTTTTGTGCGATTATTTTCGTTATTGGTGTTATCGGTGTTCTTATTCGCCGTAACGTCATTATTATTATGATGTCTATTGAGTTGATGCTGAATGCGGTGAATCTTCTTTTAGCTGCTTTTTCAGTGCAGCATGGCGATTCGTCAGGACAGGTCTTTGTCTTCTTTATCATGGCATTGGCGGCGGCAGAAGTTGCCGTTGGCTTGGCGATTATTATTATGGTATATCGGAATACGAAGTCTGTGGATATCGATTCCTTAAATAAACTTCGTTGGTAGAACTTAAGAAATAAATACGATGAGTGAATTAGTTTGGTTGATTCCCCTTTTGCCCTTAATCGGGTTTATAGTTAATGGATTGGGTAGGAATACCTTTTCCAAAGGTATGATAGGCGCTGTTGGCAGCGCTGTTGTGCTTATTTCTTTTGTATGTAGCTGCCTTCTGTTCTCCGAAGTCTACCAAGCGAGACAAGCTGGACAAGCAGGCATCATTGAACAACATGTATTTGATTGGATTGCAGTGGGCAATCTCAAGATAGGTCTGTCCTTTTTGGTAGATCCGTTAAGTGCGATCATGCTCTTAATCGTTACCGGAATTGGTTTCCTTATCCATGTCTATTCCATTGGTTATATGCATCATGATCATGGATTTGGTAAGTTCTTCGCCTATTTGAATCTCTTTATCTTTTTTATGTTGCTATTGGTATTGGGATCCAATTACCTGGTCATGTTCATCGGCTGGGAAGGTGTAGGGCTATGTTCTTATTTATTGATCGGCTTTTGGTATAAGAATAGTTCGTATGCAAATGCGGCAAAAAAAGCATTTGTGATGAATAGAATAGGTGATTTAGGTTTTCTACTTGCGGTATTTTTAATCCTTGGAACTTTTGGATCCTTAGAATTTTCAACTGTATTTCCTGCGGCCAAGAATTTTGCTGTTGGTGATATCACAGTCGTTAGCATTACCATTTTGTTGTTTATTGCTGCAACAGGTAAATCGGCGCAGATACCTTTGTTTACCTGGTTGCCAGATGCCATGGCTGGCCCGACACCCGTGTCGGCCCTGATCCATGCGGCGACGATGGTTACAGCCGGTATTTATATGATTGCACGTTCCAATGTATTGTTTATCCTTTCACCGTTTACGTTGCAGCTCATTTCTGTCATAGCTATCTGTACAGCACTATTGGCGGCTGCGATTGCACTGACGCAGAATGATATTAAGAAGGTATTGGCGTATTCAACCGTTTCACAACTTGGGTATATGTTCCTTGGCCTTGGTGTCGGAGCATTTACGGGAGCATTTTTCCATGTATTGACTCATGCCTTTTTCAAAGCATTACTATTCTTAGGGGCCGGATCTGTTATACATGGTATGAGTGAGGAACAGGATATGCGTAAAATGGGCGGCTTGAAGAAAGCAATGCCTATTACTTATCTGACGATGTTGATGGGGACAATTGCGATTGCAGGAATTCCACCATTCTCTGGCTTCTTCTCGAAAGACGAAATATTGGCGGGGGCTTTTGCCGCTAGTCCGGTCTTATGGGGTTTAGGTTTTATTGGCGCATTAATGACGGCATTCTATATGTTTAGGATGCTGTTTATGACCTTTTTTGGAACATTCCGTGGCACGGAAGAACAAAAACATCATTTGCATGAATCTCCAAAGAGTATGACCATGCCACTCATTGTATTGGCTATACTTTCTGTGGTTGGAGGCGTGATCAACTTACCAGCTGTTTTGGGAGGTAATCATTGGCTTGAGGATTTCCTGGCGCCAGTGTTCTCAGAGGGAAAAGCGATAATACCTGCAACTCATCATTTGGAACACAGTACTGAATATTTATTAATGGCCGTTTCTGTTGTTGGAGTATTGATTATGGTTGCTTTAGCCTTTAATAAGTATGTTAAACGACAACAGTTACCTGAAGCGGGAGAAGGTACCAGAAGTTTCTTGGCGAATCTATCTTACAATAAGTTTTACGTGGATGAACTTTATGATAGCATCATTGTACGTCCGATCAATTGGCTCTCGGCTTTCTTCGGGAATGTTGTGGATCAACGTGGGATTGACGGTGTTGTTAACGGTGCCGGGAAAGCAACATTTGATACAGGAAAAGTATTGCGTTTGCTCCAGAATGGTAATGTTGGTTTTTATTTATTGATGATGGTAATTGGGGTGATTGCCATTTTCATCTATGGATTGTTGAGTCTTTAATTTTGGTATAATCGATGGATAACTTGTTTTTACTTATTTTATTGCCGTTAATAAGCGCATTGATTCTAACGTTTTTAAAGACCAATGCTGCAAAGTCTATTGCCTTGATTTTATCATTACTGTCTTTGGCTTTGACTATTCCTTTCCTTTGTACTTTTGACGCAAATGGCGGAATGCAATTTGAACAAAATTGGCTATGGATTTCTTCATTGCATATTCATTTTCATATCGGCGTTGATGGAATTAGCTTGCCGTTGATCTTATTGACGAATGGGCTGATGCCTTTAATTATTGCCACAACCTTTAAGAAGGATTATAAAGGAAACTTTTATGCTTTAATGGCTTTTATGCAAGCGGGCTTACTGCTCGTATTTATGGCCTTGGATGCCTTTACTTTTTATGTGGGGTGGGAGATTGCCTTGATTCCGATTTATTTTATTTGTGCACTTTGGGGTGAAGGAGATCGTATTCGCGTAAATTTGAAATTCTTTATTTATACTTTTTTGGGTAGCCTTTTGATGTTGATCGGTATTCTTTATCTCTATCAACAAGTGCCCAATCGTGATTTTGAATGGACTTCATTTATTGCATTAGATTTGGGGGAAAACACACAGCGATGGTTATTTTGGGCTTTTTTTGTTGCTTTCGCCATCAAAATACCAATTTTTCCTTTTCATACTTGGCAACCCAATACGTATACAAACGCACCTGCAGCAGGCACGATGTTGTTGGCGGGTATCATGCTCAAGATGGGGGTTTATGGTTTAATGCGTTGGCTATTGCCTATCGCACCAGCTGGTATTGCTGTATACGGACATTTTGCAATGATCTTATGCGTCATTGGGATCGTTTATGCTTCCATTATTGCAATTAAACAAGATGATGTGAAGCGATTGATCGCATATTCATCAATAGCCCACGTTGGCTTAATTAGCGCTGGTGTCTTCACATGGAATACCAATGGCCTGAGTGGAGCAACTATTCAAATGTTAAATCACGGTATTTCTGTGATAGGACTTTTTTATGTGTTGGATATTATACAGCAACGCACACAGACACGTCGTCTTACTGAGCTTGGTGGAATAGCAAGCAAGGCGCCTCGGTTGGCCATCTTCTTTATGATTATTTGTATGGGAGCAGTGGGGTTACCGTTAACAAATGGATTTATTGGTGAGTTTTTATTATTGAAAGGCGTCTTTCAATATGGATTTTGGTTTGCTGTTTTTGCGGGTTTAACCTTAATTCTGGGTGCAGTTTATATCCTTAGGCTTTATCAAGGAACGATGCTGGGAGAAACGACCGAAAGAACTATACAATTTGAAGATGTAAAAGGAACGGAACTTATTGTATTGACAGTGGTCTCTGTCTTGATCCTTTATATTGGTATATTCCCTAATTTCCTATTGAACCTTTCTGCAGGTTCTGTGGAAGTTTTAAGTACATTTTTAGGCAGATAATAGATATATTTAATTGTATGGGTGCAATAATTACACTTTCGATATTAGCATTAGTCGTCCTTTACCTTGGCTTATTCAAGATGAAATCTATGCTGCTGCCTGTTTCTATTCTTGGCTTCTTGGTCGCAATTGGTTTCTTATGGAATGACTGGACGTCTATCAGCGGACCTCTCTATAGTGGGATGGTTCATTTTGATCATTATGCTATTGCTTTCTCGATCTTATGTATCGCGGTTACCTTGTGCATCTTTGTAATCTCAAAGGGATATTTTGATGAGGAGGGACAAATTGCGGAGTATTATTCATTATTGATTTTCTCTCTCACAGGTGCTGTTCTTGTGAATAGTTATCATAATTTTTCAATGCTTTTTTTAGGTATTGAAATTATGTCTGTAGCGCTTTATATTTTGGTCGGTATACGTAAAAGAGACAAAGCATCAAATGAAGCTGCATTAAAGTACTTTTTGATGGGAGCTTTCTCTACTGGGTTTCTGCTGTTTGGTATTGCCCTGTTATACGGTGCTACCGGATCATTTGATTTAAGTGAAATCAAAAACTATGTCGTCAATAACCCGCATGCAATTTCGCCTTTGTTTTATGGAGGTATATTGCTCCTCATTGTGGGACTGACGTTCAAGGTGGGGGCTGTTCCCTTTCATTTCTGGACACCAGATGTTTATGATGGGGCTCCGATACTGATTACGAGTTATATGAGTACGGTCGTTAAAGTTGCTTCGTTCGCCGGATTGTTACGTTTATTCAGTTATAGTCTATTGCCTTTACAAGATTTTTGGACTCCGGTTTTCTTAGTGATCGCTGTTCTCACCTTATTTGTTGGAAATATTTCTGCATTAATGCAGTCTTCCTTCAAACGTATGCTTGCTTATTCAAGTGTTTCGCATGCTGGGTATATGTTATTTGCGATTGTAGCAGTAGGGGCCACTTCGGCTAATAGTATCTTTGCTTATGGCCTTGCCTATTCACTGGCAACCATTGTTGCCTTTACGGGATTGATCCTTGTCAAGAAAACGACCGGCTCTGAGCATTTTGAAGGTTTTAATGGCTTGGGTAAACGAAATCCTTTGCTCGCATTTGCTATCACGATAGCCATGCTTTCTCTTGCGGGAATACCACTGACAGCTGGATTTATTGGTAAGTTTATGATGTTTTCTTCTGTTATGGAAAATTATCATATTGTTTTGCTCGTATTGGCGGTAATCAATGCAGGCATTGCCGTGTATTACTACTTAAAAGTTGTCGTTGCGATGTACTTTAGAGACAGTGACGAATCCTGTGTCAATGTGCAGTGGAATTATTCATTGGTATTATTCCTTGCCGTAATGCTTACCATATTAATTGGGGTATATCCAGACTGCCTTTTAAAATTAATATAAAGTTTCTGTTAAAATACTTGTTGTTTATTAGAGCATGGCGATTTCGCTGTGCTTTTTTTATTTTTATTGGTATAACTCTTGCATACAAATTGTATATTGTAAAAAAGAAATCCTATCAAATTGCAGATGGCGTTTAAAGTGTGTGTTAAATCTTTTTCGATTCATGTTTTATGTGTGTTACTTTTCTTCGTTATCTGCGAACAAGTAATTGCACAGGACTTTATTCGTGGAAAGGTCGTTGATGCACAAACAGGCAAGGGCATTTCAAGGGTTTCAATCAACTGGCTTGGGGAAGATAGCGGTGGTAGCAGCGATACCCTTGGGTATTTTAAGATTCAAGATATCAAGAAATACAGACAGCTTGTATTTGGAGCAGTGGGGTATGAGCGCAGGACAGTGGATGTTCGTCGGTTACAAGATTCTATGCTGACGGTGCATTTAATTGCCTCGAATAATACATTAGAGGAGGTCGTGGTCAATAGAAAAAACAAAAAGCCTAAAGATCCAGCTATTGCACTGATCGAACAGGTGATAGCACATCGACCACAAAATCATTATACCCGTATACCTGAAATTCGTTTTGACGAATATGAGAAGACGCAATTTGGTTTTGTCAATCCTGAGGATAAAGCGAAAAAATTTCCGAAACCATTCCGATTCCTCTTTGAAAATGTCGATTCTACAGCTTTTAGGGGGCAGACCATTGCACCCTTTTATTTGGAAGAAAACTATGCCAATATCTATTCATCCCATAATCCAGATCGTAGTAAGAAGATTGTCATCAGCCACAATCAGACCGAATTAAATCCACGCTTTTTTAACAATGATAATTGGCAGACACGGTTCCAGACGATACTCCGTGATGTTGATCTCTACGATAATACGATTCAGGTCACAAACAAGGGTATCTTAAGCCCTATTGCTACCGGTGCTACAGCGTTTTATAGGTACAAAATTCAAGATACGATAAAGATCGAGGGGAAGGATTATATTGAACTCCATTTTGAAGGTAAATCGGAAATTGATCTGCTCTTCTATGGTGATCTACTGATCTCAGATGATACAAGGTATGCGGTTCATCGCGCGACATTGAATATCGGACGTACTGCAAATATCAATTGGATAAATGACGTGCAGATAGATCTCAGCTATAGCGAATTTAAAAACGGTAGCATGCTTCCCGTTCATGCAGACCTGAAAATGTTATTTGGCGGGAGCAAGTCGGATGTATTGTATGGGCGCAGGGAAACCCAATACTTAGGACATCGCACCGATTCTATTTCGAATGAGAATTTTGCTGGTGTACCTGTTGAAAAAAGGTATCTCCTCCAGTCCGCACCGCATGTACCCATAGTAGGGGTCAGACCAAGCCCATTAAGCCATACTGAAGTAGGGGCATATCAAAAAGTTGATTCGGTACAGAATATGCGTTCTTTTAATCAGTTAGTAGCATTGGGCTATTTATTGGCAAAGGGGTATTATAATGCCGGGAAAGTTGAGTTTGGTCCACTGGAATATCTTTATAGCCGTAATAATTACGAAGGGAATCGTTTTAGGATGAGTGGTCGAACAACACGCTTGTTTTCGGAAAAAGCCTACATTGAAGGATACACAGCCTATGGTGATAAAGACAAGGCGCTAAAATACTACCTGAGTACGGCACTTACTTTAAATGGAGAACGTATTGTTCAGTTTCCAGCAAATTATTTGCGCTTTACCGTACAGCACGACGTTATGGAACCGGGGCGAGGTTTGGGTTTTTTAAAAGGAGATGGTTTCTTCCGTTCTTTTGGAAAAAACAGGCCTAATAAATGGCAGTTTAATGATATCTATCGTATCGATCATCTGATCGAATTTGGGAACCATATTAGTGTAGGAACGGCATTTACACATACCCGCAGACAACCTCGCGGTGATTTGTTTTATATCAATAGTCTACCTTCATCCGATACAGTCCGCCAAGTAAATACAAATGATCTACAGCTAATTTTGCGTTGGGCTCCGAATGAAGAATTTACTTATCATAATCTCGACAGGGGAACAGTAGAAAATAAATATCCCATTTTTACCCTGCAATATAATAAAGGCCTGAAAGGATTTTGGGGGGCAGATTATAGTTATGATGCGTTGCGGTTCAGTGTGTTCAAACGATTGTTCTTATCGCCAGCAGGGCAGGCTGATTTTGAATTCTCAGGCGGGAGAATTTGGGGGAAACACCTGCCTTATACTTTACTGGAACTTCCAGAAGTCACTAAAGATAAGCAAGGACCGTTAGTGAATTTTGACTTGATGGCGACCTCGGAATTTGTTTCAGACCAGTTTTTGAAATTAACTTATTACCACAATTGGAATGGTTTCTTTTTTAATAGAATTCCTTTGTTCAGACGGTTAAAGTGGCGTGAAGTAACAGGATTCAAGGCTTTTTATGGAAAGTTAAGCGATGCCAACAATCCCTTTATTACGCCCGAAAATATTCAGTTTGAAGCGGACAAGGATGGTATTATTCAAACAAAAGCAGTGCGTAACAAACCTTATGTAGAAGGACTTGTGGGGGTGGATAATATCTTTAAATTGATTAGATTAGAGTATAAAAAGAGATTAAGCTATAAAGGCGGTGAAGGAGTTCCTTCTGATACTTTTACGGCATCCTTACATTTTAATTTTTAGCAATTATGGTTCAATATTCAAATTTAAAGTATGCCATTAAAGATAGTATTGGCTATGTCATCATTAATCGCGAGCCGCAACTGAATGCCTTAAATCAGGAAACGCTTGATGAATTGCAAGATATCTTCAAACATTTCAATTCCGATGATCATGTAAGGGGTATTATCCTGACTGGCGCCGGACATAAAGCATTTGCCGCGGGCGCGGATATCAAGGAATTTATGGATTTGTCTGTGATTCAGGCACGATGGCTTAGTGAAAGAGGACATATTATTTTTACGGATCTTATCGAAGCTTCCCCGAAGCCAGTTATTGCTGCTATAAATGGATATGCTTTAGGCGGAGGACTCGAGATGGCTTTAGCTTGCCATATTCGTATCGCTTCTGAAAATGCCAGAATGGGACTTCCGGAGGTTTCTTTGGGCCTGATTCCGGGTTACGGAGGTACGCAGCGTTTGCCCAAATTGATCGGAAAAGGACAGGCTATGCAAATGATTTTAACGGGCGATATGATTGATGCGCAGCAGGCTTATGAACTAGGACTGGTCAATGAGGTGATCGCACAGGATAAACTAATTGCCCGGGCAGAGGAAATACTCCAAAAGATATTTACGCGCTCTCGTGTTGCCATAACAAATGCCATTGCGGCCATTAACGCAGCTGAAGACAGACAACAGAATGGGAATAAGGTGGAAATGGACGCCTTCGGTCATTTGTTCGGAACAGAAGATTTCAAAGAAGGTGTGTCGGCGTTTTTAGGGAAAAGGCCACCCAATTTTGAATAAGGCCGCAATACTTCGCTAAACGCTATACGTTGTGTATTGGCAGGTTTGAATGTCGATGAAGAGATGAGATAACACCAAGAAAAGATGTTCGAATGGAGAGCCAATCGTTTATAACCAATTGTTTAGAGGTAACTGATCTAGATGGCTTATGAATCTGAAGGGTTTAACCGACATTATTTTTGATATTTTTTGCGATATTCTTGGGGGGACATTTTCATTTCTCGTGTAAAGGCCTTTGAAAAATGAAAGGGATCATAAAATTGGAGCTTAAATGCGATTTCTTTAATCTTGAGTAGCGTAAATTGCAAGTAAGAGCAAGCTCTTTGCATCCGTAGTTGATTGTAATACACCATGGGGGGGTAAGACGTTTTCTGCTTGAACAAGTTAATAAGATGTGATTTAGAATAGTTGAAATGTGCGGCAATCTCTTCCAAATTGATATTGTTCTCCAGATTGTCTTTCATAAATATAATGATGTCCTGTATGATATTATCTACTTGAATTCGGTTGCTTTCTCTAAACTGCGCCTGATATTGAATAGAGGCTAAAAAATATTGAAAGCAAAAACTTGTATACTCCAAATTTTCTGGGCTGTATCCCATTTCGAGATTCTTGTAGATGCTCTCAAAAAGCTGAATACGGTTGGCATGTTTGTTTGGGTCGGAATCAGTTATGTGGATGACTTGGCCCATGATATGTTTAAAAAGAGCCGCATCTGTCCCGGCGAAATGAATCCAATAGATACTCCAGGGATCACTTGATTTTGCGCCATAGCAATGTGCACTATCTCTCGGTATGATATATATATCATTTCTATTGAGGTTGTGCGTTGTATCATCCTGTTTTATCCAACCACTTCCTTTTTCGCAATAAATCAGAATATATTCCTTGCATCCTTCCTGACGATCGCGATAATGTTTTTTTGCATTGGGATAATAGCCGATATGTGTGATGTGTAATTTTGTTGTGATGTTATTGTCTGTCTGGTAGTTGCATACGGCATAGGGAAGGACAATTGCCTTTTCTCCTTTGAATCCTTCAGCGATGACATCTTGGTTTTGTTTCATAAATCGAGCTTGTTTTTGGTTATTCTTATAAAAATAGTAATATTTTACATGTTTATCGTGTTCACTTACATGATTCTCCCCAAGTAATCCATTACTTTTACCTAAGTAAATCTAAATATGTAAACTCTTATGCAAAAGACTGCAACAACCTATCTGCTATTGATCACTTTTGTGGCTGCTATTGGTGGATTTCTATTTGGATATGATTGGGTAGTTATTGGAGGTGCGAAACCATTTTACGAAGCTTATTTTCATTTGGAATCCGATCCTGCATTGCAGGGATGGGCCATGTCTTCGGCGATTGTGGGAAGCTTTGTTGGTGTATTGCTCTCGGGGGGACTGGCAGATCGCTATGGTCGAAAACCACTGATTTATACAGCCGCAATTTTATTTATAATTTCTGCATTGGGAACCGGCATGGCGTCCGAACTTGATACCTTTATTATTTATCGGATTTTGGGCGGGATAGGTATTGGTGTAGCCTCCAATTTGGCTCCGATGTATATCGCGGAAATCGCCCCTGCGGAAAGTCGGGGAAAATTTGTATCGGTCAATCAATTAACCATTGTACTGGGCATACTTGCAGCGCAAGTGGTCAATTGGCTCATTGCAAAGCCCATTTTAGCTGGAGAATCTATTCTAGAAACCTGGAATGGGCAAGAGGGGTGGAGATGGATGTTTTGGGCAGGAGCGATCCCAGCGGTCGTTTTTTTAGTGCTGCTTTTCCTGATTCCCGAAAGCCCCCGTTGGTTGTATACGAAAGGGAGGCATGAACAGGCAAAGCGTGTGTTTTTACGCATGGGTGGAGATGAATATGCAGCAGAAAATATACGATCTATTGCCGAGGCGGCTGAACTAAGTCAGGGTAAAGCCCGAAAAAGAAATTTATTCCAGGGCAAGTTGCTGCGGTTGTTGTTGCTCGGGAGTTTTATTGCGGTCTTTCAGCAATGGTGTGGGATTAATGTTATTTTTAATTATGCCCAAGAAATTTTTACGGCTGCTGGATATACCGTTTCGGGGATGCTTTTCAATATTATTATCACTGGAGTGATCAATGTAATTTTTACATTCATCGGCATGTATCTGGTCGATCGAATTGGTCGCCGTGCATTGATGCTCTTCGGATCAGCAGGGCTTTTTGTGATTTATATTGCGCTAGGGGCTTGTTATTATTTCAATTGCAGCGGCATTTTCGTGCTTCTTCTTGTGTTAGCCGGAATTGCGGTGTATGCGATGACTTTGGCACCTGTTACTTGGGTAATCATTGCCGAAATATTTCCTACCGCTGCAAGGGCGCAGGCGATGGCGATCGCGACATCATTACTATGGATTGCATGTTTTGTGCTCACTTATACTTTTCCTTTACTGAATCAAAATCTGGGCGCAGCTGGTACATTCTGGCTGTATGGTGGAGTCTGTTTTATCGGTTATCTGTTTCTATGGAGCCGACTGAAAGAGACCAAAGGAAAAAGCTTAGAAGAAATTCAACAAGAATTGGAAGGATAATTGGCACCAGGATAATCAACTCGACCTATATCAACCTATTAGCGTATTAAGAAAATGACAGAATTGACCCGTTACCTTATAAAATCAACAGTTGACCAGAAAGGGATCGTAAAAGCATGGGAGGAGCAGGTTGCGATTCCAACATACGAGATTGGGACGATGGAGAAGAATCCCATATTTGCCGAAAAGCGCGTATACCAAGGTAGCTCGGGGGTAGTATATCCCTATCCGATCATAGAGAAAATTAGCGATCAAAAGCGAAACAAGATCTATCAAGCGCTATTTCTTGAAAATGAATATATCAAGGTGATGATTCTTCCAGCTTTAGGTGGACGGGTTCATATGGCTTATGATAAAGTTAGAGAACGACATTTCGTTTACTATAATGAAGTTATCAAGCCCGCTTTGGTTGGGCTCACTGGTCCTTGGATTTCAGGAGGGATTGAATTTAATTGGCCCCAGCATCATAGACCTACTACTTTTATGCCAACAGAGCATTTAATCGAACACAACAGCGATGGAAGTATTACGGTTTGGTGCAACGAAATCGAGCGTATGTTTCGGATGAAGGCCATGCAGGGATTTACTTTGCATCCCGACAAAGCGTATCTGGAAATCAAGGTTCAGGTGTATAACCGGACAGCATTGCCACAAACTTTTCTGTGGTGGGCCAATCCGGCTGTTGTTGTGAATGACGACTATTATTCCGTGTTCCCTCCCGATGTCAATGCCGTTTTTGATCATGGAAAGCGAGAGGTCTCTTCTTTCCCGATTGCTACGGGAACCTATTACAAGTACGATTACTCGGGAGGTGTTGATATTGCACAATACAAAAATATTCCTGTTCCGACATCCTATATGGCCATTCAATCGAAATACAACTTCGTTGGCGGCTATGAGGCTGGTGCTACCAATGCGGGGATGTTACATGTGGCTGACCATCACATTTCACCGGGGAAAAAACAGTGGACCTGGGGAAATGGTGACTTTGGTGTCGCTTGGGATAGAAACCTGACAGATGAAAATGGACCATACATTGAATTGATGGCTGGTGTATATACAGATAATCAGCCTGATTTTGCTTGGTTACAACCTTACGAAGTGAAATCCTGGTCTCAGTATTTTATGCCATACGCAGAAGTCGGACAGGTGAAAAATGCAACAAAAGATGCGGTGCTCAATATGGAGGTTAGGGAGCAGACTGCTCACATTGTCTTGTATACAACAGGGAGGTATGAAAGTATACGTGTTTTGTTACGTAATACGGCCGGTAAAATCTATTTGGACGAACAAGTGACTTGTTCTCCTCGGAATATTTATACCCAAAGTGTTGCTGGATTGGACAGTGTACCAACCGAACTCATATTGACTGTGTATGATAAAAATAACCATGAAATATTGGTCTACCAGCAAGAACAGCCGAAGGATGCTGAAGATATACCCAAACCAGCACAGGCAGCATTGCTGCCCGAAGACATTTGTTCTATCGAAGAATTGTTTTTGACAGGACAGCATCTGGAGCAGTACCGACATGCAACTTATAATCCATTGGATTATTATAAGGAGGCTCTGCGACGTGAACCGAACGACATCAGATGTAATAATGCAATGGGCGCTTTCTTGTTGCGGAACGGTAAGATAGAGGAGTCCATTACTTATTTTGAGACCGCGATCGCTCGCGCTACGGAACGTAATCCCAATCCTTATGATGGAGAACCTTACTACAACCTTGGTGTAGCTCTGCAACTATCTGGGGATCTGAATGGGGCATATGCAGCTTTCTACAAAGCAACATGGAATGCCGCGTGGAAGGATTCTGGCTATTTTGGCTTGGCACAAATAGATGCCAAGAGAGGTGATTGGAAAGCTGCTTTGGAAAAAATAGATCAGTCATTGAGCAGAAACTGGTATCACCATAAAGGAAGACAGCTGAAGGCCTCTATTTTAAGAAAAATCGGGGCAAAAGATGCTGCTTTAGCATGGATTCAAGAATCAATGGAATTGGATCCGTTTAATATGGGCTGTCGATTCGAATGGTACCTGTTAACACAAGAAGAATCGATATTTTCTCCTATTCTCGATTTAGCGCGCGTTAATATTCATAGTGCGATAGAATATGCATTGGATTTTGCTCATGCCGGTCTGTATGAAGAAGCATCTTTACTCCTTGAAAAAACTATTGAAGACGTAACCTTAGTTTACCCTATGGTATATTATACACTAGGGTATTTTGCGACTCATCTGGGCTTGCATGACAAGGCAAAAACGTATTGTGATCAAGCCGCCGTTATGGATCCGGCTTATTGTTTTCCAAATCGTTTTGAAGAGATTGCAATTCTCCGACATGCCCTAGTTTTAAATAGTGCTGACGCAAAGGCCTCGTATTATTTGGGCAATCTGTGGTATGGTAAAAGACAGCATCAGGATGCTGTTGACTGTTGGGAGCATGCTATCCAATTGGATGGACAGTTTCCTACCGTTTATCGTAATTTGGCCTTAGCTTATTATAATCGGATAAACAAGAAGAAAGAAGCCTTGCCCCTATTGGAGAGCGCATTTTCATTGGATGAAACTGATGCACGTTTACTCATGGAGCTTCATCAGCTCTACAAGAAGGAGGGACGCTCTTACAAAGAAAGGTTGGCCCTGCTCGATCGATATCCGGATTTGGTGACGCTTAGAGATGATCTATTCTTGGAGCGGATCACCCTATTTAATCTCTTGGGTGAATATGAGAGCGCGAAAACGTTGCTTGCTTCCCGGCAGTTTAAGCCCTGGGAAGGAGGGGAAGGTAAGGTCTCTCGTCAATACACGATATGTCAGCTCGAATTGGCCAAAAAATCGATACTGCAAAATGAACTGCAACAGGCGCTTTCCTTGCTAAAGGCGCTTGATTGTTATCCACATAACCTTGGTGAAGGTAAGCTGATTACAATGGAAGAAAACGATGTTCACTATTATAAAGGACTCGTCTATCGTTTATTGGGTATGGACGAAGAAGCTAAAGTTTATTTCCATAAAGCAACAGAAGGTGTTGATGAACCCCAGCAGGCCCTTTTCTATAATGATCCACAACCAGATAAGATATTTTATCAAGGTTTAGCTTGGCATGAGCTTGGTGATCCAGTGCGAGCTGAACAACGTTTTCAATGTTTAATAGATCATGGAAAGTTATTTATTGACAAGCCCTTTAAAATAGATTATTTTGCAGTTTCCTTGCCTGATATGGATATTTGGGAGGAAGATCTGGATCATAAGAATAAAATACATTGTTTGTATGTCATGGGATTGGGGTATTTGGGGAATGGAGATCGTGCTTTGGCAATGCATTATTTAGCACAAGTCCAGCAGTTGGATCCCAATCACCAAGGGAGCCAGGCTATTATGTGTTCTTTCTTAGGTGAAACTTCTTTAAAGAGTTAATTCAGTATGTATCGCTATATCATTGTATTCGTCGTTCTATTTCAAAGTTATACGGTCTGGGCAGATGGACTAAATCGCCTTGATCTTGCAGGAGAGTGGAAAGTTCGGCTTGATCCGGACGATGCGGGTATCAAGCAGGGCTGGACAAATAAATCTTTTGAGACGTCGATTAAATTACCGGGAACAACAGACGATGCGGGTTTAGGAACCGTAAATACGTTGACACCTGCTCTTGCCAAACCTCAGCTTTCGCATCTAACGCGAGCACATCGTTATGTGGGGGCAGCATGGTATACACGGGAACTTTCAATCCCGGCAGGTTGGGCAGGTAAGGAGATGATCTTAACCCTCGAGCGTGTTCTTTGGGAGTCTATGGTTTGGATCGACGGGATAGCAGTAGTACAAAAGCAACGTAGCCTTGTCAGTCCGCATGAGTTTGACTTAAGTTCCCTACTGAAAACAGGAAAGAAGCATCGGTTGACAATCCGCATAGATAACAGGAAGAAGCTTCCAATTAGCGTTGATGATATGGCGCATGCTTATACCGATCACACCCAAATTATTTGGAATGGCATGCTTGGAAAGATTGCTATTCAGGCCTACGATGCGGTACGTCTGAAGTCTGTGTATGCGAGTCCTAATCTAGCGAAAAAGGAAATCAATCTGCAGGTCAATCTCCGTAATAAACTTGCAAAGGCCGTTGTCGGTAAACTGAAAATAAAGGTAAAAGACAAAATGGGGCCCCTAACTCCAGTTGAAAGAATCATTCAGCTGTCGCCAGGGGATTCAGCGATCAATCTAAACTACCTTCTTGGTGACAAACTGAAACTTTGGAGCGAATTTTCACCGCATTTGTACGACATCAGTCTGGAATTGAAAACCATAGATGCCGTATCAACATTGAGTACCTCAATAGGTATGCGTGAGCTTTCTACAGATGGGACCATGCTAAAAGTCAATGGTGAGCCTTTATTTTTGAGGGGAACATTAGAATGCAGTATCTTTCCGTTAACGGGACATCCGCCGATGGATAAGGCCGGTTGGAGAAAAGTCTTTGTGACAGCGCGCGAATGGGGGCTAAATCATCTGAGGTTTCATTCATGGTGTCCTCCTGAGGCGGCCTTTGCTGTTGCTGACGAATTGGGATTCTATCTTCAAATTGAGTTGCCAATCTGGGAGAATAATCTTGGTAAAGATGAGGGAGTGATGAATTTTCTCTATGAAGAGGCCGATCGAATAATGCAGACTTATGGAAATCATCCGTCCTTTTGTTTTTGGAGTATGGGTAATGAGTTGAGTGGTGATTTCAATGCGCTGAATGATCTGGTAAAATACGTAAAGGAAAAAGACAAACGGCATCTTTATACGGCAACTTCTTTTACATTCCAGCAAGGGCATGGTGTGAAGGAAGAACCCTATGATGATTATCTGATTACCCAGTGGACAGCCAAGGGCTGGGTGCGGGGACAAGGTGTATTTAATAGCGAAGCACCTACATTCAATAAAAACTACAGCAATTCTTTGGAAGGAATTTCGATTCCGGTCGTAACGCACGAAATTGGACAATATGCTGTCTATCCCAATCTCGCCGAAATCAAAAAATATAAAGGTGTTTTAAAACCGTTAAACTTCATTTCTGTAGCAGAAGATCTAAAACAAAAAGGATTATTACATAAGGCCAGCGCATATACGATGTCCTCAGGAAAATTGGCAGCTATGCTGTACAAAGAGGAGATGGAAAGAGCGTTGAAGACACCGGGTATCAGTGGTTATCAGCTCCTTGATCTTCACGATTTCCCTGGTCAGGGAACGGCATTGGTGGGCTTATTAGATGCTTTTTGGGACAGCAAACATATTCTCTCAGCGGCAGAATTTCGACAATTTAGCGCTCCAGTAGTGCCTTTGCTCCAGTTTGCGAAAGCTGTATATACCAACGATGAAACGTTCAAAGCTTCTATAGATGTGAGTAATTATGGACAGGAGATTTTGAAGAATCAGGGGATTAGTTGGTTCCTGAAAGATGCGGGACAAATAGTCGCACAGGGACATTTTCAGTCAACCATTGGAAAGGGACATCAAGGCAATGTGGGGCATTTAGAAGTACCATTACAAACAATTGGACAGGCGAAGAAATTGACGATTCAACTTAAACTTGAGGGTACTTCATACGAAAATCATTGGAATATTTGGGTGTATCCTCAAAAGGTGGCCGTTGATTTTGGGGAAGTTAGCTATACGCGCGAATTGGAGGAAGCAATGCACTTGCTGAAAGAAGGGAAAAAAGTACTTTTAAATCCCGATTGGAAGAAAATAAACGGTATTGAAGGGAAGTTCGTTCCTGTTTTTTGGAGCCCGGTACATTTTCCAAAACAGGCCGGTACAATGGGCTTGCTTTGTGACCCTAAACATCCTGTATTTGCCGATTTCCCAACAGATAATCATACAGATTGGCAATGGTGGGATCTCCAAATTAAATCGACTACGATGATTACGGATCAGGTCAAAGGTGGACATGCAGTTGTAGAGCTCATTGATAACTTTGCCAATAATAGAAGATTAGCATCTCTTTTTGAAGGGACGGTAGGATCAGGCAAGCTGATGATCGCTTCGTTTGATCTGGAGGCGGATCTAGCCAACAGGCCCGTTGCAAGACAGCTGTTGAGCTCCATCTTAACGTATATGAACAGTACAAAGTTTAGGCCTAAAGTGATCGAAAATCCAGCGATTCTATCGCAGGTGTTGCGCTACAAAGAAGCGCAAGAAAAATCCGAACCCAAAGAGATCTATTAGTTAGAAGATCGCTTTGGAAAAATTTAACGCATCAGCCTAAGGCTAATCGTTCAACTTCATCCGCTATTGCAGAATTATATGCCAAAGGTCTGTGACAGGATACATCCTGTTACAGACCTTTGGCATAAATCAATTATAGACTAACTTTCAATCTGATATAGTTGAAGGCCACTCCATTTTCCGGAGTAACTTTTTTATATTCCTGCAGTTTAAAGGCTTATGGTGATTCTGTTGTTACTATCAAGTGCCTGTTATACTATTTTTCTAGTTAAATCGTTTTCAATTTAATCATGCGGATTTCTTTTCTTTAGACTAACAGAAGTAAAAAATGACAAATAATGAATTAAGGACGCTTGCTGAATTTTCACGTAAAGGTGAAATCGCGGAGATGGAACGGATTGTTGCAGAAGCAAATAATAGAGTTGACTTTCACGATTACGAATTGAATAGTTTAGTGAGCCAATTGATTAGAGCCCAGCATTATGGAGTCTTGGATCATTTTGTAAAAAAAGGACTAATCTCAACTGATCTATACGATTATGATCGTTTTAGCACATCCGTGATTAATACGCTATTCAAACCTCAGATTGCATCCGAAGTGCAGCTTGAAGCCCATTTAATTTGGATGAAAGGCTATTTAGCACAGATAGATGATATCAACGAAGAAGTAGGTGGCATTACTTTATTGGAATATGCATTACAGGAAAATGTGGTTATTCCTTTCTTAAAGCTTATTTTTGAGGCAGGTGCCGACCTGCAGCGGATGGATCAGTATGGACAAACGTTGCTTTTTAAAGTTTGTAGCCTACGTATGCAGTCCAATGAACGTATTAGCGAGCTCGTAGACTGGCTGTTAGTTGAAGGTTTAGACCCGAATATCGGCAATGTTGAACAAAAAACAGCCCTGCACATGGCTGTTGATACATTGAAAACTGATGTTGTGATTAAATTACTCAATGCGGGAGCAGATCCAGGGCTAAAGGATTGGCATGGCGAAAGTTCATTTTATTATGCAGCAGTAAGGCATTTTAATCCAGATCTGCTCGTTCCCCTTCTCAATTATGGAAGTCCAGATTTTCATAGCGTCAATAAACAAGGAGAAAACCTACTCAATGCATTCCTTCGCATGATGCATACGGATAGCGAGACTAATCTGAGTGTGCTGATCTTACTTTTGGAACATGGGGCAGATTTGACAGCTGCATCACTTTGGTATCAGAAAGAAAAAACAGGCGTAGATTGGCTAGCAGAAAAATCAGTCCTAGTTGTACAGGAAATTATGGACAAAGGATATCTAGACCTCAGTTATGCGGATAACGAGGGTAATACACTATTGCATAAAATTTGTCAAGTAAACCTCAATTACGATGAAAATAGAGCCCGAGACCTTTATAAAAAAGTAAAATATCTTGTCGGTGAAGGAATCGATCCTCAATTGGAAAATATAATGGATAAAAAAGCTGTCGATTATGCTATGGAGGATAATATAAAGGTAAAGACAGTCGAATGGTTATTAAAACAATAAAAAAACAGAAAAAATTGTTATGTCTCAGTCATTTATAATAGCGTGTGAAAGCGGAAAACGTAAAATAGCGGAAATATTATTGGAGAAAAATCAAGTTGATGTATCTTACACTGATGAAATGGGACGGACAGCATTGCATTATGCGGCGCATCGAGGTTATTTGGATTTGGTGAGAAAGCTGGTTGAGGCTGGAGCTATAGTGGACTACGAGGATCATCGGGGGGAAACCCCCTTATATTTTGCCCTGTTACAAAAGCAAAAACAAACAGCAGTCTATTTATTGGAAAATAATGCTAATATTCTGATCAACGACTTTTTGGGAAATAGCTTGCTCCATATTACAGCTCGAACAGGGCAACAGGAAATGGCTGAAAAACTGATTGCACAGGGATTAGACGTAAACGTATTGAACAATAGTGCTGAATCACCATTACTATTGGCTGTGCAGGCAAAATACCCGCCAGTGGTACAGCTGCTTATTGAAAATGGTGCTCGTGTAGATATCTCTGACAAGGAGGGCAATACGGCCTTAAATTTGGCGGTGGTACAGGGCTCCGTTCCTATTGTCAATATGTTGTTGGATAATGGTGCATCTGTCAATATCCTGAATGACTTAAGTGAAGGTCCCTTGCTGCTCGCAGTAAAAAACGGAAACCGTATTCTTGCTCAGAAGTTACTGGAGCAAGGGAGCGATATTTTTGCTGAATCTGCCGAGGGAATTTCTCCTGTGTGGTATGTTTGTAATAGCAATCAAAAAGAGCTTCTCGCTTTATTTTTAGAAAGAGGCCTCTCTGCGGATTATGCACGTCCTGTAGACTCATTTGATGGAAAGGACGGTAAATATTTGGAAAGGTTGATCGAACGGACAGGGGGGCGTATCTTTATTCTTGGTTTTGAACCTCATTATGCAGGAGAAACATTACTGCATACAGCTACAAAAATGGGTTATCTGTCTTTGGTCAAACAACTTTTAGACAGTGGTGCAACAATTGATAAACAGGATGCTACCGGCAATACTGCGCTTCATTATGCTGCTGCCTATGGTAAAAAGGATGTGTTGCGGTATCTCTTATCTAATGGATCCGTTACAGATATAACGAATGTATTGGAACAAAAAGCAATAGATTATTCCAATATGCAAGGATTTAATGAAATAACGGCATTATTGATTGATGCCGGCGCACAGACCGATCCCCTAAAAGGTGAGCCCGGCCTTCCAGAGAAAAAAGTGTTCACTGAACCCTTATCAAACGTGGATATGGGAATGAAGAAAAAGGCTCTATTTGATTTAAAAGATCTGTTGGACGCGGGAATTATAAACCAGGAGGAATTTGACGCGGAAAAAGCGAAAATTTTAAAGAATTAAATTTTATTGAATGCCCCTTTAAAAATCTGTTGGCCTGTTTCCTGAATTTGGTATTGGGCACTTAGATAAAAACTAAAAAAGCGACTCTTTTGAAGTCGCTTTTTGTAGCCCGTAGGGGAATCGAACCCTAATTGCATTAATCTATTTATCAGTTATTTACAAACCTTCCATTTCCCTACTCACCGAATAACTCACTGGTTTGACATACATTTTAGCTGCAAGTTCTTGATAGCTAAGTTAGGAAAATTCTTTCAAGTAATGAAAAGCAAGAATACTATTTAAGCTAATATAATACTTACTATTTATCTACGAACGTGAATGCCAAAATATCCCCCTATTAACTTTATAATTATTCGTTTATTAAGGAATGATGAAGCTCATCCTTAACCAAACATTTTTCTAAAATAAAAAGCTTATCTTATTTGAGCCCAAGTTTAGCAATCTTATCGCCCAATATGAGATGTTTCATCTCTTCTTCAATATCTCTAAAATTTTCTTTACCCGTACTCTTAACTACCTGTCCATTTTTTAGGAAATGAATTCGATCGCAGCAATCATGTAGTGTTGAGAAAATATGTGAACTTATTAGTACAATTTTTCTTAATTCTTTGAGATGATGAATTAAGGCGGTCACAATAATATTGCTCTGGAGATCGAGGCCATTAAAAGGTTCGTCGAAAATAAAATAATCATTATCCTGCAGCATGACTCCAGAAATCGCTAATTTTTTTTTCATACCCGTCGAATAATTCGCAGCATATTCACCTAGCGGAAGATCGAATATATTTTTCTCTTCAAAGTTTGGCTCTGGCACTTTCCTGCTATGACAAAGCAAACGAAGATATTCTTCTCCGGTAATTTTTGGAAAAAAATAAGGGTCAGTATCTAGAAAGCCTATATGATCCTTCGTTTTTTCAAACTCCGATTTAACTATTCCTTCATAACTTTCAATACCAGCTATGCATTTAAAGAGGGTTGACTTGCCTGCGCCATTGTTACCAACAATGCCATGTACTTCTCCTCTATTAAAGTTCAAATTGATATCACTCAAAATAATTTTCGAGCCGTATTTTTTTGATAAATTCTTTACGGTAATCATTTCAATATTTCTTTAAGGCTAGTTCGCGATTTAACATAGAAATAAGGCATACACACAAGCACAAGTGGAATAAAGATTAAGGCAATAATAAATAAGACAAATATCGGTAAAGGCATTCTATTAGGAAAATAAGTGTATTTACTCAATAACCCTGATACTATTGATACATAACCAATGATTTGCACAATAATTAAGATTAAAAATTGATCACTAAAGGCGATACCAAGTGCAATAGCAATAGGTAACGACAAGACAGTTGAATATAATATCAATATTTTGACTTTATTTAATAAGAATTGAGAGAATGTCATTGAATAAATCCATACATAAAAGTGGCTTTCTGGATCCAAGTAGAATGAAAAACTAATTATCTGAATAATTATTAATGAAAAAACACCTAAATTAAAATTTCCAACAGTAATGCTAATACCGCAGATAAAATAGGATAATAGGATTATCAAAAATGTTTTTCTAAAACCCACTATAAATTCATAAGGAAGCTTATAGAATGGTGTTGGAAGCACATAAGTAGCTTTTCTCCCTTCTTTTATAAAGATTAAAAGACCATTAGCGATCATTATGATAACAGGAATCAACAATTTCCCATTTACAATCAAGAGCAAAATAAATGGTAGTCCCACTATGATATTTTCAAGAGCCCTTATTAAATAATAATGTCTATTTGAAAAGTTAAATTTTAAAAATATATTCCTAGAACTACCATTTAAGCAAAAAGTTAGCACCATCGGGATAATAGCGTACACATAAGGTGTGTATGAGGCTTTTAAGATTATATACTGTGAAATAACAGTAAAACTTATCAATATTAAAAGACCTACTAGAAGTGGGTTCATCCCACTATTTGCTAAATAACGCAGAATTATGCGGCTTTGTAACGTAAAATAAAACTTCATTTTCTAAATTACTTTACATTTATTTATAACGATTGAATCCATGTTTTAAAAATAGTACTTACGATTAAAAATCATTGCTGTGCTTGAACTGACACATAGTATTTATAAAGGAAGTCATAAAGCACCATTTCATAAGTACGTTCCTTACAACCAATAAGACGATTCAGCATCATATGAATCAAGCTTGCTATTATACTCTCTTCAGTTACATTTGATATTTTATTTTCGCGTACCTGTTGTAACTCTTCAACATAGGGTTTAAGTAATAAACATCTTGATTTAAGAAGGCTATTGATATTCATTCGTAATCCCGACGATGATGCCCCAGTCAACATATTTGCAATTAAGGATTTGTGATTTCTATATTTAAGATTAATTTTATCCCTCATAACCTTATTTACATTAAACTCGTAAAAAAAGCTTTGTCTACTTTTATTAGTAAATTCGATCTTAGCATGTAGATCTAAGCCGAAACTATTTAAATAATCATCCATCCCCTTAATTCCGGCTAGCCATTTTTCAGTTTCATTTTCAGATATTATATTTACCAAAGCCAAGGTGATATCACTGTCCAGATTAAAAATAGATTCACATAATTCGATCGAATTACTTCCATAGCGATCGATTTCTCTGATATATGTATCTAACTGAACTTTCCAAATTGTTTTCGCAATACTTGGCCTTTCCAGAAAAGACTTTATTAATTGTATCAATTTACCTACATCAGTATAATTTATTAGGTGAAACCTTATTCGAAGATGAGGCTCGGGATCCGCATACCTAATGAAAAACCATTTATCAATCAATTGTTGATTCTTCAAAACATCCACTATGTTTTTTACACAACTCGATAATATTTGATCACCACTTTCCGAGTTACAATAGAATTTGTAATACACCCATTCCGAGCCTAAACCAAATGCATCAGTAATATCATTTTGTTCAGATTCATAACCATACTGCATAATATTACCATTTCTAAATGAAGTATCTTTCTTTATAAAACTAGCTACGCACTGATTCATATATGAGCCTGAAGAATCCTCTTTCCACAAGAATTCTCTTAATGGAATAAAACCTCTTTGCCTTATCGTTTGCAACCATGATCTAATTGATAATACATTGTGAAAATCTACAAGAAGTTCATTGTCTCCTTCTGCATAAACTACCTTTTCAGGCAACTTGTACTCCATACGTAATGCTTGAATATTCTCAAAGAGTGCCTGTTCTGAAAGGTTATATAGGTGTTTGAAATTATCTAAAGTAAAATTCCAAGTTGCAGGGGATATAATTACGTTTTTAAAAGTTATGCGCGGCAGAAAAAAATAAAGCGACGAAAGCCCTCCCCATGAAAAATTTATAATCTTATTATTAGAGGTATGGTTATATAAATCTCCAAAAAAATGATACAGTGGAATAGAATTATCAAAGTGGTTGTGCATATGGCTTTTGGTAGGGATAATTCTTTTTCCAAGATTTTTAGAAAATAATATAATTTCATCATTTTCGATTTTGATATAGATATCGGTCATTTCAATTCTTTGGTCACCTCTTAGCGATGATTTAGCCAGATAAGGTATCTCATAGTTTCGAATTTTCGGATGCATGATAACATTACTGGCTCTAGCGTCTGGCTGATGAACAAAATCTGCGAAAATTACTCCTGGATTCTGTTGCTCTTCCATTTTTGCGATGTCTTTTACTATATTAAAAATCGAGGAGTTGCCATTTGCAAATCTAGCTAGAACCGGGATAGCAGATGGGCCAACCATTCCATCTAGCACTATTATATTTTGTTCTTTATTAATTACTTTAAATAGTAAGGAAAAAGATGGAGGAAAATCATCCCAATTAATTTGAGAGACATCAAAGTCCGCTTCATTAAGTTCGATGCTATATTTGCTATTGTAATTGGCTTCTTTTAGCAATTCAAGCATCCATTTATTTGATTTTTTATAAGTAATATTTACGTCTTCCGATTGCCAATTTTGGGAAATATCTGATACTAGGGGAGCAAATATTGAAGGGTTGTTTACAGGGTACCCTATTCCATTCTCATAATCTAACACCTCAGTTAACAATACGGATTTCCCGTCGTATCTCTCTTTAAATTTTTTCTTAAACTGTATTAAAGAATCAGATGCAGATGTCGCATTCATATGCATAGAATTAAGAAGAAGGAGAGCTTCACAAAGCTGTTCTTTAATTTTCCAGTCTAACATTATCGTTTCCGAAGAACGATAACTATCTACATGAAATACTCTTGTTTCATCAACTGGAACGTCAAAACGTTTTAAAATATTTATTATGTCTTTATAAGCTTCAACTTTATTTCTTTTATTATCATCCAAACTCTCCAAACTTAATTTGACTTTTTGCAACTCCGAAATTATATTCAAAATTTGATTTTCCTGATCTTTGAAGTTTTTATTATGTAGAATCTTGATAATATTTTCCAGATGATCTTTCCCTGTGACCTCTATTTCTAGTTCATCTCTCAAAAGTTGTGACGATGTTAATTGGTATAGAAGTCCTAAAATTGTTTGTTTATCAAATCGATCATCCGAAATTGTTGAAACTAAATGAGACAAAGTAGCCCCATTCTTTGCATTTGATAGTATACCTTCTATATACAGGTTATTTTTAATGGCGGAAATTCTGTTCTTGCGTCTGTTGTCTTTATGATAATACTCGCAATATTTAATTTCACTTCCAACCGCTTGAATACTAGAATTGGGATAAAATAATAATCTGGCTCTTACAGCTGGTAAATTGGAAATCTTAGCTGTTAAATCACTTAAGTAGTTCATGTCCAATCGTGTATGACGAAAGAAGTCTTCTTCTGAAAAGTTAAGATACGTTCCTTTATTGCTCCATTTTCCAACTGCGCATGCAGAAAATAGCCCAAACGGTGTACATCTACTGAACATTCTAGAATAATACTTCTGGAGAGAGATTGAGATCTTCGCCTTTTTATCCTCCGCTAAAATACCTAATTTTAATTTTATCATTTCATTATAAAGAACAGGCGAAGCTATATAAATTGCCTCTAAAAAGACTTCATCATTTAACAAACGATCCATGTCTTTGATATCCAAACTATCTCGGAAGGAATATCTTGGAATTCTAACAACTATGTCGTCTTTTATTACGTATGGGAATTTTGTCATATACAATATATTCTTTTTACTTTGTCTATAATCCGTTCTTTTGCAATAACTCGAAATAATAATCCTCATTTTTTATTAATTCGAAGTGCGTTCCCTCTTCCACTACCTTTCCATCTTTTAAGACAATAATCTTATCCGAACTGAGAACGGAACTTAATTTATGAGTTATTATTATTACCGTTTTTGACATATTCAATAGGTCTTTTATGATATTTTGGACGTAGCTGTCGCTAAAACTATCTAGAGAGGAGGTAGCTTCATCTAAAATTAAAATTTCAGCGCTCCTATACAAAGCTCTAGCTATAGCAATTCTCTGCCGTTGACCTCCTGATAGATTAGTCCCATTTTCTCCTATATAAGTAAATAGCCCATTATCTAAACTCTCAATAAAGCCCATGAAACCCAGATTTTTACATATAGAAATCACCCTATTAACATCAGGTTCTTTATCACCAATTGCAATATTTTCAATAATACTACCTGCGAACAAAACAATATTTTGCGGCACTACACTGATTACATTCCTAAGTGATTCATTTGATAAATATTTAATATCATAGTCTCCAATGCAAATCCGTCCTTGGCTTAATGGGTACATGCTTTGTAATAAATTTATTAAGGTGCTCTTGCCAGAACCGCTAACACCTACAATTGAAGTTAACTTTCCCTTGGGTATAGTAATTGATAGATCTTGGAAAACCATAGCTCTTGAACCATATCGGAAAGTAATTTTCTCAAAAACAATATTTCCTATCATCGCCGGACTAATATCAATAGATTTTGTCTCTTGATCTGCGTCCTGATCTAAATTCATTATTTCAAACAACCTATCTGAAGCTATGAGCGCTTCATGGATTTGCTGATTTACTTTAACTAGGCTGCTAAGGGGGCCTGTGAAATAAGATAATAAGGCGAAAAATGAAAAAAGTTCTCCTGGCGTAAGTTCGCTATCAAATATATAATTTGTACCTACCCAGAATAGCAAGACTGATAATGATTTAGTGATAAAATCTGAAAAAGAAGCTATATATAAATTAGTAATTGCAATTTTGTAGATACTTCTTAAAAACGCGATAAATCTCTCCTCAGTTTTTTCTTTTGCATACACTTCTAACCCAAAGCTCCTTATGGTTTCCATAGAGTTTACACTTTCCACTAAATGACTACCAAGCTCCGCTGAGTTTTCCATAGAATTACGTACATTTTTCTTATTTAGTTTGTCACTGAATATATACATTGTTATATAAAAAGGAATTATTACTGCCATCAATAGCGCAAGTCTCCAATCATATATAAACATCATGATGAAGGAAAAAAAGACAATTCCAAAATTGACCAGTATTGTTACTAAAACTTCATTTATAAAGACTCTAATTTTAACTGCATCATTGATCCTACTAACAATTTCACCTACTCTCATATTGTCGAAAAAAGCCTGAGGTAGATCAAGTAAATGTGTATAATATCCAAGTATTAGTCGTAAATCGAGCATTTGGCCCAACTTAATTGTGAAAAGTGTTCTGATAAATCCAATGGTTACCTGAGTTACAATAACGAATAGCATTATTAAACCTAAGACGTTCAAAAGGTTCCCGTTGAAGTTCGGTATAACAAAATCTGTAATTTTTTGAATATATATCGAATTACCTAGGCCTAGTATAGTGTAGAGTAATGCCCCCAGAATAATTTGAAAAATGAGACTCGCTTTTGGCTGTAGCAATTTCCAATAAAGAAGCTTTTTGGAAACATTTAAACTCCCACTTTTAAAATCACTATTTGGACTTAGCACTATCAATATAGAGGTCCATTCTTTATAAAACTGCTCCCTCTTGTATTTAATGATCTTGCCAACCTCGGGATCCATTATTTTAAAATAGGTTTTCGTTGCTTTATAAATAACTACATAATGGGGGAATTTTTCTTTTGAATTGATATGAGCAATACATGGGAATGGCATCTCGAGCAAATCGTCCTTACTACATTTTACTCCTTTGGCATCAAATCCAATTTTCCTTGCGGCCTCTACAAGCCCTAATAATGTCGTACCCTTCTTGTCTGTATTCGCTAATTGCCTTGTTTTAGCTATAGGAATCTTAAGATGATAATACGCACAAATGCTAGCAAGACAAACCGCTCCACAATCAAAGGCGTCGTGCTGCTTAAGATTAATTTTCATAAGGAATTATTGTGTTGTTACGTTGGGATTTAACCAATTGTGCATTTTGTCAAAAATTAATTGCCAAAGACTCCGTTCAGTTAATTCAAAATTGGCTGTTGATGTCATACCTTTCTTAATGATACCTTTTCGACCGTTGCTTAACTTTAAAAAACTGGTTTCTAGGCTACATTTTACAACGAAGAAAGGCTTATTCTCCATCATTACAACTTCGTCATTTATTTCGACTACTCTTCCGATAAGAGTTCCCCAATCGATATAGCTAAAAGCGTCCAGTTGCAATCTTACCTTTTGATCTAAGGAAATAAATCCAATATCCTTAGGCGAGACATAACAAACTGCAATCAATGAACTGGTCGGGCTAATCTCTCCGATTTGCTGCCCTAGCCGGACAAAAGACCCCTGCTGAACTCCGCTACTTCTATAAATTGTTCCTGATATATTAGCTATAACCACACTACGTACGTTAGCGTCTTGAAATTGAATAATTTGCTTATCTATGTTACTCAACTCTTGTGCTAAACTGTACTCATCAGAACTAAAGCGAGATTTAGACTTTTCAGCTAACATCTCCAATTCACTTTTGACTCCATCATATCTCAGCTTTTCAACCTCCCATTCACTCGCTGAAATTACCTTTCGATTGAACAAAGTCTCACTTCTTTCAAAATCTTTTGCTATTTTTTTATACCTAAACATGATTTCCTTCTTTTGGAGAAGCATTTGATCGTATTCTATTTGATACTTTCGAGTTCGAAAATTAGGACGACCATCGAAATTAGAAATCGAATTAAATAGTTTCAAATCATTAAGGTTATCCAGCAATAGTTTTTTCTGATTCTGAAGGACATTTATATTACTTTTTTGAGCACTATTGTCTATCCAAAATAGTGTATCTCCGGCATGAACTCGCAAATTATCTTTAAAACTCAATTTTGTAATCTTTCCTTCAACAGTTGCCATTACAACCTCGTTTGTCAAAGCTGTTTGAATTATAGCAGGAGATGAAGAGTTTATAGTGACCTTAATAAACGGTAAGGCAGAAACCGAAATTATAACCAGAGCCAATAAAAAGATATATAGAACTTTAGATGATGTAGATATCTCTCCTAAGTAAAATATTTCCCTATTTTTTATTTGCTCATATTCGCATAAAGGTTCAGACATTTATTATTATTTACAGTACTTGTAGATTATTAACATATTATTTAATCATATCTAAAGACAACTTTTCCAAGTCTTTCTTTGCTTAAGAAAGATCTCTCAATAAATCCTTTAATATCTCCTTTAAAAACAGAATCTATAACCACTTGTAGCCTGCCTGTAATATAATCCTCTACGGCTCTTGATAGATTCTCAGTAGTTCCTAAACAGTTCCCAAGAATAGATAGGTTGTTCTGAATTATTCTCGCGAAGATCAGATTAATTTGCACCAGTTCATTTTTGATTCGAAACTGTTCGGCTACACCACAAGAAATATATTTCGCCCCCATGTTCATCACTTCCAAAATTTTAAAAAGATGGACATCTGCAAATGGATCGATTATATAATCGAATCCTCCATTATGAGCTACAAACTTGTTTATTTCGGGATTCTCTAAGATATTGTCTACACTTTCCGTTAAAACAAAAAAATCATCTAGTCCTATGTCAAGAAGCTTCTTTCGGTGTCTCGGATCTCGGGATGTCCCGAAAACTGATACATTCATATTTTTTAATGCATTCAGTGCAAAAAGAGAAGTATTAGAACTTATTCCTGTTATTAAGACTTTTTTCCCTGTCTTTATGTCTAGTTTGTCAATCATTGAATAAGTAGTTTGTGCTCCGATCGTAAATGCTGAGGCAACATTATCCTCCAGCAAGTCAGGTATTTTAAAAAGTTTTTCCGCAGGCAAAATTTCAATTTCTCTTGAAGCGTGGTTCGTTGGTAGGCCTGGTGTAATATCTGGCGAATTAGTAAAGGGATACTCTCCGTTAGGTATCACTCTATCCATTAATTTTAGATTTTTGACATTTTTTCCAACACCAATAACGGTTGCAACAAATTCAGAACCTATAGCATAATATTTTATTTCGTTTTTCAGCATTGATATTTTGGAATATGCATTGAGCATCGATGCTATCTCTCTGTAATTACAAGAAAATGCGGTTTTTTTTAACAATACATGATTTGGATATAGTTCCGGATCGAAATGGGGATCTTCACTTTCAATTAAAGCATAATTGATTATATGACCGTCCAAGGATAAACTTCCATTAAAAATACACTTGCTATAGTAATTCTCGAAATTACTCGAGCAGACGACAAGACTTCTCATTAATAATATTATATAATTTTAATAATCATTTTTTTAACTCGTACATTGAAGTAAAAAACTTCCATAATCTTCAATATCAATTATAAATTGAAGTAATTAGTATTTTTAGAAGTAAAGTGAAATTTAAGCTAAATACAATTTTAAAACATCATATTACAAAATCAATATGACATGATGTTAAGGGTACAAAGCTAAAACCACCTACTAGAGGTATCTTTCTTTGGAATAATTAGACGAGAGTTAACATATAACTATAATCTTGTGCTAAGTTTTATGACACTTATCCCGAGAATACCTTTATTGTTTGTATTTAATCAGTTTGCTATTGCAATATAACTGTGGTTTATCTCAAGTTTTAATAATATTAAAGGAAAGAATGGAACCATTTGCCTGATTTATATTCGATTAGGTAATACATATCCAATGAAAAATCATTTAGCTCATTTTTGAGCCCTACAGAATCTGAACATCGGATCTATTAGCTCGCTTATAATTTGTAAATTTTACTCTCATATATAAATAAAAACATAAAAAAACAGATAAGACTAATAATACATATATCCATGGTAGTATAATGCGGTAATTACTTCTAAATGTTTGGTTTTCCCTCAGAAAGATATGAATTATTACAAGTTGCAGTCCGACGACAATTGCAGCCTGCGGGAGCACCCAGCCTAGAATATATTTATTCCTTTGAAATCCTTTTGGATAATCCAAAAATACATTCCACTTCTTTGAAATAGATAAATATTCGGCGCCGTAATATTGATGTAAAGCAAAAGAGTTAAACGAAAGGCCATTAACCTCCGGGTTCATATTGCTTTTATTAAATATATGGCTATATAGTAGCCAACTAATTAAGATTATCCCAACAAACTGACATATTAATATTTCCGCCCAACCAAAATTAAAATAAACCACCAGCGGATTTCCTTCTTTACTCAAATTGGGAGTATATTGATATGTGAATACTATATCTACTAATCTGGTCAATAATAGTAACAGAATTGATAAACAATATTTTATCCACTTTATATTTTTACTATTCATATAAAAAATATTTAAGGTCATCAATAGATGACCTTAAAACAAAAATTAATACGCAGGGTAAGGTATTAGAGTCAATGTTATTAATAGACTAATACTAAAACATGCTGGGGTAGTACCACCATCAATCGCAGCCATTTCGCTATCGGACAATTCTGAAACAGTGCGTTTTTCAAACAAAGGATTTTTGCTATCTTGTAGCTTAGTGTCTAACGACAATTCGTTAATTTTTTTCATTACAATTTTATTTAATTTTCCGTCGCTTTGGATTAGGCTTTGACAATGCCTACTTGTTATTTATTTAGGTTTACAAGAAAACTCCTAATTTGTCGGCCAAACAAAATGCTTTAATTATCCACGCTAATATAACCCTACCCTTATGTATAAAATGATTAATACTTTTTTATTGATTGTAAATACTTAACTTATCTGCAAGATACTGTCTGTGTATTACCTTTATGTTTAATAATCTTTATGTATTTATTACTATTGTTTATTATATAGCAACATTATTTAAATCAAATACAAAAAATGACGCTTATTGATATCAATTCAAGTGTATTAATATACAATTAGTTATATCTATGGAGTTGATGTTAACTATAAATCTATTAATGCATGTATTAAACCTTTTTAATATACATTACCATATGTGTCCTAAATAAATTTTAGGATTGGATTTCTGTGGTACAAGCATAGCTTTTTTCATCATTTCGATATTGACCCCTATTTTTCAATCTGC